>CACWOL010000096.1:1023-2268 GCA_902762495.1 uncultured bacterium | reverse complement strand
CAGGACGATCACGCTGACCTTTCCGCATGAGACGTCCGGTCATTACAGCCTCGAGGGCAACCGCCTGATCTACTGCCAGCAGATGCGCGGAAACATCGAAGAGGTTTACGTCTTCGAGCGCGAAAGCGACTTCATGGCGAAGTCGCCGCTGTCTCCGGGTATGGTGCTCCAGCTGGGCGGCTCAGTCAGCGACACGGCGTTCTCGTCGAACGCGATCATCGACGGCCCCGACCTCGGTAAGGAGCTTCCGGGACAAGTCTATCGCCTGAAGCAGTGGACCGAGGGAGGCAAGGTGACGAAGGCCGACGCGGGCGACCCGACGACGAACCCCGCCGACCATTTCATCGTGCTGGTGCCGACCGGCGAGCGCGGCGGCTACGGCTATGTCAGAAGCGGCGACACCGAGGACAAGTGGTTCTTCCCGCTGGGTGAAGACGATAAATACCGAAAGCAGAAGAAGGATGTTTCCTTTGCGTTCCTGCACGACATGTTCTTCTATTGGGACAAGCGGGACGGCCTGACCGAGTATTGGTACATCGAACGCCCCGGCTACGGTACGGAGATCAAGTACGGCCGCATCGAGGTGAGCGGCAGGACAGTGAAATGGTATCCGCGCTGGTTCGGCGGAATCCGGACGGACCTCTGCCTCGAATATGAGCTGGCCGAGGGCGAGAAGCCGCCCGTCAGCCATATCGCCGTCGGCCCCGCGAACAGCCGAAAGAGCTTCGGGATTCCCGAAGGGCCGCGCACGAAAGCGGGATTCTGGCGTCTCGACCGAATCCAGGGCTACAAGGATTTCGTGAAGATGCCGATGACGAAGGAGGAACGGGAGAAAGCGCCGAAAGGTCCGGCGGAAGCCGCCACCGTCGAAGCGCTGCAAAAGCTCATCGATGAGCGATTCACCTACGGCGAGGACGCCCGCAAATACGGCGTCGACCTCTGGTATGTGCTGGAACCGGACGGCACCGGCTACATGCGCGTATGGGACAAGTATTTCGATCTGGTCTGGAATGACAACGAGATTTACTACTATGACGTCTCGGGCCGTCATCTCCTGTCCATCGCCGTCGGTTCTTTCTACTTCGACCGGGGAGGTGCGGCCTTCGTTCGCCTCTTCAAGGACGAGCAGAATCCTGTCCCGCCGCGACCTGCGGAATTGGGCGGAAAGTGAACTTAGCGCGAGAAACCCGTGCATCCTAGCCCTCCCCTTGAGGGGAAGGCAAGAAAGGAGCATACATTTTGAAA
>CACWOL010000096.1:0-1013 GCA_902762495.1 uncultured bacterium | reverse complement strand
CCTGTTGCTTTTGGCGACGGCATCCGTCGCCTTCGCGCGGGAGCTTCCCTTGGGCGAATCCGTCTACGAGATGGAGGAGCCGACGGGGGCTACGACCGCTCCGATTGCGATTTATTGTTATCGCGCGGCGAACTGGGCGCCGGGGCGTCCCATCGTGTTCGTGTTCCACGGCATGAACCGGAACGCCGACGATTACCGCGCAAGCTGGGAACACTTTGCCGACGAGGACGGGCTGCTGATTGTCTGCCCGGAGTTCACCGACGCGAAATATCCGGGCTCCCGGTATTACAACATCGGAAACCTAATGGACAAGACGAACGGAAAAGGCAATCTCCAGCCGAAGGACAAGTGGGTGTTCCCCGTCGTCGACCGCGTGATTCGCGACGTCAAGGAGCGCATGGGCGCGGCGTCGAGTCCTGTGGCCGTCTTCGGCCACTCCGCGGGGGCGCAGATGGTTCACCGCTACGCGCTTTTCGGCGGCCCGACAGAGGCGAATCTTATCATGCCGGCGAACGCGGGCTGGTACACGATGCCCGACGAGAACGCGCGCTTCCCTTACGGATTGGACGGCGTACCGATTTCGGACGAGGAACTGGCGGCGGCCTTCGCGAAGCCTGTCGTGATCCTGCTCGGCGAGGCCGATACCAGGAGAACGGAGAACCTCCGCCAGACGCCGGAGGCTGACGCGCAGGGCATGAACCGTCTCGAGCGCGGCAAGAAGTTTTTCGCAGTCGCGCAGGAAAAAGCAGACGCGATGGGCGTGCCGTTCAACTGGCAGGCCGCCACGGTCTCGGGCGTGGGGCACGACGGCGCGGCGATGGCCGACGCCGCGCTGGCGGTCATCGAGCAGTTGTTCCTTCAGTAAAGGAAACGTATAACGCAAATCTGAACAGGGGATATATCGTCTTCATCGACGCTGCATCCCTTGTTTTTATATGCGTTTTATGGCTGGAAATCTTCGGTGAACTTTGATATACTTTAAGGAAACACTGATTAAGTCAATTCGTGCATCT
>CACWOL010000095.1 GCA_902762495.1 uncultured bacterium | reverse complement strand
CTGCCGTGCACTGCACGACGATGTGCGGCTCGGTGGTATCCTGACAGGTGTGCGTGAGGAACGCCGAGACGGGGACGCTGCCTGCGTTGAAGTCGATTGCGCAGGTGTCGAATGTCTCGATGGTGCGTCTGGCACGGAGGAGGCGGGCGGTCGTGATGACGGGCTCCGCCGTTGCCTCGAGCTTGTCCGCCGCGAGGAAGAGCGCGATGTTCAGGTAGTGCGCGAAGGCGTTGTTCGCCGGGGAATCGAGAATGAGCGCGCCCGTGGCGGGCGAGGCGATCTTTCCCGCCCAGTTGTTGCGTCCGTAGTAGGCGTCGCCGCGCGGCCAGAACCCGTGAAACCGGATGGATTCGATCTTGCCGAGTTTGCCGGAAAGGATCATTTCCTTGATGCGGCGGATGTTGCGGTCCGCCATGTGCTGGAATCCGACCGTGACGGAGAGGTCCGGATGCGCGTTTGCGGCGGCGATCATGCGGTCGACGGACGCCGTGGTCGTGGAGACGGGTTTTTCAACGAGCACGTTCACGCCGTGCGCGAGCGCCTCGCAGGTCATGGGTTCGTGGAACTCGATGCCGACGGGGAGACCGACGAGCGCAAGATCGGGGATGGCGTCGTACATTGACTTCGTGTCCGGGAAGATACGCACGCCGCGTGATTTGAGCAGGGCGACTTCCTCCGGGGCCTTGTCCGGGGAACGGACCACCGCGGCGGCCCAGTCGATCCTGCCCGCGTCCTGCAGGCGGATATAGTGGCGGATGTACATGCTGGCGAACCCGCGGGCGCCGACGACGGCGACTTTCGGAAGGGACATGGGAAACTCCTTGTATGCGTTATGTTGATTTGAGTTCAGAAACGAATGATCGTGCCGTCGTCCGCGGCCTGACGCGTCAGCAGGCACGCGCGGGTCAGGTCGAGCGACTGCCGGGTGTCCACGAGACAGTTCAGGCGGCCCTCCAGCCCGAAGACGAAATCGGAGAAGATCTTCCGGTCAGGCGTGTCCGGTTCGATCGTGCGCTGTCCGGCGGCGTCGATGAGGATGATGTGTCCGTCGCGGACCTCGATCACGCCGGAGGTCCCGGCGATGCGGACGCGGTCGTCGCCGTGGGACGGCGCGGCGGCGGGGCGGAGGTATTCGATGCTGGCCTCCGCGAGCGCGCCGGACTTCATCGTGAAGATGGCCTGCGCAGCGATCTCCATGGAGCCGTTGCCGAAATTGTCCTCGCTGGTCTGCGTGGCTGCGACGGTGGCGAATCCGCTGTCCGCGAACCACATGATCCAGTCGAGCGCGTGACTGCCGACCCACGGGATCGTCCCGCCGTAGGTCTCGCGTTTTTTATAAAAGTCAGGACGAGTGCCGAGGCGGTAGGATTTCTGGGCGTAGATGAGCTTGACCTTTCCGATCGCGCCGCCGGCGACGAGCCGGTGCGCGTGGTACATGGCGGGATCGTAGCGGAGCCCGACCATGGAAACGAGCTTGCTTGAGCTGGTCTTCAGCGCGTCTTCGATGGCGTCGAGCGATTCGAGCGTGAGCGCGATCGGCTTCTCGCAGAAGATATGGATGTTCCGGCGGGCTGCCTCAATGCACATCTCCGCATGCAGGTCGTACTTGCCGTCGATGCAGACGATATCCGGTTTTTCATTGTCCAGCATCTCGCGCCAGTCGTCGCAGACGCGCGGACTGAATCCGCATTTCGCGGCGTTTTCGAGCAGGGGCGCGGGCGAATCCTCCGGGCATCCGGGGGAGACGGCTGCAAGCTCGATCCCCGGTATTTCGTTCAGGCTTTCGAAGACGTAGCAGGAGTGTCCCCTCATGCCGATCATGCACAGTTTCATGGCTTCGTTCCGTTTCTTGCGGTTTATTGTTTTGTTCTTTCCTTCAATGTACCACGCATGGGTAAAAAGTCAATCCGTTTTTCCGTCGCGTCGCGACTTTTTTGCGGAAAAAATGCTTGACAAGCACGGAAAATGATGCTATAGTAACTGCATTATGAAAAAGAACACGTACATCAATTTCTTTGACTGGCGCTGGTGCAGACGGTGAATCCGTCCGGACCGGATCTTTTACGTCGATTTTTCATAACACAATCGAAGGTCAAGGCGGATCGAACGGAACGTTTGGTCCGCTTCTTTTTTTTACCCGCGGCAGCCCGGAAAACAGAAACACGGCTGTCAAACTCAGGAGCAAGAACTATGGAACACGAAACCGCAAACAACGCCGGAAACACCGTCAAGCCGAACTGCGACCACATCCCGTACAAGATCTATCTC
>CACWOL010000094.1 GCA_902762495.1 uncultured bacterium | reverse complement strand
TGGAGCTCGTCGAAACGCTGCGGAGCGCCCCCGTTATAGAGCAGGAGAAGGAGGAAGAGCCGGAAGCGCCGCCGCGGTGGAAGCGCCGCGTTCTTTTCGCGCTCGCGGGGGCTGCCGCGGTAGTTGCCGCAGCCATCGGTTATTTTGTGTTCTCCCAACGACCTGCACCTGCCGCAATCGATGATTTTGACGCGGCGTTCAGTGTCGGCGGCATTTACGAGGGAACCCGGCAATGAGTCTCTTCCCTCCAACGTCCATGACCTTGCTGCAGAAGCTGGCCGTCGAGGTGACGGGCGGGAATGAGGCTTCGTGGGTGCGATTCTTCAATCTCTATACGCCCGCCATCCGCAGGTTTGTGGAGTGGAACGACCATGTACACGATCCGGACGACGTTGTTCAGGAAGTTTACCTCAAGCTGGTCGAGATTATCCGCTCGGGGAAGTACAACCCCGACAAAGCGCGGTTTCGGACGTTCCTTGCGCTTCTTATACGCCGTCAGTTGATTATGCTATATCGGCAGGATCAGGCGCGACATGTCGCCGACCACTGCTCAATTGACGATTTGACGGAAGAGCTTGCCGTTCCACCCGAACAACAGTCGCAAGTTGACTTGAACTGGGCAAGGGCCAAGCATGAGGCCGCCATCGAACATGTCCTTACGAAAGTGGCGATGAAACAGCAGTCCCGGGACATTTATCGTGCTTACGTGCTGGAAAACCGCGCGATTGAAGAGGTTTCTGCAAGCTTCGGCGTATCGCCAGACATCATTTACAAGGTCAAGAACCGTGTAAACAAGATGATCGAGGCGGTCGAAATGGAATACGCCGAATAAAAAGTCCGGCGTCAACTACTTCACCGTCCGTCCACGGGTCAAGGAATACGATGCCAAACGGAAAGTGGTGTGCTGGTTGACAGTCGGCGAGTCTATATGCTATACTATCCGCACATTCAACAACAACTGTTGAATATGCAGAGGCAAAAATGATGAAAGAACTGATCAAACGGCATATTTACGGCGAATTGCGCGAAAGTCTTGAGTGTAATCCAGTCGTTGCTCTTATTGGTCCCAGGCAATGCGGCAAATCGACATTGGCCAAGATGATTCGGGCGGAGTTCCCTGCCTCGCTTTATCTTGACCTGGAGAATCCGTTTGACCTTGAGAAGCTGGCGCATCCGGAATTCTTCCTTTCGAGGAACAGGGATAGACTTGTGTGTATCGATGAGGTACAGCGGCGTCCTGAACTGTTCCCCCTTTTGAGAAGCCTTTGTGACGAATGGGGCGATAATGGTCATTTTCTGATTTTGGGTTCAGCTTCGCGCGAATTGCTTCGGCAAAGTTCGGAATCGCTGGCCGGACGCATCGCGTATTTCCGGCTCACGCCATTTCTGTTCTGCGAGCTGGCGGACGCGGACTGGACGCGATGTCTTTGGCGCGGCGGATTCCCGCGCGCCTATCTGGCCAGAAGCGACAAGGCTGCCCAGAACTGGCTTGAGTCCTTCGTCACGACATTCCTTGAGCGAGACCTCTCCTTCTGGCGGGAATTTGTACCGGAGACGATGCGTCGGCTGTGGAGGATGCTGGCGCACGAGAACGGGCAGACGGTCAACTTCTCGCGGCTGGCGTCATCGCTCGGCGTATCCGACATGACGGTAAGGCGCTACATTGATCTCTTGAAGGAGACGTTCATGGTTGATGTCGTGCCGCCGTATGAGGCGAACCTGAAGAAGCGGCTGGTAAAAAGCCCCAAGGTCTATATCGCCGATACGGGTGTCGCCTGTGCGCTTCTGGGCATTTCCTCGTTCGATGAAGCATACAACCACCCGGCATTCGGTTCTTTGTGGGAACAGATGGTGCTGGGGAACATCCGGGGTCTATTTCCGAATGCGGATGTTTCCTTCTATCGAACCGCCGACGGAACGGAAATGGATTTTGTCGTGTCCATGCGCGGCAAGACAGTTGCGATAGAATGCAAGGCAGGTTCCGCGCCGTCCATAGGGAAGGGAACGTACAACGCCATCGATGCGATTCAGCCGGATTGCGCATACGTGGTGGCTCCGGTTGAAGAGCCGTACCCCCTGAACGAAAAGCTCTCAGTTGTGCGACTTGAGGATCTGGATGGTATATACAAAAAATCTGATTTTCCCGCGGGAGATTTGCCCGCGCCGTGCGTATAGTGCTTGTGAACGCAACAATCGTTCACAAGAAACAAACAACGTCACAAGGAGACAAAACATGAAGACAAAGTTGATGATAATAGGTGCGCTGGCAGCGACCTGCGCCGCTTGCTTTTTCGCTTTTATGACCTGAACCGCCATGATTCATTCCTCCCCATTCTTTCTCTTTATAAATAGACCCCGGACAGATCATCCGGAGCATCGTGT
>CACWOL010000093.1 GCA_902762495.1 uncultured bacterium | reverse complement strand
GCCGCCCATGGCCGCGCCGCCAGCGCCGCCGCCGAAGCCGCCGGGCTGGGCCTGCTGACCCGCACCGCGATTGCCGCGATTTCCGCCGCGGCCTGCGCCGCCGCCTGCCTGTCCCTGCGCGAATGCGACACTGCCGGTGAGGGCGAGCGCCAGGATAGCAACTGTCATTTTGTTCATGGTTCCGTTCCTTTCAAGTTGAATTGGATTTGATAAGTTGTGATGCCGGGCATCGTTACAGTTTATTCTTCAAAGAACGTATCTCATCCATAAAATCTACACGAAAAAAACATTTTTTCAATAAAAAAATCCCGCCCGCACAAAACTTTTTCCGATCATCCGCATTCGACGCCGCTTTTTGTTTTGCGGCACTTGACATGCCGCCGTTTTATGCTATCTTAATCATAACAGCAACTGCAAGGGGGTACGGAATGAAGATGAACGGCAGGACATTCGCGATCCGCATCGCGGTCACGGCGGCGGCAGCCGTCATGTCCGCGGCCTCTGCGCAGACTCCCGACGCCGAATCCATGCAGCGCACGGCCGACCTCGTAAACCTGATGCGGACCATCCTCGACCCGGCCCCTGCCCCGGTCCTCGTTTCGCCCGCGGAACGCGCCATTTCCGGCAAAACGTCCGCCGATCCCGTCTCGCCCGTCGTCGCTGCCACCCCCGTCGTCATACTGCCGGACATCGTCCTCCCCGACTCCGAGACCGATGCGCCGGAGGAAATCGTCATAGTAACCGAAGCCCCGGCCCAGTCCGCAGCCAAGGCCACCGCCGCACGGAAAAAAGACGCCGCCGACACCGACTCCGATCCGGATGAGTATCCGCCGTTTTCCTATGTGTTCTTCTTCGGCGAATACGTCCCCTACTTCAACGGCTGGTTCTACTATTCCGACGCGTGGCTCTGGGGCAGACGCTTGCCGCGTCCTGCCGAACCGCCGCACTGGATCCCGCCCCCTCCCCCGCCGCGTCCTCTCGATCCACTCCGGCCGTACGGTCCCGGTCCTAGCACGGTAATCATTGGCAATCACGGCGTTTCTTCCTCGGGAAGGACAGTACGCGCTGGATCGTCCTCCACAAACACACAGCGGATCGTCCGCCCGAAAGAGCCCGGCAGCACGATCCCCGTCGTGCCGAACCTCCACCGCGTCCCGCGCAAGGTCGAAACCCAGGTCGAGCCGATGGAACGGAACACAAACATCCCGGTCTCGCCGAGTTTGCACCGCATCCAGTCCAAAGCCGCCTCGCAGAACCTTTTCCCGGAGAAAAACGATTCGGTCCCGGTCTCCGCGAGCCAGCACCGGATCCCGTCCAAGGCCGCCTCGCAGAATCGTTCCGCGGGACAAAACAACACCGTTCCGGTCGCACCCGGCGCGCACCGCATTTCGCGCGGCAACCGCTGATCTTTTTTCGGCATCGAGCGCACGGCATCCGGCCGCGCAGCGAATCCTCACCCCATAAAAAAGCTATGGCGGCAAGCGGTCGTCTCCTGCGGAACAATACTCCATCGACTCCGTCACGGCCTGCGTATGGTCACGGCTGCGTGAGTTCCGGGCTTGTTCCGTTCCTTTCGGCGGCCTGTTGAAACGGCGACCCTTCGAACGCGTCCGGCGCGACTTTCAAGCCGGGCGGCAGTTCAATATCCACCAGAGCAGAGCAGCCGTGGAACGCCTGATAACCGATATGTTTCACACTGGAGGGAATCACGATCTTCTTCAGGCCAGTGCAGTTCTCGAACGCGCCCTGTTGAATCTCTTTCAGCCCGTCCCGGAGCACGACCGTTTCCAGGCCGGTGCAGCCGGAAAACGCATAATAACCGATCGTCGTCACGCCGGACGGGATGTCGATTTCCTTTAAGGCAGTGCAGCCCTTGAAAGCACATGAGCCGATTATCTCTACGCCGGACGGGATTCGGATATCCGTCAGGTTCGGGCATTCGAAGAACAGATCGGAGTCGATCTCCGCCAAAGAATCCGGCAGCACGATCTCCCGCAGTTCCGGGCTTCTGTCGAACGCGCGCCCCCCGATCGTCGTCACGCTGTCCGGGATCACGATCTTCCTCAGGCCGGTGTTGTAAAACGCGGAAACGTCGATGGCCTCCACGCTGTCTGGGATTCTGATCTCCCTCAGATTCAGACAAGTTCCGAACGCATAGTTCCCGATCTTCGTCACGCCGTACGGGATCCGGATGCTGCGCATGTGTATGCAGTGATCAAAAGCGCCCGCCCCGATCTCCGTCGCGCCGGGCTGGATGACATAATGCCGGTACAGCAGATAAGGCCGCAGTTTTTCGAGCCATGCGGATTTGAAGATAAAGTCGAAAATACCGGCATGTTCCCTGACCGAACCGCGGTCAACGACGGTCGTCCCGCCGGGGATGCGGATGCGGCAAGTATACGTGTAGTCGTAAGCGCCCCACAGCAGTATCAGCAGGAGGTAGACCACGAACGACACGACGGCAATGCGCTTGGTGAGGCGTACCCGGCGCGCCAGTGTCT
>CACWOL010000092.1 GCA_902762495.1 uncultured bacterium | reverse complement strand
TCACGACGACTTCAGCGCCGCCCTGGTTGAGTTTGTTGATGCGGACCAGAGGGGTGCCGCCGATCTTGTCGAGAATTGTGTTTGCGATGCTCATAGGAAACGTCTCCTTTATGTTTTCGTCTGCATAGAATGACAATCATGCGGGTCATGTGTTAAATACAATATCATGTTTCACAGAAAAGTCAAGCATCGAAAAGAAAGTTTCTCTACTTTTTTTGTAATCTTTTCGACTTTCAACTTGAAAAAGCACATTTCACGAGCTATATTAAACATCGTGAACGAACAAAAGGCAACCAAAGAGAGCGATTTTATGAAAATCTCTACCAAAGGAAGATACGGACTGCGGATCCTGATCGATCTGGCCACGCATGACCCGTCCAGACCCCGCCTGCTCCGCGACATCGCGCAGTCCCAGCAGATTTCGGAAAAGTATATCAGCCGTCTGGTGCTTGATCTGAGGAAAGCGAAGCTGATCCGTTCGACGCGCGGCGTCAACGGTGGTTTTTACCTGGTGAAACAGCCGGAAGAGATCACGCTGCTGGAGATCCTGGAGACGATGGAAGGGCCGATCTCGGTGGTGGGCTGTGTACATTCCCCTGCACAATGCAAACGCAATGTACTTTGCCCCACGCGCGACATCTGGGTGCAGCTGAACAACGGCATCCGCGAGCTCACGCGTCAGATCACGCTCGAAGACATCCTGAACACCTATCAGCGTCACGACGCCGAAAACGGCATCTTCGACTACTGCATCTGATCCCGCCTCACATTCAAAAAAAGCAGAACAGTATTTTGGATATCTCAATCGAAGAATCCAAAATACTGTATCCGTATCGAAAAAGAGAGGAGCCGGTTTTGAGGCCGACTCCCCAGAGATAATTGCACGAATTATAAAGACCGATCACTTCTTGTTGAAGACGATCGGAGCAAATTCGCGGAGGCAGCGGCGCCAGGTCAGCCACTCGTGGGCGGTTCCTTCGGAAACGAAGAACGTGGTCTTGATGCCGAATTCATTGAAGGCATCCGCGACGCGCTTCGCATTCTCGGGACGCTCTTCGGAACCGAGGCCGATGAAGATGTGGTTGATGTTCTTGGAGGCATCTTCCTTCGCGGTCTTGAACGCGCCGTTGAACGCCTGGTCGATCGCGCCGTTCACGGACAGGCCGCTGAAGCTGCCGATCCAGGAGAACTTGTCGAGGTTGGACGTAACGGTGCTCCAGGTCTGCATGCCGCCGCGGGAAAGGCCGGCCATGGCGCGGTTCTCGCGTCCGGGCAGCGTGCGGAAGTTGGCGTCGATGAACGGAAGGAGCTCGTTGACGAAAATGTCGTTGACGTTGCCGCCGCGGCCGCCCTGCCCGGGCTTCTTGAAGTAGGAATTGGTCTTCAGGTCGCCGCAGTCCATGACGATGATCATCGGGACGGCTTTGCCCGCCGCGATCAGGTTGTCCATGATGTAGTTGGTCTTGCCCTGATTGGTCCAGCCGTTTTCGTCTTCGCCCCAGCCGTGCAGGAGCAGGAGGACCGGGTAACGCTTTTCGGGGTGGGTCTCATATTCGGCGGGCGTGTAGACGTGGCAGACGCGCGGAACGCCGTTGATCTCGGACCAGTAGTCGCAGCGGCGGACCTGACCGTGCGGGACGTTCTTGTCGAAGTGGTAGTAGGCCGCTTCCTTCTCGTCTTCCGGGATTTCGATGCCGGACTGCTCGAAGTTACCGCCGAAATACGCTTCCGTGCCCGGATCGAAGAACGTGTTGCCGTCGACGTTGTAGGAATAATAGTGGAAGCCCACGACCAGCGGATCGGTCTTGACGGTCCAGCGGCCGTCGGAGGCCTTCTCCATGTTGTAGACTTTGCCTTCCTGCGTGATCGTGACTTTCTGCGCGCCGGGGGCGTTCACTTTGTAGATGGCTTCGCGCGTCTTCGGATTCACGGCGGGATACTGGGAATTGAAGATGGTCGTTTCGGAGGGGACGAATCCTTCCGGAAGCGGTTCGATACGACCGCCGCCGCCGAAGCCGCCTGCTCCGAACGGGCTTCCGCCGTTACGCTGACCGCCTTGACGCTGACCGCCCTGGCCCGGACGCTGGCCCTGGCTCATGGCGGGACGCTGACCTTGTCCCTGCCCCTGTGCGGGAGCGGGAGCCTGTGCGATCGCAGTCAGAGCGAACGCGAGTGCGAGGGAACAACCGAGGAAATAACCGAGTTTCATAGTTCGAACTCCTTGTTATAGTTTTGAGCCTATTCCGAGGTTACCTAACAATCGGAAGTCAGCTCGTTTTTGAGATTGTTGACTAATATACATGCATAAAACGAAACTTCAATCGTTTTTTTGAAGTTTGGAAAAGTTTTTTCGAGCTTCCATCCGTCGGCAGCGTTACAAAAACGACTGAATGAATCATTTTTGGAGTTACTGGAGCCGGTTCATTCATTCAGCGGGGACAACAATAATATTTGATTAAAATTTCATGCCGGAAGATTTTTTCCCTTGATTTTTATGCTTGACGGTGTAGATTATGCGTATCGCAGTACACTCTCGGGGCTTCTGCGCTCAAATAAAGGTTTCAGAGACCTTTGTTCCGACACAGGAGCCTATATCAGCAATCAAGTCCGGCATTTTTAACTGGACAATTGAGGATTTCGTTATGGATTTTTCAAAACTGAT
>CACWOL010000091.1 GCA_902762495.1 uncultured bacterium | reverse complement strand
GAAGGGTGATCTTCCGCATACAAAAGGGTATTTCGGATCCTTTCAGATCTCGAAATACCCTTGTTTTTTATTGCACATGGAACCGTTTTTTCAGTTCCAGCCAGATCTCTTTGTGCAGTGTCAGCACACCAATGATCACGATCAGGAGGGCCAGGCTGCCCAGGGCGATCATGGGCCAGCTTTTCTCCGGCCAGCCGGCCAGCGTCACACCGCTGAAGCCTAAGGCCAGCAGGATCTGCCAGATCATGGGCATCATGTTGTGCATCTGCGTGTGCAGGTCGGAGACAAAGATCACGAAGGTCACGATCAGCGACGCGCACCCGACGATCGGCACCACGAAGGAGGCCCAGCCCGGCGCCAGCAGCTGGTCGATCAGCACCAGCAGCACGCAGACGTAGATCGTCAGCTTGACCGTCTGCCGGATCAGGCTGTACTCGATCACGTCCGGCTTCGCCAGGATATCCCAGATGCCCAGGATGACCCAGACACTGACCAGACACCAGAGTTTGCCGCCCACCGCCAGATTCACGATCGGGCAGGTGATGGCCGCCAGGATCAGAAGATACCGCAGTGTCTTGCGGAAATATGCCATGAACAAGGCCGGTTTCCCGACATTTGGATAATTGATCTCAATATTCATACAGCGGACTCCCCGTGATCTTCAGCTGGACCTCGTCCTGGTTCAGCAGTTTTTCGATTCTCTCCTCAAATGAAGGCTCCACCGTCGTTTTTGTCACGGAAAAGACCATGTGGTCCCCAAAGGTGACCATGGCGCAGGCCGCCCGGTTGATCTCACTGGGTCCGAGGACAAAATCGAATTTCTCAATATAGGGCACGTCTTCTTCCGGCATTCGCACGATGCCCATGTTCGACAAGGTATCGGAGATCAGCCGGTCGCCCAGGAAGCCGCCGAATTTCATCGCGCCGGCCGGCAGAGGCCGCAGAACGTCTTGCTTTTTCATTTTTGTCGTGGGAAGAACTATCGGAATGTGGTGCTATGGGAGAACGGTTACCGGTACCGGATCGTGCGCACGAGCGGCAGGGACAGCAGATGCCGGTCGTCCGTGCAGAGGATCCCGGCCGTTTCCAGGACCGCGGCGGCGATCCAGATGTCGTTCGTCGGGATGGGCCGGCCGGCCGAATGGGAGTAGGCGAAGACCCGGGCGTAGAAAGAGCCGGTCGTCCGCGTCACGGGCAGCACCGACACGTTCGGCATCGCGAGCAGTTCCGAAAAGGCTTCCCGCTCTTCCCGCGCGCGGGCCGTTTCTCCCTGCGTGCCCGCGTCGATCTCGCCGCAGACGACGGCCGGGATCGCGATCCGCGGCGCCGACGCCATGATCCGCGCCACGCCCCGGTCGCCGTCGAACAGCGCGATGAGGGCGTTGGAATCCAGCAGCAGCGTGTCGGTCATTTCCACATCTCCGCGTCGATCGTGCGCTGCCGCGCGACGGAGTCCCGCAGACGGTCCGCCTCGCCCTTCCGGAGGATGCCGCAGAACTTCATGTAGGGATTGTCGCTTTCGGACGCCCCGGTCTTCGCGAGCCCGAGCAGCGGCGAAAGCAGCTCCTTCACCGCCCGGTTCACGCTCGTGCCGACGGCGCGGGCGTGGGCCCGCAGCGCTTCGGCGAAGTCGTCTTCCACGTGGATGGTCATCGTCGTCATGATTCATTGCTCCGTTTCATTGATTCACAATTCTGCATCACATCCGCCGGTTTGTCAAGGGAATTTGCGGCGGCACGGGAGCGCTACGGGCGGAGGACGTCGGACCACCAGACGAGGTTCGCGTTGGGCATGGTGGCGCGGAGAGGAGAAAACTTGTTCACTTGACTGGAATCGCGGGGGACCATTCGAACAAGGTTCCGTCCATGCGGTGTTTGAAAGGGTCTTCGCAGATGACGGACTTGACGCGCAGGAAGGAAACGGGCTGTTTGTCCATCCGGACGACGAGGTTCGTTTCGCCCGATCCGGCGGGGAAGTTTCCTAGGTCCCTGTGCACGATCCATCCGTCCGTTGTGGTTCCGCCGTCGGTCGGGCCCGCAAGGACGATCGGGCTTTTGAGGCCGCCGGACGGAAGATCGGTCCATGCGAGCGCGAGGTCGATGTCGCCGTCGTCGCGCTTCGTTGCGGAGATGACGCGGACGAACGAGCCCTCGACGGGGACGCGAAAAACATTGCCGAAGAAGCCGATGTCGGCGGGGAAGGTGTAGTCGGCGGGGTCGGTGGAGGCCTTGGACGCATCCTTGGCAATGCCGAAGCCGGGGCCGGTCGGAACGCCCTTGTCGACGTAGTCCGGCCAGGCGGCGCCGGCGCGTCCGTTCTCGTTCTCGAAGACGATTTCGATTTCGTGCCAGCCGGCCTTGACGGGGATCGCATCGGAGCAGTCGGCGGTCTTGAATTCGCGGCTCTCGAAGACGGTCCTGCCGTCGAGCTTCACGGTCGTGAAGTCCCACATCCGCTCGCCGAATCGCACGTCGCCGTCCTTCGTCGCGAAGACCTGTCCGCGGTAGCGATACAGGTCGCCGGACTCCCACGAACGCGCGAAGCGGGACCACTGCGCCGCCTCGGCGGGCGTTCGATCGACCATCACGGGAAACACTTCGCCGAAGGAATGCAGCCCGTTCAGGGAGAGCGCATTCTCCGGCTCCGCCACGACGCCGTTCTTGTTCGCGAGGGCCTGGACAGGGCCGGGGACGACACGGCGGAAGCCGAGAAGCTCCTCGAGG
>CACWOL010000090.1 GCA_902762495.1 uncultured bacterium | reverse complement strand
GCGCCGTCGTTTCTTATACAGTACCACGTCTGGGATGATCCAGCCACTTCGATTTCAAAATAAAACACCCGCTATATTTTACCATAGCAACTGGAATCCGGCGCTGCAGGACGATCCGGCAGACGCCTCCGCAAAAAGCGCGACGGGATCCGGCAAGACCATTCCCATTACCTTGTCAAACGAATTCGGCTCGTCGACCGGCACGCTCACGTTCGGCCAGGACGATCATTACGATTATCTCCGGGACGAACAGCGTACCATGATCGACGTCATGGGGTTGCAGGACAGGACGCTGCTTTATTCCGGTTCGTTTGAAGGCATGATCCAGCAGCAGGGAACGCCCTACGGTGTCATGATCCTTTTCGACCCGGAACACGACACCATCTTCTTCCACATGACGCACATGTAATTCAAACCGTCAAAAAACGACAATGAACGAAGACAGGACATATTTTTCCAATCTTTTCTCATCCCGGCAACGAAAAACCTCATGGTCCCGCGAACGAGGCCATGAGGTCGTTTTTTAGTTTTTCCGCTGTTTCAGCAAATCATTTGACCGGGATGCGGTAGACCATGAAGCTGAACGGGGCCTGTTTTGCTTCGAAGATGCCGGTACCGGCGATCTTCAGCGTGGATTCTTCAATCTTGACGAGCTCGGGATTCGCGAGGTCGTTCTTGTCCGCGGGGTCCGCACCCTTGATGCCGGCCACGGAGACTTCCGCGCCGTCGGCCGCGCCGGGGATGTTGATGGAGATCGGCACTGTCGTCTTGCCGAGGTTGATGAACTTCACGATCACGCTGTTGCCGTCGGCGGTCTCATCGAGGACCGCGCCGCAGTAGCAGTCGGCGGGCAGCGCCCCGAGGCCGGAGAGGTCAAGCGTGTGCGTTCCGGCGTTGGTGCTGTAGAGTTTCTGCACCAAGTAGCTCGGCGTCTTCACGACCGTGGTGTTGTCGAACCAGATCATGTCATGCGCCCACTGCCACGCGTAGTAGTTGGCGAGGAGCGGCGCGTAGGAGGTCATGCGGACGACGTCTGCGTTGCGTTCGACGCCGGTCAGGAACGCGGCTTCGCAGAGCGCGGCGCGGAGGGAATTGGTCGGGTCGTCGTGGCAGGCGTATTCGCCCGCGAAGACCTTCGGGCCGGTGCGGTCGTACTTGTCGTAGCGGTCGATGTGGCTGAGGAACCACGCGGGATCGCGGTAGTAGTGCTCGTCGACGAGGTCCGCCTTGAACTCGCGCATCTTCGGCCAGAGATAGTCGAAATCAGCGCCGTCCGGGTTCGGGCCGGAACTCCCGATGATTTTGATCTCGGGGTGTTTCGCGCGGATTTCCCGCAGGAAGATCGGCAGGCGGTCGGTGTAGAGCTTGCCCCACTGCTCGTTGCCGATGCCCATGTATTTCAGGTTGAACGGCTCCGGGTGGCCCATGTCGGCGCGAAGCTTGCCCCAGGTGGACGTGACGGGTCCGTTCGCGAACTCGATGAGGTCGAGGCAGTCCTGGATGTACGGGCCGAGCTGGTCGAGCGCGACCTGCGCGGTTAGGTCGTTCGCGTCGTTCTGGAACTGGCACGCGAGGCCGATATTGAGCACGGGCAGCGGTTCCGCCCCGATGTCCTCGCAGAACTCGAAGAACTCGAAGAAGCCGAGGCCGTAGCTCTGGAAGTAGTCCGGGGTCAGGTGATCGACGAACGTGTTGTTCCAGCGGTTGCCGTTCAGCGGACGGTTGCCGACCGGACCGACGGAGTTTTTCCAGTTGTAGCGCTGATCGAGCGTGGTGCCCTCGATGATGCAGCCGCCGGGGAAACGGAAGATTTTCGGCTTGAGGTCGGCGATCGCCTGCGCGAGGTCGTTGCGGAGGCCGTTCGCGCGGCCCTTCCACGTTTCCTCGGGGAACAGCGAGATGTGGTCCATGTCGACCGTGCCCTTGTGCCCGTTCAGGAGCAGACGGAACTTGCCGCGCGTCTGCGTGCTGGCAGCCTTCACGTCCACCTTGTATTCCTTCCACTCGCGGCTGTTCACCGTGAACGGCGTGCGGGCCTCCATCGTGCCGTCCTCGCGGACGAACGCGGCGTCGAATTTGACCGGTTCGGTCGTGCCGGGCGCGAGGCGCGCAGTCACGGAGAGATGATAGGTCTTGTCCTTCTCGAACGCGAGGCCGCGGAATCCGCCGTTGTCAAGCGCGGTCCACTGGTCGCGGTGGGATTCGGCGGTCAGGCGCGCGAAATGCGGATTGCGCGGGAACGGCACGTCGCCCTCGCTGCCCTTCACGACCTCGACCTTACCGTCCGTCTCCCAGCCGGAAAGCCCGTTCGGGAATTCGAAGGAACGGTTCTTGATGAGCTCGGCGTAGAGTCCGCCGTCCGCCGCGAAGTTGATGTCCTCGAAGAAGACGCCGTACATCGTGGGGCTGATGTCGAACTTGATCTTTGTAGGGTCGAGCGTGCCGGTCATGGTCTTCGGCGCGTCCTGGTTCTGCGCATCCAGCCCGGCGCCCGCCGAGAGGATGGCGGCCGCGGCGGTGATGCCGATGAGAGCCTTGTGTTTCATGGGGGGTCCTTTCTGTTGTGAAATGGATATAGCAGGTTTTCTGTTCGATAATGTAACAGCACTTTCCGCAAAAATCCAGTGAAAACGAAAAAGAAAACGGAAAAATCCGGTTTTTCGCACCTCTCGCGTCAACCTGTCGTGTCCGAGCGAAGACCTAAGCCTACGCGGGTTTCCTGTTCAGAACATGCGATTTTTCGAAGAATGTGGTGCTTCGGCAATTCGCCAGACAGTGTCTAGCAAAAATGATAACGAGAAATCTAAAGACCAAGAAAAAGGCAACTTTATAATTTGCTCGTCAATGACTAGCAAATTAGATAATGAGGAATGATCTGAACAAAAAGAGATAGATAAGTTTCCAAATTTTGCAAATACTGTATACCCGATTACCATGTAATCCGCGAAATTTTCTCCGCACTGCGGAGACAATTCTAACGATCACATCTCCAAAGGGGTCGAATTCGACCCCCTATTCGCCGCATTGGCCTTATTGTGCTTGAGCGGAGCCAAGCACAACCACAGCACGCTCTCCCCGTGCCGTCGCGGAGCACGGCACAACCGCAGTCAAGGACTTGTCCTTG
>CACWOL010000089.1 GCA_902762495.1 uncultured bacterium | reverse complement strand
ATCAAGTTCTATCCTCCGGATGAAGTCGTGGACTATCTTACGGCCGAACATGAGGCTTTGGAAGCGATGGCATATCGGATGACGCCGATGACCGGAAAAGACGACAATATTTCGTTCAACCACTTCGATGCGAAGTTTCTTGAGACCGTCAAGCCGATCAAGATATACAGCGATGAGTACGGGATCTATTTCATGACCAGCAAGGGCTGGTACAACGGCGAACACGGCATTTTCATCGCGAAGGAAGAGGAAAACATGCCGCCTGATATCAACTGGGGCCTGATCGAGGGCCGTATCTATACCTATGCGATTTACGACTGAACCGGGGAATCTGTGAAGATGGATCTTTACAATCAGCTGGTGAACCGGGAGACGAAGCTCTCCCTGATCGGCCTTGGCTATGTCGGCATGCCGATCGCTGTGGCGTTCGCGGAAAAGGTCGACGTCATCGGATTCGACCTTAATGCGGATAAGATCGCGCTCTACAAACAGGGCATCGACCCGACGCACGAGGAAGGCGATGACGTGATCCGGCGGACGACCGTGGACTTCACGTCCGATCCCGCACGGCTCCGCGAGGCGAGATTCCATATCGTCGCGGTCCCGACGCCGGTCAACCCGGACCACACGCCCGACCTGGAGCCGCTGAAAAGTGCGTCGCGCCTGCTCGGACGCAACCTGACGCCGGGTTCCGTCGCGGTCTTCGAGTCCACGGTGTATCCGGGCGTGACCGAGGAAGTCTGCGTTCCCATCCTCGAACAGGAATCCGGACTGGTTTGCGGTCGGGATTTCAAGGTCGGCTACAGCCCGGAGCGCATCAACCCCGGCGACAAGGAACACCGTCTGGCGAAGATCAGAAAGGTCGTGTCCGGCATGGACGCGGAAACGCTCGACTGCGTGGCGCGCGTCTATGGACTGGTCGTGGAGGCGGGCGTCTACCGTGCGGAAAGTATCCGCGTCGCCGAAGCGGCCAAGGTCATAGAGAATTGCCAGCGCGACATCAACATCGCGTTCATGAACGAGCTTTCGATCATCTTCAACCGGATGGGGATCGACACGAAATCGGTCCTGGAGGCAGCCGGGACCAAGTGGAATTTCCTTAAGTTCCAGCCGGGACTCGTGGGCGGGCACTGCATCGGCGTCGACCCGTACTATCTGACGTACAAGGCGGAAAAGCTGGGATACCACAGCCAGATCATTCTCGCCGGACGCCGCATCAACGACGACATGGGGAAATACGTGGCGGAAAACTGCGTGAAATGCCTCATCGCCGCAGGCAAAAACGTGAGGGACGCACGTGTCGCGATCCTCGGATTCACTTTCAAGGAGAATTGCCCGGACACGCGCAATACCCGGGTCATTGACATCGTGTACGAGCTTCAGGAATACGGGATCACTCCCGTCGTTGCCGATCCCGCCGCGGACGCCGCCGAAGCGAAACGCCTGTACGGGATCGAGTTCGTCGATCTGAATGATATCCGAAATATGGATGCCGTCATCCTCGCCGTCGCGCACGACGCGTTCAAAGTCCTCACTCCTGCCGATTTGAACAGGTTCTTTGCTCCGGGGAGAAACGTCCTCCTCGACATCAAAGGCATCTTCGACCGCCGCGATTTCGAGGCCGCGGAATACCTCTACTGGCGGCTCTGAACAGGCGGAACCGGAGAACGGACAATGGGCTATCGGAACATATCGTTTCCCTCGGATACAGTGTTTCTTGTCACGGGCGGAGCGGGCTTCATCGGCTCGAATCTCTGCGAAGTACTCCTGAAACTCGGCTGCCGGGTGCGCTGCCTCGACGATCTTTCCACCGGAAAACAGGCCAACGTTGACAGTTTCAAGGGAAATTCCTCCTATGAGTTTATTCATGGCGACATTAAGGATTTCGATACCTGCATGCGCGCCTGCGAGGGCGTGGACTATGTGCTGCACCAGGCCGCCTGGGGATCCGTGCCGCGAAGTCTCGAAATGCCGCTTTTCTACTGCGCGAACAACGTTTCCGGCACGCTGAATATGCTGGAAGCCGCCCGCCGGAATCAGGTGAAAAAGTTCGTCTATGCGTCCAGCTCGTCCGTCTACGGCGATACCGATATCCTCCCGCAGAAGGAAGGCTTCGAGGGAAATCCTCTGAGTCCGTACGCCGTTTCCAAACGCGAAAACGAGGACTGGGCGCGCCAATACTCCGTGCATTACGGCCTCGAAACGGTCGGCCTGCGGTATTTCAACGTTTTCGGGCGGCGGCAGGACCCCGAGGGCGCTTATGCGGCAGTGATCCCGAAATTCATCCGTCAGATCCTCCGCGGCGAACGCCCGACCATCCACGGCGACGGCCTCCAGAGCCGCGACTTCACCTATGTGGAGAACGTGATCGAAGCCAACCTGAAAGCCTGCCTTGCCGGGAGGGAAGCGTCGGGTCAGGCCTGCAACATCGCATACGGCGGACGCACGACACTGCTTGAAGTGTACCGCGCCATCACCGATGCGCTTGGCGTGAACGTCGAACCCGTTTTCGGTCCGGCGCGGCCCGGCGACATCCGGCACAGCAACGCCTACATCGGCCGGGCGAAAGAGCTTCTCGGCTACGATCCTGAATGGAGCTTCGAACGCGGCATCAAAGCCGCGATCGACTGGTACCGCGCGAATTTAAGCTGAGTTCAGTCCGCCTCAATAAAAAAAGGGTCCGTCCAGCCGGTGAGAGCGGGACGGACGTGGATTTCCGAAAGAAGAATCGGATTCTTTGACCGTGCTCAGACGGTCATGATCTCTTTTTCCTTGTCGGCGGAGACGGCGTCCAGATTCTTGATGTACTCGTCGGTGAGCTTCTGGATCTTTTCGAGGAGTTCCTTGAGCTCGTCTTCGTTGATGACGGAGTCCTTCTCCATCTTTTTCGCGGTCTCGTTGCCGTCGCGGCGGATGTTGCGCACGGAGACTTTCGCCTCTTCGCAGCGGGCTTTCACCTGCTTGGTGAGCTGCTGGCGGCGTTCTCCGCTGAGCGGCGGGATCGGCAGACGGATGACCTTGCCGTCGTTGAGTGGCGTGATGCCGAGATTGGAGGCGATGATCGCCTTTTCGATCTTGGCGAGCGCGGACTTATCCCAGGGCTGGATCGCGATCGTGCGCGGATCGGGCGTGGAAATGCCCGCCACGTCGCGCAGTTTGGTCTGCGTGCCGTAATATTCTATCGTGATCGGCTCGACCAGCGCGGCCGAGGCTTTGCCGGTGCGGATGGCGGAAAAATCGTGTTTCATGGATTCTTCCGACTTCATCATGCGCTCTTCGAGTTCGTCGAGAAGATTGCTCATTTCGTTCATAATGGATTGCTCCTTCCTGTCTCGTAGTGGTTGCCGTTCGGGTTCACGCCCGACACGGTTTGTTTTGTTCTTTGGAAACTATACTACCCTTTTTCAAATAGTCAACCTCAAAAACGTTTTTTTTTCGTTTTTTT
>CACWOL010000088.1 GCA_902762495.1 uncultured bacterium | reverse complement strand
GCCAGCGCAGGCGCAAGTTCGCGGCGACGAACGAGCTGTCGAGCCCGACGGCCTTTGCCAGCTGATTGATGTTGCTGAACTTGCCTTCGTCGATGTACCGTTGCCAGCGGAAGGCGCGGGCAATCGCGACAATCACGGGTGCTTCGTTCACTTCGCCCGGGAACACGATCTTGTGGCGTGATCCGATGGCCCTGAACTTGATGGGGATTGAGACCTGCAGATTCCCGTTGGGAAGCAGTTTCTTTTTCTCGTATCTGCGCGACCGTTCTGCGGATTTAATCGGATTCCTCTTCACTGTATGCCTCCTTTACGGATGGGATGTCGTTGGTTCTGTATTCGATTTCGACGCCATCTTCGTTGATGGTAATGCGTTCGACGAGGAGCTGCATGAGCCGCTGCTTCTCTATGGGGGTGAGCTCGAGCCAGAACCGTTCTTTGAATGCGGAGAAGATATCCCTCGAGGTCAGCCCGGTAAGCTTCGAAATGCCGAAGATCACCTCCGGGGCCTGCACCATTGATTTCATGTGCTCGATCACAATGTCCTCGATTTCGTTGGCCCGAACTGACTTGATCGGGCAGTCGGTCGAGGCCTTCATGTTTCGCAGGCAGCGGTAATAGTGGTAGAGCCGGTCATGCCGTTTTACCCTGATCGGGACCATTGCGCCGTGGCAGTGCCCGCATCGGATGAGCCCGGCAAGGGCGGCCTCGCTTGGCTGATCCAGCAACCGATCAGGCCGGGGATTGTTCTCCTGGAGGAACCGGTGAACCGTGTCCCAGGTTTCCTCGTCGATGATGCCCTCGTGTTCCCCGTCGTACACTTCGCCGTCGTACAGCACCTTGCCGACGTAGGTGTAGTTGTTGAGGATGCGGAGAACATATTCCTTGTCCATAGGACCCCCGCCGGATCCGATGATCCCGTCTTCCCTGAGCTCACGGGATATGCTCATTGGCGACTGGATTTCGAGGTAACGCCGGAAGATTCGCCGGACAATTTCCGCTTTTTCGGGATCGATCACGAGTTTCTTGTTCTCGACCTTGTAACCGAACGGAATCTGCCCGCCGACCCACTTGCCCTTCTTTCGCGTCGCTGACATCTTGTCCTTGATGCGCGAGGAGATCATTTCACGCTCGAATTGAGCGAACGTCATGAGGATATTCAGCATCATGCGCCCAGCGGACGTATGAGTATTGATCTCCTGCGTGACCGAGACGAAGGCCACGTTCCATTTCTCGAACGAGCGGCTGAGGTCGGCGAAGTCGCACAGCGAACAAGACAGACGGTCGATCTTGTACACCACGATCACGTCGATCTTGCCGGCCTCGCAGTCGGCGAGCAGTTTCTGAAGCGCGGGCCTGTTCAGGTTCCCGCCGGAGAAGCCGCCGTCGTCATAGTGTTCCGGCAGGCATACCCACCCGTTCGCTTTCTGGCTTTCAATATAGGCTTCCGCGGCCTCGCGCTGGGCGTCCAGCGTATTGAATTCCATCTCGAGCCCCTTTTCCACCGACTTGCGGCAGTAGATTGCACATCGTACCTGATTCATTTGTCTTTCACCCCGAAGAATAGTTTTCCGTTCCAGCGTGTGCCGGTGATCTTGCGCGCGATCGCTATTCATTTTCCGACATGACGGTGACCTCGTACTGCCTCCCGCGGAAGATGCGGTACAGTTTCGTTCCGGCAAAACGCATCGCTTTCTTCTTCCGGTTGCGTTTCAGGTTGGCCAGCGGGTCTCTGTCGGCGATTTTGTCGAGCAGTTCAAGGTCATCGTCGGAGACGCCGCCATAATAGATTTCCTGCAGGCGGTATGCGATTCGCCTGCGCAGGTGGTGGATGGAGGTGTCTCCGCATTCGAAGCTGTAGAGGTCCCGGAACTGCTGAATGAGTTCATCCATGCCCTTATTCCAGACGGCTTCAATTTGCGCGGGGAGCACTGTTTCGTTTTTCATGCTTCGCTCCTTCTTTCTTCTGTTTTACGGCTATGCGCTTCACAACAGCGGCTGTGATGCGACTGAGTTGATCGATGGTGGCAGAGTCATACATAGTCTGTTCTCCGTTTCGGTTGCGGTTTTCCGGAGACCTTTGCACCCTTTTTCGGCACAATTCTCCGGCGACATGTACTTAAAGCTCTGCTTCGCATCTTTATCCAGCGGGATTCCGTACATTCTTCGCATAATCCCCGATATTAAGTAGCATAACTGATCCTTTTCGGTCATGTGTTCCTCCTCATGTCTGATAGTTTGAGCTTGCGCCGAGGTTCCCCGGCAGTGATATGCGTTCCCGTGCGTTCGGACAGTTTGATGCGGCCGCGCTTCTTCTGCACGACCGCACCGAATTCCGGCAGGCTGCACCCGAGCATAGACCCGCATACCGCGCATCCGGCGAGACAGTCCAGCCAGTGGTTGTCGTGGTGTTCCGGCTTCAGCTTCCATTCGTCCACCGTGCGGCCACGGCCGGAAGTTTTCACGCGATATTCCGCGGTGAGGTGTTCGGCCAGGAGCTGGTGGATGCCGGGAACGCGTCCGTAGAGCGTGAGGGAGCCGTGGTCACCAGTCGGCACCGCGAGACGAGCATGGACGAACGACTTCCAGAAGTTGGAATCGAAGATGACGTGCCGGACAGCCCGTTTCTTGATCACCGACGGCATCATCCAGTTGAATCCGAGCTTGTCACCGGGCTGCTTTCTGTATTCCGTCATCGGCTTTGAGCTCGCACCGACATAGCGACCGTGGCTCGGCAGCACCACGCCAGCGAACTTGGATTCGCGGCAAAATTGATAGACGATTTCCGTACTTTGCCCCCAGTTTGCGTCGATCAGAGCCCGTTCGATCTTCATCATGGCTCCGTCCTCACGCTCCCATTCCCGACCGAGCAGGTCATCCGTCAGGGCGGTCAGGGCAGCGTACAGCCCGCCTTCAAGACCGGCACGCGGATTCAGGCTCTGGATGGTCGGGGTTGGCGTCGGCGAGCGAGAACTCCCGCCGATGCTGATCGGGCCAGGAGCCGTAATCTATGATGGAGCCGGTGAAGTCGTCAGACCAGGCGACCACCACATAAAACAGAAGCGCTTTCTGGACGTCGATGAACGTGGTGACGTGGTTGCAGGCCAGCGGGACCTTGTTGTGAGGAAGCCCGTTGATCTTTTCGCAAATCGCGTCGATGCTCAGAATCTCCTCACCGCCGGTGTCTTCGGGAAGCGGATCATTCTGATATTCCGCCGAAAAAGCCACTTCATCCTGCAGCTTCAAATTCATGGCATGCTGAAGCGCGCTGATCTCATCGGGATTGAATCTTGCCTCCCAGCTGACCTTTGCTCCTTCGTCCATCTCTGCCCGATGCTTCGCGTAGAAGTCCGTCGCCTGCTGGATGTTCCCCTCGGTACGCAGGGATTCGGCACGAATATCCGCATACTGCTCCCAGAGCTTCATGTTCTTCGGGAATTCGTAGACCATTTTCGTCCGTTCCCCGTTCCAGTCGGGGTGCGTCTGCCGGTTCAGGATGATGTCGGCCATGTCTCCGGGTCTGATGATCGTGCACGGCATGATCCCCGAAATCTTCTGACCGGGACCAGCGAGGCCGAGGATGTCACCGGCGAGCACACGGATGCGTTTGCGGGTCTGCTCTAGGGAACCGGCAGATTCCGAGGTCTGGGGATCGTCGATCACCACCAGGCTCGGGCGAACGCTTCGACCGTCGGGGCGCTTATACTTCATGCCGCGGATTCGGCCTGTGATGCCGGCCACGCGAACCACCACCCCGCTGGCCTTGCTCCCCTTGATCGTCGGGAGCACGATTTCGTTGCTCGTCCAAGTGATCCGGGTACGCTCGCCGTGGTACAGCTGGCCTGCACATCGGTTTGCGATGCCGTCGAGCTGCTGAATCGGAAAGCAGACCTCAGGAAAATCCTGGGCAAGTCTTTCGTTCACCTCCAGCTCGGTCATGAGGGAATCGAGCAGTTCCAAGGCTGCCGACTCCGTTGCTCCAATGAGCACGACGAACTCACGGTGGCCATACAGCATCGCCCAGATGGCGGCAACCTCGGTGATCGTCGATTTACCGCTGCCTCTCGGAAGCGCCATGGCGAACAGCCCGCCATGCAGAACGGCTTGCTCGACTTTCTTTATTACCTTCAAATGATCGGGAGACCATTCGAGTGCGAACAACTCGGGAAAGTATTCCTTGCAGAAAAGCCGAAAATCCCGCTCGCATTTCTTCTTCCTCTCGGGATCCACGACATCCGGGAGCTCCCCAATATCGCGGCCAGCCATCGCCATTGCCAGGTTCCGGTTCCGCGCGGCATTCTTCTTGTCCTCATACGTCACCGGCACCTCGCTCTGCCGAAGCATAAGCTCGGCACGAAGCCAGGCCGCATACTTGAACAGATTCACGGTCGAGCCGCCATCTTCGCTGATGCGAAAGCCCGCGCGGTCACGGTGTCGCCGGAGCTGTCTGTCATTGAGCACGGCCATCAGCGGGGTCGTATTCACGATTCGCACGATTTCAATCGGCTTGAGTTTGGTCGGATTCAGCATCGCCATTGATCTCCTTAATCGTCCATGCCATGTAGTGAATGAGGTTGACAGTTCCATCCGGGTTCCTGGGAGCACCCAGCTCGAAATCGCTGTGAAGCAATTCCAGCGTCATGTCCTGGAAACCAGACCTGACCAGAACGTCCACAAGCTGTTCCGGCGTCAGGGCCAGAAGGTTCTTCTGTTTTTCCATAAAAGTTATTTCTCCTTTTGTTCGCTTTCCGGCTTGAATAAGCACAAAAGCATGCTCACATCGGAAAGATTCGTTTTTATTCGGGTTTTATCGATAAGTCGACTGGATTAAGCTCGGAACGCGTGCTTATGTTAAGCGTCCGCTCGAACACGCTCACCAAACAACCCACAGGAGGCCATCCATGAGCATCAGCGAAATCAAAGTCGGTACCATCGTCAAGGTCAAAGTCGGTCGGAACATCGTCCCCGCCAAAGTCGTCGAAATCCTGGAGGACGGATTCCGCGTGTCCAGCATCGCCAAAAACAAAGAGTTCGTCATCACGGCAAGCAGGATCGTGGTCGACGAGGAAAGCAAAGAACCGGAAGTCTCCGAGCCCGTTGTGCCGGAAGAGCCCGTCGACGAGTTCACG
>CACWOL010000087.1 GCA_902762495.1 uncultured bacterium | reverse complement strand
CTCATGGTTTGCAGGATGACCCGATTAACAAGCCGGACGTCAAATCTCTGCTCGGCGATCTGACGGCTTGCATTCGCCATTTGTTCGCAGAGGCCGGGGTCGTGATAGAGAGACAGCATTTTTTCCGCAAGCGCCTTAACGTCTTTCACAGGAACAAGATAGCCGTTTTTCCCATCCACCACTGTCTCCCGGCACCCCGGGGCATCCGTCGTTATGATCGCCTTGCCGCACGACATGGCTTCCAATACCGATTTGGGTGTGCCTTCGCGATAGGACGGCAATACAAAAACATTACATTGGGCCAGATACGGCCGGACATCCGTCTGTTCCCCGAAATACTCAACGCTTCCGTCGTTGATATAAGGCTGCAACTCGTTGGGTCTGAGCGCGCTGGGGTTCGAGTCGAACGGCCCGACAAGAAGACATCGGATATCGGGCTGCCGCTTTTTGACCATACGGCACGCGGACAGATATTCCATTAGGCCTTTATCCCGTATGAGCCGGCTGACGCAGAGAAACCCAAATGTCTCCGGAAACGGTTGTTTGACAAATTTATCCAAATTCACCCCGGAGCCGTTGAGAAACACGATTTTCTCGGGAGAAACGATCCTGTTTTCAATGAAAAACGAGGCATCATCCTTGTTCTGGAAAAAGGCAGACGGCGATCTTCGCAGCGAGAAACGATAGCCGGATATCAAGATCGTCTTCAGGATACGCCCTTTCAAGCCATTGGCGAGAAACACGGATCCCAGTCCTGCGATAAGCGGATAAACGTCCCGGATCCCGAGGAAATGCGCGGCAATCCCGCCATACAAAACCATCTTTGCCTGGGAAGTAAAAACTCGATCCGGCTTTTCTTTTTTCAACAACTTAACCAGTTGAAGGAGAGAAAAGAAATCCAGAACGGGATTGAGTCCGTTTCGCTGCATCCTGATATGACGGTACTCGATCCCGTACGGCTGCAGGGCCTTGCTCCATTTGCTGTCGGACTCATTTCCGATGGCAATGACCTGATGACCGCGACGAACCATTTCCGCCATCAGGTCCAGCCGGAAATTGATAAGGGTCGGATTATAACAAACGAGGATCGCGATTTTCATTGTCAAAAACAGGGAATGGGTTGAGGCATCGCAAATAAAAGCAGGACAAGGTATCGGGTCCGTTGACATATGAATGGAGCCGGCTCTCGGATTCGAACCGAGGACCGACGGTTTACAAAACCGTAGCTCTACCGCTGAGCTAAGCCGGCGTCATGCTTTTCGGGACTGCATGCGGTTCGGGTTTATCCAAACGGGATGCACGGACCGGATTTGAGTTCCAAGCCCTATTAATATGACATATTTTTTCCAAAAGTCAAACACTTTCGCTTTCTTTTTCGCGTTTTCGTGATATAGTATGATATAATATTTACTCCGGCCCGCCGGGCCGAAGATGAAACCATGGAAAGGGCCCCCCTCCGCTATGTCCAAACGCTGGCTGATGATCGCCGACGCACATTTGACCTGCCGCGAACCGGAAGACGAGTTCTTCCGGATGCTCGACGGCGTGTCGCGTCTGCCCGCCGACATCGGGATCATCTTCCTCGGCGACATCTTCGACCTGTGGATCGCGCTGCGCGGCTATGAAAACGACGATCACCGGCGTTTCCTCGACTGGTGCCGCAGGGAAAAAGAGCGCCGCCGGATCGTGTTTCTGGAGGGCAACCATGAATTTTTCGTGGCGAAGACGTACTCGGACGCGTTTTCCTATTCTAGCGAGGATTCGTACGAAGACGGTGCGTTGCAATGGCTTCACGGCGACCGCATCAACCGGAAGGACTACACCTACACCGTACTGCGGTTCATCCTGCGCAACTTCCTGACGCGCGGATTCCTGTGGTGCATCGGCCCCACGTTCGGCCCCACGTTCGCGCATTACGTCCGCGAACGCCTCCGCGTCACGAACCAGGCGCACAAACAGTTTTTCCCTGAGCCGATCGCGCTCAAATTCCTCTCCTCGTGCCCGCCGGACTCCATCGTCTTCGTCGGGCATTTCCACGACCGGCTCACGAAAACGGCGGACGGCAGGACGCTGGAAGTGCTCCCCGCCTACGCCGACGCCTCTGAACTCGTGTTCTACGATCCGTCGACGCCGGAACTCACGGTATTCCCGGCGGACCGCATCGGCGAACTCTGCGGCGAGAACTCATTGAAACAGGTGGCGGCCGAATCATGAAACGCCTCATGTATCCCGGCAGTTTCGACCCGGTCACAAACGGGCATCTGGACGTCATCCGGCGTGCGGCGCGCATTGCGGACGAGGTGCTTGTGGCGGTCGCGCGCAATTCGGAGAAATCGCCGCTCTTCACCACGGACGAACGCATTGAGCTCATCCGCAAAGTCACGGCGACCATCCCGAACGTCCGTGTCGTCACGTTCACAGGACTGCTCGCCGACGCCGTGAGCGCGTTCGAAGTCTCGGCGGTCATCCGCGGCCTGCGCGCCGTCTCCGATTTCGAATATGAATTCCAGATGGCGCTCATGAACCGTGAGCTGAATCCGGTCTGCGAGACGCTCTTCATGATGCCGAGCCCGGAATACTCCTTCCTGAGTTCTCGCCTCATCCGCGAGATCGCATCCTGCGGCGGGTCCGTTTCCGCGTTCGTGCCCTCGGAAGTCGTCGCCGCCATCCGCAACAAAATGGAGCAAGCCGGATCATGATCATCATCAACACTTCGCATATCCTCCCCGATACCCCATATCTGCTCGACGGCACGGAATCCGCCGAGATCCTGGAACTCCCGCCCGACGCCGATCCGCCGCTCGCTCCCGCAGGCGACATCACGTACCATCTGTCGGCGGTCATGGCCGGGGCCGACCTCATTGTGACCGGCAGGGCGTCCGTTCCGCTCGCCACGGTCTGCGCGCGCTGTCTCGACGACATCACCGTCACGATCGCCGTCAAGGACCTGTGCTTCCACTTCGAAAAAGTCCGCGACCTGGAAGTCGACCTTACGGACGATGTGCGCGAGGAGCTTCTTCTCGCCTTCCCGTCCTGCTTCTATTGTTCCCCGGACTGCAAAGGGATCTGCCCGATGTGCGGCGCGAACCTCAATCACGCGTCGTGCGCCTGCGACACACGGGAGGCGGAACCCGAACCGGACGCCGCCGCGCCGTCGCCGTGGGATCAGCTCGACGCCCTGAACCTCGCGCCGGAGAAGCCCGTGAAAAAGACGACCGCGAAGAAACCGGCGGAAAAGAAACCGGCCGCAAAGTCTTCGACGGCAAAACCGGCCGCGAAAACAGCCGACGCGAAGACCGCGGCGAAAAAGACCGCGACAAAGAAATCCGTTGCGAAAAAATCCTCGAAAAACTGACCGAAATCGGTCTTCCGGCAGGGGAGAAATGTACTTGAACCACGGCCCTGATCGTCCCAAAACCCAATCCTGTATCCGGCAGATATGACGGCATTTTCGTCATTCGCAATTATTTTATAATCATAGTCTTGACGGAATGACAATTAATTTGACGGAATATCCGTCACTCTTTGACGGCGTAAGGAACAGGGTTTGGGCGCTTTTGGATTATAAAGACAACAAGTTGTTTCTAATTTTATTCAATCGCTCTTTTCATCCCATAGGATCCCATGCGTTTTTAGAAGCGACGAATCAAATCAGGACCACCAGCTGAGCTGGTGGTATGCACTGCGCCTAGAAGGCGATAGTACTGGCGGCCCGACACGGGCCCTGAATGGACTGCCAGTCGCAT
>CACWOL010000086.1 GCA_902762495.1 uncultured bacterium | reverse complement strand
CATAATAACACCTTTTTGAATTTCTTTGAGTTTATTTAATTCTTTAAATTCTTCTTGGGTACAAGAATTTATAAAATTTTCTTTGGTAAAATTATTATTAAATTCATCAGACATAAAAATAACTGTTATTTTATAACTTCCGTTCAAAAACGAAGTTCTATTTTATTCCATATTTTTTTTAAGAGCCCGCTTATGACTGCCGTACTTGTTTTCTGCATTTTGTCGTTGTTTCTCGTGCTGGGGAAATGCCTGCGCGTTTACATCCCGCTCCTTCAGAAATTGTACCTGCCGAGCTCCATCGTCGGCGGCGCGGTCGCCCTCATCGTCTTCAAATGCTTCCCCGGACTGGTCCCGGCGGATGTCCTGTCCGCCATCGGCAAACTGCCGGGCTTCCTCATCAACGTGGTCTTCGCAGGACTCTTCCTCGGCGTAACCGCACCGAAACTTTCCAAAATGATCGCAGTCGCATTTCCGCAACTCTGCTTCGGGCAGTTCATCGCCTGGGGGCAATATGTACTCGGACTTGGCCTGACCGGATTCGTGCTGATGCCGCTCTTCGGTCTCTCGCCCGCGTTCGGCAATCTGCTGGAGATCGGATTCGAAGGCGGACACGGTACGGTCGGCGGCATGGCGTCCGTGTTCGAGGAATACGACTGGAGCGATGGCATCGCGCTGGGCTATACCGTGGCGACTGTTGGCATGATTGTCGCGATCATCATCGGCATGGTCCTGGTGAACTGGGCCAACCGGCGCGGCCATGTGCATGACTTCATGCCGCTGGAGGAGATGGACCGGCTGCATCTGAGGGGCATCTACCGCCGCCGGGAACAGCCCTCTGCCGGACGTCAGACCGTGCTGTGCGACTCCATCGACTCGCTGGCGTGGCATTGCGCGCTGATCGGGGCCGCCGTATCGATCGGTTACGCGATCCTGTTCAGCTGCCGATATCTGGAGATTGTGATCTTCCCGAAAGCGTCCATCCGCATTTTCTCAGGTTTTCCGCTCTTTCCTTTGTGCATGATCGGCGGCCTCATTATCCAGCACGCATTCCAACGGCTCCGCATCGCGCCCCTGATCGACGGCGAGCAGATGAAACGCATCTCCGGCGCTTCGCTGGATTTCTTGGTGGTTTCCGCGATCGCCACGATCCGCATTGAGGTTGTGGTGCAGAACTGGCTGCCGCTGCTCATCCTGATCGCATCGGGCGCGCTGCTGTCCGTGCTGATGGTGCTGTTCGTGGCGCCGAAACTCTTCCGAGACGCATGGTTCGAACGTGCCATCGCGGATTTCGGGCAGTCGCTCGGTGTGACCGCGACCGGACTTCTGCTGCTGCGTACCGTGGACCCGGAGAACAAGACCGAAGCGACTGCGGCGTTCGGCTATAAGCAACTTCTCCACGAACCCTTCATGGGCGGCGGCATCGTGACCGCGCTTGCCCTGACATTGGTCTTTACCATCGGCTGGGTTCCGGTCTTCGTCGTGTCGACTGTCTTCTTTGTCTTCTGGGGAATTCTGATCGTCGCGGTCATCCTGCGCAACCGGAAAACACGGTAGGGCAGGGGAGAGAATATGCTTGTTTTTTGTGCGCGAGCGGAAGCCGCGCACTGCTCGATACACTTCGTGTGTGCTCAAACGAAGCTGAGAGCACTACAGCAGGGAGGCCTCGCCTCCTTTTTTTTTGGGTTTTTTCCGGTTTTCTTCTGGCATTTTGCGTCTTTTATGCTAGATTATCTAGATTAGGATTTGTTTTTTCGTTTCTAAATCAATATTGTTTTTTTGAGTCGCGTTTATGTCGTTCCGTCCAGTCCGGTCCTGTTCTGCTGTGTGCCTGGTGACGCTTCTGTCCCTCGGCGCATGGTCGGCGTATGCCCAGGAATCGGCTCCGAAGGACGAAGCGGCCGCGTCCGAATCCAAGGCGGAAACCGCCGTTTCGAGCACCGAAAAGACCGCGGAATCTGCTGCATCAAGCTCCGAAAACGTTGATGAGACCGCCTCGGAAGTCGCATCCTCGCCGGAACTGACCGCCGATGAAGCGCGCGACGCCGAACTTGAGGCGAAGAAGGAAGAGGAAGACGCTTCCCGCCGTGCAAAAAACGATGCCGATGCGCTTAAGGTGTTCCAGAAAGGACTTGACCTCGAACGCGAGGGTGAATACCGCAAGGCCGCCAAACGTTACCTCGACGCCGAGCTCCTTACGTCCGACAAGACTGTGAAGGCGAACGCGCTGACCAACGCGGCCCGTGCATACCGTCAGGCAGAGCTTTACGGCAAGGAGTTCAACTGCATCGAACGTCTCATCAGCGAGCACATGAGCCGCATTGATTTTACCGGAGCGGTGAACCGCGAATACGAGATCGCGGACGCGTTCTACCGCGGGCATCGCGACGCCATGTTCGAATGGCTTCCGTTCATTAAGGATTCCGATCGTTTCCTGGAGTGTTCCGAGGCCGCGCTCCGCAACGCTCCCTGCGCCGAATCCGCGGGCGCTGTCCGGCTGCGCCTTGCCCGAATGTACCTCACGAAACAGAAAACGGATCAGTCCATTGAGAAATTCAAAGAGGTGCTTCATCTTCATCCCGGCACCGATTCCGCCTATTATGCCGAGCTTGGCCTCGCGGATGTCTACTGCCAGCTCGCCGAACGCGGCGACGGCGACGGACGCTGGGCGACGCTTGCGCTCGAACAGCTTGACCACTTTGAGGAGACTTACCCGGAAGCTCCGGAGATCCAGTGGGTGAAGGAACAGCGTCTGGTCATCGACAAGATTCAGGCGAAGCGTCTTCACGACCTGGCAAGATACCATCACCGCAACGGTCGCGACGACCTCGCGGAACATTACCTCAACCAGGTCGTGCAGCGTTACGGCGAGACGGAGCACGCCATCCCGTCCGAAAAGCTTCTGGCGGAGATCGACGAGACCTACGAGGCTCCGCCCGATGCCATGCCGCGAAAGGATCCCGCTCACTACGACTTCGTCCGCAACCCGATTCCGCTTGAGGATTCCGACCTCCTGATCGTGCCTGAAAACAGCGACGGCAAGTGGCTGCTTCCGATTCGCGACCTCAAGAAGGACATCAAGACGGATTCCCGCGAAACCTATGAAGAAAGGGCCGGTTCCGATGCGGCGTATTAAATTCAGTTCAATCCCGGCGCTTTTTGCTGTTTGCGTCCTTGCGTTCGGCTGCGCTTTCTTCACTGCTTCCTGCGGGTATTACCACATGGGTTCCATGATGCATCCGCAGATCAAGACGATCGCGATCAGCACCATCCGCAACGACACGCGCGAACCGCTCCTCACCGAGCTCGCACGCACGCAGATCGCCGCACGTTTCCAGAGCGATAACTCCCTCAAGCTCGTTTCGAAGGAGGAGGCCGACTGCATCCTGTATGTACGCCTTGTGGGCGTCACGACCTCAATGCTTCGTTATAACCCTGGTTATGAGGAAGACCAATATCGTCCTGCGGAATTCCATGTCAATCTGAGCGCGGAGATGGAGGTCCTGATCCCCGGCCGCAGTGAACCGCTGATTAAGAAACGTGCCGTTTCCGGCAGCGCCAACTACCAATACAACGTCGATCCGCAGGTCGGGAAATATTACGGCCTGCGTCAGGCGTCCTATGACCTCGGCGGCCAGATCGTCGAATACACGACCGAGGCGTGGTAAGCTGATTCGTTGAGCTCATCTGAGCTGAATCACCCTTTCTCTGTCGATCGTTTCCGATTCCTTGTTTAGAGCCTTGTCTTTTTGAGCTCGATTTGAGCTTGGATTATTTGTCTTGCTTCGTTGAACTCATTCCGAGCTTGTATTCGCGTCTGATAAGATAGTGTGTCAAAAGTCAAATGGAATTGATGACTTTTTTTGAAAAATCTGGTCTGTACGGCCTCTGATGGACGACGATGGATCGGAGGATGAG
>CACWOL010000085.1 GCA_902762495.1 uncultured bacterium | reverse complement strand
CGCCGAAGCCACCGCCGGCAGGAGCACCGCCGGGAGCAGCACCACCGGGTGCGCCGCCGCCGACGCCGCCGAAGCCGCCCATGCCGCCGCCGAAGCCGCCGCCGGGACCGCCGGCAGGAGCTCCGCCAGGAGCACCGCCGCCAAAGCCGCCGCCGAAGCCGCCGAAGCCGCCCATGGCCGGAGCGCCGCCGTTACCAGCACCAGCGCCTGCGCCGGGGCCGGCCGGAGCCTGTGCGAAGACCGTGATCGCGAGGGCGATCGCCGCTGCGCAACCGAGGAAATGACCGAGTTTCATATTGAACTCCTTGTGATTTGTTGGCGTGAACCTTGATCCTTACGCCACCTGGCGAGGGGATCTTGAGCTCACTTGTTTGGTTGTTTCGGATTTTCTGCGTTAATATACAATCGTGCAAATGATTTTTCAATAGTAAATGATATGTATAATATGATAAAAGCATGTAGTATTTGTTGAGAAATGTAAAAACCTTAATCTTTGATTTTGTGTAATCTCTAAACTGCTTTTCGCCTGAATCGTCTTTTTCCGCCATTGATTTTTTATCATGGACTGTAACTTTTCTTAACGTGCCGGAGAAATGCCGCCACGCTAAATGAATGGTGATCCGGTCGTGTTTTCGAGCTTATCCGAGCACAAAAAATCCCGCTGCTCCAGGGGGAGACAGCGGGATGCGATTTCGACTTGTTTTGCGGGGAAGCGCCAGGATTATAGGCCTTCCTCCCCGTCGTCGATCGTCTCGTTGATGATGTCCATGGCCTGCGAGATGACGGCCAGCTCCTCGCGAGTGCGCGTCCGGAGGTAGCCCTCAATGAACTTGTTGAACCTGTCGACGACCTCGCTGATGAATTTCGCGCCCTTTGCGGAGAGCGAAATCCGCACGTTTCTGCGGTCGTTGGGGTCGTCGGTGCGGACGAGATATCCGCTTTGGACGAGCTTGTCGACGAAGAGGGACGCGCCTGCGGAGGTGAGCCCGGTCACGGCCATGATGCGGCTGAGGTTGCATGGCATGGCGAACCGGACGATCATGAGCTGGTTGAACTGACTCCGCTGGATTTCGTAGGCGTGTTCCTTCCAGTCCTTTTCGAGAAACTCGCGGTGCTTGCGCTCGAGCAGTCGGACCATCTTTTTGAGCGCCTCAAGATCCGGCGAAGTCTCAGGAAGCGGCGCCCCGGTCACGGGGCGCTTCGCCTGTTTGACGCCGTTCTTTTTCATCACTTCATCTCCTGGTAGTCGTCGTTGATGAAGTTGCCGACTTTGTCAAGACGTTCGACGCGATCGGCGCGGTCCTCGTCGAGTCCGTACTGCTGGAAGAACATGTTGCCGACGCGGCTGGTCATGCCCTTGTTGACGCTCTTGACGATCTTGCCGAGGTCTTCGGAGATGTCCGCGCCGACCTTGTCGTCCGGGTTGGAGTACTCGACCCTGGCGACCACGACGAGCTGGGACTGCTTGATGGACTCGGATTCGGTGGAGAGGGCGCGTCCGAGGACCGGGATGTCCTTCAGGAAGGGCAGGCCCGCGGTGCTGCGGACGGACTCGGATTTCTTGAGGCCGCCGATCACGAATTCCTCGGCCTCGGTGCCGATCTGGAAGGTCGTGCCGGTCTGGGACTTGCTCATGCGTGCGGAGCCGTCGGCGTTCCAGCCGAGCAGGGAGATGCTGTCGAGGTCGAAGGTGATCTTGGCGGCCTTGGAGGTGACGACCGGGGTGACGCGGAGGTCGAACTGGAAGCCGTCGGTGACCATCGGGTACTGGAGCCAGCCATGGATGATGCCGGGCGCGGCGTTCGCGTTGTCCCAGTTGGTGTTGTAGTACGCGCCGTTGACGACGGTGCCGTCGGCCTTGACGTAGCCGGTAAGGAACTTGGCGAGCGGGCTGGTCTTGGAGTCGTTGCCGAAGACGAGCGCGGAGACGTCGCCGTAGGTGTTCGTGCCGGTCTGGGTGCCCATGGTGCGGAGCGTGTACCCGTCGGGACGGATGATGGCGGAGTCGCCCGCATCCTTGTAGAGTTCCTTGATCTTGGAGTAGGGCTGGATCTTCGTGAGGGCTTCGCGGAGGATGGTGTCCGGGTTCGGATCGGTGTAGGCGAACTCGCCCGTGCCTTCGGCGATGGTCTTGGCGCCCGCGGTGTAGAACGTGCGGTCATAGAAGAATCCGGAGGCGACCTGGACGGTGGAGACGGTGCGGTTCTGCGCCACGATCTCACCGCGGGCGAGGATCTTGGCCTTGCCGATGGAGGTCATGAAGTCGAGGTAACGGCTGTTCCACTTCGGATTGAAGTTCCAGTAGGAGACCTTGTTGAAGCTGGTGTCCTGGACGCTGCTGGTGAAGAATGTGCCCCAGTTGCGGCTCATCATGGCGCCTGCGGAGAAGAGGTCGACACCCTCGTTGTTCTTCCAGCTCTGGAAGTCGACGCCGATGCGGTCATCGTTCTCGGCGTAGATCTCGATGATACGGTAGGAGATCTTGACCTCGGGAATCGGGCGGTCGTAGCTCACGAGGAGCTTGCGCATGTCTTCCCAGGACCATTCCGGGGCGCAGATCACGAGCGCGTTCAGCTCGCCGTCGACCAGGATCGTGCTGGGGGAGATCTCGAACTGCGGGTCGAGGTCGGAGGAGCCGACTTTCAGGAGCATGTCGCGGAGGTTCGCGGCCTTACTGGCGCGCGGGAAGTAGATGCGGGTGCCGGCGTCGCCGGAGTAGGTCAGGCCCTTGCGGTCGAGTGCGGCGACGATGCTGTCGATGCCGCGTCCGTCCTCGTTGTCGCTGAAGCGGTATTCTTCGGCGGAGACGAGGACCACGCCGGTGCCGTCGTCGAACTTGACGGCGGTGGCCTGCGCGGGGCTCGCGCTGACGCTGCGTGCGCCGACGGCGGCTTCAAGATAGCTGCGGACCGCGTAGGGGTCGGCGTTCTTGATCGTGTAGGGCTTCGTGATCACGAAGGGGTCGGTGTTGTCGCGGACGACGGTGATCTCCTTCGTGCCGTCCTTCACGTCGATGTTCAATTTCGCCTGGACGCCGGTCGGGGCATAGCCGCCGGTCGGAACGCCCTGGTCGCTCTTGGCGGAGCCGGGGATGGCCTGCGGGGTTACCGTGAGGTGGGAGGGGACCTGCGCGCCTTCGAGGACGGTGACGTTCGGCGGGGGCTGCGGGAGCTGGTCGGTGTTGCAGGAAGCCGCGACGAGTCCGGCTGCGAAGGTAAGAATAATGTTTCTGTAGAGTTTCGTTTTCATGGATCAGTTCTCGCTTTCTTCGTTGGCCTGCTGTTCGGCAACGGGTACAGCCTTGGGTGCATCGTCTTCGCTGGCGCGGAAGGGATTCTCGATACGGCGCTTCACGTCCTTGTTGACGCTTTCGGTCTGCGGGATGCCTTTCTTCTCATCGGGGTGGAGCAGGACGGCTTCGGCGGTCACGATCACGTAGGTGCGTTCCTTGATGCTGGTGACGGTGCTGAAGAGGTACTTGATGACGGGGATGCGGCAGAGGATCGGGAGGCCGATGGTCTGCTCGACGTCGTTTTCCTTTTCGTAGACGGTGAGGACTTTTTCGCGTCCGAGGCCGAGGGTGGCCGCGCCCGCGCAGAGGACGTTGTTGCTGAGTTCCGCGCCGGTGTTGCCGCGTTCGACGACGTCCTTGAAGAACATGGAGTAGTCGAACATCACGCAGCCGTCGGTCTTGACCATGTCCTTGTTGAGGTCGGAGGCTTCGTCCTTGACTTTGTACTTTTCATTGTAGGCTCCGGCGGGGGCGTTTTCCTGCGGGAGGCAGATGAAGGGGTTGATGATCTGGACGTCGAGCGCCGGGGGATTGGAGAACTTGTTGCCGTCCTCGTCCTCGTAGTAGCTCTTGCCGACGAACGTGCGTCCGAGCACGTTCTTGGCGATGTTCTGGTATTCCGGCTCCATGGACGCGCGGTAGATGAACGGAGCCTTGTCGGCGGCGGCTTCCTGCACGCCGCGGAGCACTGCGTACTCTTCGAGCGAGCGGACCGGGGTGTTCACCATGGTCAGGGAGACGTTCGCCGTGACGGCGGCGTTGCCGGACTGCTGGAGGCAGCGGATGAAGCTCATGTCGAACTGCGGCGCGGT
>CACWOL010000084.1 GCA_902762495.1 uncultured bacterium | reverse complement strand
CGGTGTTGCCGCAGTGGCGGAATTCCATGACGGTATACCGTTCCGCCGCCGGGGTGTAGTCGATCAGCGGGTCGGGCTTTCTGCCCTGTCGCAGGACGAAGACGGCGAATCCCACCGCGACTATGACGCCGATCGCGATCGAAACGCCGTACGGCAGACCGCCGTTGCGGGTGAAGAAGAAAAGACCGTCGGGCTGACCGAGCTTTCTGGACGTCCACACGATGAACGTGACGACGACGGCGGTCATGAACATGCCGGGGATCAGCGTGATCAGCGAGCCGAGTTTCTTCCCCCTGCGGAGCAGCCACACGGTGGCGGCCATCAGCGTGGTGGCGGCGAGCACCTGGTTGCCCCAGGCGAAGTAGTTCCAGAGTTTGTTGAACGACTTGGCGTCGGTGTTGGACCAGTAGAGCAGGCCTGCCACGAGGACGATCAGCGGCAGGCAGGTCAGGAAGCGCGGCAGGAAATTCTGCTGCGGGATGTGGAGCATTTCGGCGAGGCTGAGGCGCGTGCTGCGGAGCGCGGTGTCGCCGCTCGTGACGGCGAGGATCACGACCGCCAGCACGGTGATCGTGCCCATCCAGGATCCGAGGAAATGGGTCGTGATCTCGCAGAGCACCACAGGGCCGCTCTTCGACATGAATTCCGGTTTCAGGTTGTAGATGGCGAGACCGCCGACCGCCCAGATCATGGCGATGATGCCTTCCACGATCATCATGCCGTAGAAGTCGGTGCGCGCCTCGCGTTCGGACTTCATCGTGCGGGCGATGATCGGCGACTGCGTGGCGTGGAACCCGGAGATGATGCCGCACGCAATGGTCACGAAGAGGAGCGGGAAGACCGGCGCGGTGTCCGGGTTGAACTTCTGGAGCTGGAACGCCTTGCTTTCCTGCATGATGCTCGGTTCCTTGAATCCGGCGACGAGCAGGGCGAAGAAGATGGCGAGGGTGCCGACCAGGAGCATGAGGCCGAAGAACGGGTAGACTTTGCCGATGATCTTGTCGACGGGGAACATCGTGGCGATGACGTAGTAGCAGAAGATGGCGACGACCGACACCCAGAAGTAATTCTCCGGTTCGTACGCCGAGGCGGCGACGGGGTCGGACGGGGTGCTGAATTCCTGCGCGGTCGTGTTGATGAGGTTGGCCGGGACGTTGATGAAGACCGCGACCACGAGAAGCAGCAGGATCACCATGAACCACTCGAAGAAGACGTTGTATCCCATGCCGAGGTTCTTATGCACGATCTTCGGCAGGTTCGCGCCCTTGTCGCGGATCGACATCATGCCGGCCGCCATGTCGTGCACCGCGCCCATGAGGACGCATCCGAGCGGGATGATGACCAATGCGATGACGCCGAACTTGATGCCCAGGATCACGCCGATCACCGGGCCGATGCCCGCGATGTTCAGCAGCTGGATCAGCATGTTTTTCCAGCGCGGCAATATCACATAATCCGTGCCGTCGGCAAGCTTCACCGCGGGCGTCTCGCGGTCGTCAGGACCGAAGATATTTTCCACCAGTTTGCCGTACACGAAATATCCGAGTACCAGAAACACGATGCCGCCGAGAAAGAGATTCATAACAGTGCCTCATGGGTTTGAAACCGGCGGGAACCGTGTGTTTCGAGGCGGGGACGCCGGCCGCGGAAGATGCCGCGAATGATTGTTTTTGAAAACTATAATAGAATATTATAGCATGTTTCCCGCGCATTTCAAGCGAAAAATGTCCGGAAAAATGCGGAAGCACGCAGAGATTCAGGACGCGAGCAAGGCGTCCAGCAGATAGATCTCGCGGGCGAACGGCTCGAATTTGAGGAGTTCGCCCTCGAAAATGATCGTTTTGCCCTTCAGAGAATCCAACTGTTCGCGGAGCGTCGGCGGGAACGCCGCGACCGCCTTGATCTGGACCGGGAGGGAGCCCTGTTCAATCTTGCAGATCAGGATCGTTGCCTTCACGCCTTTCTGCGAGCCGAACACGAAGTCCATGCTGAACGGCATGCTCATCAGGAGTTCGCCGCTCCAGCGTACGCGGCGCCCCTTCATCGCGTCGAACGCGGCGCGTTCCTCCGCGCCGGGGAACGCCTTGCCGAACAGCGCGGAGCAGACGGATTCGACCGTCAGGTCATCGGCGACAGGCGCGGCGGGTTTCTGCTCGGGGACAGGCTGACTTTGAGGAGTGACGGGTTCTGTCGCGGGTGTCGTGGACAAACTCCGCACGACGTCGGCTTTCGGCGTGTCGGATTTGTTCATGCGTTTCGCCTCGGACGAGATCCGGATGACGGTCGTGCGCTGAGAGGTCATTGTCGTATTCGACGGGAGCGGGATCCTGGTCGTTTTCGCATCGACGTCGATCTGGAGCGGCGGGAAGCGTTTGGGCGTATCCGGCTCCTCGTTTGTGCTTGCCTCGGGCGTGAAATCCTCCGGTACGGCGAGAAGGTTCTTCTTCTGCGCGGTCAGCAGGTCGGGCATCGGCTCGGACGAGGGGGATTCCAGCGCGTTCGCGATGGCGGCCATGCGACTGACGACGGAGACGTCCGGCGTCGTGGCGCGCAGCCGTACGGAAACGCCCTCGTTGTTGAACATCCCGGCGGGGAAGACCCGGACGAGATTGAGCACGGCGGACCGGTTCGACGGCGTGTTCAGGAAGCGGTCGAACGCGTCCTCGGATTCTGCCGAACAGAAGAAGTCGGGTTCCTGCGAGGAGAAAAACATCTTCGAGGGGAAGATCGGGTGGCCGTCCAGGATGCGTTCGGCGATCGACTCCAGGTCGCGGACCACGCAGACGTTGAAACCCGGCGTTTTTCGGAACGCCACGAAATAGCGGACATAGTTGCGTCCAAACCGTTTGATGGTGATCGCATGCCCGGAGAACCTTCCGGTGATGGAGGCGTCCTGCGCATTCGGTTTGTCGCCGGGATCGTACGTGCAGGCGAGCTGATTCGCCGCCTCGCGCCACTGCGTTTCCAGGTCGGACTGCGCCACAGGCGCGGAGTCGTCCTCCCCGTCGTACGAATCGTCGTGCATCGCCCTGTTCGCCTTGCGGAAGCTCCCGATGATGGCCTTCCAGATGAAAATGCCGATCAGGACGGCGATGATTTTGAACAGGAAAGGCATGAGCGGTCCCTCCTTCGGCAGGGCTCAGATCAGGCGGTCTTCAGCGCGGCGCGGCAGGCCCGGAGCGTGTTTTTCATGAGCATGGCGATGGTCATGGGACCGACGCCGCCGGGGACCGGGGTGATGAGAGAGGCTTTTTCCACGACGGAATCGAAATCGACGTCGCCGACGAGGCGGCAGCCGTTCTTTGCTGTCGGGTCCGGGATGCGGTTGATGCCGACGTCGATGATCACGGCGCCTTCCTTCACCTGGTCGCCCTTCAGGAACCGCGGGATGCCGAGGGCGGCGACGATGATGTCCGCCTGAAGTGTGACGGCGGCGAGGTCGCGGGTGTGGGAGTGGCAGACGGTGACGGTGGCGTCGCCGAACGGGGCTTTCGCTGCGAGCATGGCGGCCATGGGCTTGCCGACGATGTTGGACCGGCCGAGCACGACGGCGTTCTTGCCGCGCGTGACGACGCCGGAACGTTCCAGCAGGACGGTCACGCCCCACGGGGTGCAGGGCAGGAACCCGGAGAAGTCGCCGAGCATCATGCGGCCGACGTTGAACGGATGGAAGCAGTCGACGTCCTTCGCCGGGTCGATCGCGAGCACGACTTTTTGTTCATCGATCTGCTTCGGGACGGGCGACTGGACGAGGATGCCGTGGATGGACGGGTCGGCGTTGAGCTTCGCGATGATGGCGAGCAGTTCGGCCTCGGTGGTGTCCGCGGGGAGCACGATCTTTTCGGAGCGGATGCCGAGCTCGGCGCATTTCTTGTCCTTGCGGGAGACGTAGACCTGGGATGCCGGGTCTTCCCCGACGAGGATGACGGCCAGTGCGGGCCGGACGCCGTATTTCGCGACGATCTCCGCGACCTCGGCCGCGGTCTCGGCGTTGACTGCTTTGGAAATCTCGTTGCCGTTGATGAGGTTTGCGGACATGTTCGGTCACTCCTTGCCGGTCTTGTCGGCGTCTTCTTTTTTCGTGTCTTTGGATTCCGTTTCCGGCGGGGGCGCGGGTTTGAGTTTGGAAATGGCGCTGTCGAGCTCGAGAAGCTGGGAATTGAGCTCGATCATGGATTTCTTCGCTTCCAGCAGGACGGTCACGCCCCACGGGGTGCAGGGCAGGAACCCGGAGAAGTCGCCGAGCATCATGCG
>CACWOL010000083.1 GCA_902762495.1 uncultured bacterium | reverse complement strand
AGGGGAAGACGACTTCCGCCGTGGTGTTGCACGGCACCGTGAAATTCCAGACGAGTTCGTTTTCCTTCCGTTCCCAGGCGGACTCGATCTTCCCGTACGACGAGAGATAGGACGCCGAGGCGGATTTGAGTTCCTTTCCGGGCATGGGCTCCAGGCGGAACCGCTTGAATCCGCGCGCCGCGGGATCGTCCGTGACCGGGCGGATGCCGCAGATCGTCTCGTAGAACCAGTCGGCGACCGCGCCGTAGGCGTAGTGGTTGAACGAGTTCATGGAGACGTCGCCGAAGCCGCGCTCCTCGTTCCAGCTGTCCCAACGTTCCCACATGGTGGTCGCACCCTGCGTGACCGGGTAGAGCCACGACGGGAACGAGGTCTGAAGCAGGAGCTTGTAGGCAAGGTCGATCTGGCCGTTTTCTGTGAGCACGCGGAGCAGGAGCGGCGTGCCGAGGAATCCGGTGCTGAGGTGGTTCTTGCGGGTTTCCGTGATGTCGGCGACGAGGAAATCCAGGATGCCCTGGCGTTCCGATTCCTCGCACAGGTCGAAATCCAGCACGAAGAGCGCGGCGGTTTGCGTCTTTTCCTTCAGCTCGCCGTTTTCGTCGAGGAAACGCCCGCGGAACGCCTTTTTCGTCTTCGCGAAAATCTCCTCGCGTTTGCGGGCGTCGTCCTCGCGTCCGATCACGCGCGCGATGCGGGCGGCGAGGGTGTTCATGGCGGCGAAATACGCCGTGGAGACGAACGCGGACGACAGGTTCGCGTCCATGTTCAGCCAGTCGGCGTAGACGGTGTTGTCGATGATGTACGTGCCGCCGGAGTTGCGTTCCTGCAACTCGAGCCATTTCAGCATGTTGTCGAAATACTGCTCCAGCACGCGCTTGTCGCCGTATTTCGTGTAGAGGATCCACGGCACGATCAGCCCGGCATCGCTCCAGCCGGAGGCGTACCCGAAGAAATCTTTGCCCTTGGCGGCGGCGTACTGGTACTGGTCGGGCGCGAAGCTCGGATAGCCGCCCTCGGGCGACTGGCACAGGTTCAGGTCGCGCAGCCATTTCGTGTAGAACGCGGCGGCGTCCATGTTGTACGTTGCGGCGTTCGCGAAGACCTGCGTGTCGGCGGTCCAGCCGAGGCGTTCGTCGCGCTGCGGACAGTCGGTCGGCACGTCGAGGAAGTTGCTGCGCTGCCCCCAGAGGATGTTCTCGAAGAGCTTGTTGAGGAGCGGTTCGGAGCAGGTGAACGTGCCGGTCTCCTTCAGGCCGGAGTAGACCGCGACGGCGGAGATATCCTCGCGCATGAAACCCGGATGGCTGATGTTGTCGTAGCTCGCCGGTACGCCTTCGATGCCGAGGTAACGGAAGCCGTAGAACGTGAAATCCGGCTCGTACGACCGGTTGCCGGTGTAGGTGGTCGTCGCCTTCGCGGAACGCAGATTGTCGGTGTAGAGAGAGCCGTCCTTCTTGAGCATTTCGCCGTGGCGGATGCGGACGACGTTGTCGTCTTTCGGGTACCCCCGGAGATTGATGCGTTCGCGTCCGGTGAAATTCTGCCCGAAATCGACGATCAATGTGCCGTTTTCGAGTTTGCGGATGGATTTCGGCTTGAGCGTGCGCATCTCGCGGACGAACTCGCCGGACTGCCATTCGATCGCGACGTTTTTCAGTGCGTCCGAATTGAAAACGACCGCGTTCCTGTAGGGCTGGTCTTCTGTTTTCAGCGTGGCGTCGTAGTGTTCGCCGTCGTAGATGTCGCTCATGACGATGGAGCTGTCTCTGTATTTCCAGGTTTTGTCCGTGACAAGCTTCACGACCGATCCGTCGGTCTTCCTGATGTGGAGTTCCGCCTTGAAAACGGGCTGATCGCCGTAGGTCGGCTTGTTGCCGTCGCTCCAGAGACGCGAGATGCGGCCAGCGTACCAGCCTTCGGCGAGGCAGACCGTGAGGACGTTCTTCGTGCTTTTGCTGATCAGCTTCGTCACGTCGTATGCCTGATACTGTACGCGGTGGTAGTAGTCGGTCCAGCCGGGCGTCATGCAGACGGACATGGCGCCCGAGGAGGTCGCCGTGATCTCTTTGAAAACATCTTTCCCGTTCAGATACGGTTTGTAGAGCCCGAGCGCGGTGATGTACAGGCGCGCCTGTGCGATGTTCTCGACGGCGGGCATCTCTCCGCGGAACAGAGGCACTGGCCGGAGGTTTTCGCTGTGCGGCTCCGTACCGATCCATTCCGCCTGCCACGGTGTGCCGAGGAATCCCGTCTCGAACGTGGAGGAGAAGGAATAGGGGCCCGTGCAGGTGTCGCGGGAGTCGAATGCGCGGCCCGCCTCGTCTTTCACCTCGACGGACCATGTGTAGGCCGTGAACGGTTTGAGCGGTTCGCCCTCGTATTCGATCTGGATGGTCTCGCCGGTCTCGACCCAGCCGGAATCCCACACCTCGCGCCCCGTTTTCGTCTCCTTCACATGAATCCGGCGGGCGGTCTGGTGTTTCGGCGGGATGAATTCCGGCATCGGAACATCCCCTCCAATGGGAATGGGCTGCACGGTGTAACTGAAACGCGGCTTCGGTTCGTCCATGCCGATGGGGCGGACATGGTATTCCGTCCGCATGTCTCTCACTCCCAGCTGGAGATTGACCCCCGCATCGGATGTTTTGACCTCGGTTTCGGGTGAACCGACTTTATTGTCGACAGCGCCGGATTCCGTTTTGGATTCCGGCACGCGTTCGGCATTGGAATCCGAGCAGGAGGCGAGGCAGACGGCTGCGGCGAAGCAGATCACGAGTCCGGCGGCGAAGCGGTGTTTCATCGAAGTGTCCTTTCGGGGAGAGTGGGAAAACAGGAAGCGTCCGGCGGCGCACCGTCCGCCATGTCATCTTCTTATTATATCACCCGAACCAGAAATAATCAAGCCGGAATTGAGAAAAAGCGGCGGTTATGCTTCTTCGCACCAGTTTTCCAGTTTCAGTCCGTGAATCCGTGAAAAATGCGAGGTGTTGTTGGTCACGAGAATCGCACCCTCGGCCAGAGCGGAAGCCGCGATCAACATGTCCATAGACCCGATCGGGGGACCATCGGCTTCCAAATCCGTCCGGAGATTTGCGTATGCCGCCGCCGCGTCCGTGCCCCAGTCAATGCATGGGACGAGTTCGCAGAAAGCCTGCACTTTTTTTGAAAGCGCCTGACTGCGGCGTTTCGCGGCTCCATATTGCAGTTCCGCGAGCGTGACAGATGAAATACAGACGTTTCGGAAATGCTTTTTGAACGCCTCCGTGACGGATGGACGGTCTCCGCGAATGAGATATGAAGCCATGTCCGTATCAAGCATATATCGGCTCATGAGAACAAATCCCGTTTCTGGATTTCCTGAGCAGGCTCGCGGTCGATCTTGAAGTCAGGACAGCAGGGCAGATCAAGAAACGCCTGCAACGCGTCTGTGTCGGAAATCGGGGTGAGGACCACGCTGTTGCCGCGCCGCCGGATTTCCACCTCGGCGGCGTTGAATCTGAACTTTTTCGGAATGCGGACCGCCTGAGAGCGTCCGGTCATAAAGATCTTTGCGGTTTCCATTGTTCCACCTCCGTTGCTTGATATATTGCAATAATATATATCATGTCGGGCAAAAATCAAGAGAAAAACAGTATTTTTTGTGTTTTTTGTCGAATCAAGAAAAGCTCCGGCAGGGATGAATCTGCCGGAGCTTCGATGTTTTTAAGTGTGTTTCCCGGAGATGATTTCATGGAAAACACGGCCGGGGAGGCGGGGCGGATCACCCTCTGTACGGGTAGATCGCAAGTGCAAAATCGCCTGATGTGCGCTGACGGTTCGTGATCTTGCGGCGGTCGCGGTATGCCGCGCCCTGGGGGTAGAGGTCCTTCTCGGAACGGAACCAGCTGATCGGGAACGTCCTGCGCGGCGCCTGAAGTTCGAAGACGTAGGTGTGGCCTTCCTTCAGTATGATCCCGCTTTTCAAACTCTCTCCGGCCGGATCAAAGAAACTGATCGACAGGATGTCCGGTCCCTGCGGCGTATAGACGAAATACGGTTCGCGGCCGTCGACGGACTTGAAGAGGTTTTCGCCGACGGTATAGGTGTCCGCGTTGGGATCGGTCCCGGTGATGTCGTAGAGCGCGATCCTGATGGCGTGTTGAGGCTGTTCGCGAGTGATCTCGCCGTCGCCGACATAGAGCGAGATCTCGTTCAGACTCATGTTGCGCGGGGCGACGAACGTCTGCCCGATGGTCTCGCAGCCGCCGTTCTCATAGAACCCGGTGCGCGCCGTGCAGTCGCGGAACGGCGTCTTCATGGTTGTGATGGGGGCGAAGCTGTCTGTCTGTTCCTTGATGCCGGGCCAGGTCAGGGCGTTCATTTCGGGGACGGTGCGGAGTCTGGGGGCAGGGTTGCTTTTGTAGACGCTGATGCCGGGGAACGGCTCAAGTTTTTTGATCTCGCCCTTCGGGACGGCGGCT
>CACWOL010000082.1 GCA_902762495.1 uncultured bacterium | reverse complement strand
GTTCCGCAGTAAAGGTCGAGCAGGGTTTCGCTGCCGCTGAGTGCCGCGTACTCCCTCGCTTTTTCGTAAAGGCGCTCTGCCTGAGCGCGGTTGACCTGCCAGAACGAGAACGGAGAGATTTTGAATTTCAGTCCGCAGAGCAGGTCGGTTATATAGCCGCTGCCGTAAAGAGTGCGGTTTTTGGCGCCGAGGATAACATTTGTTTTTTCTCTGTTAGAATTAACAACGACGGTTTTCAGGTTCGGCAAGCCGCCTTTCAGCATATCGAGAAGCAAGTCCTCGCGCTTTAAACCGTTGCCGTTTACGACATAGCAGACCATAAGCTCGCCGGTTATTTCGCCGTATCTGATATACAAATGGCGCAGCCTGCCCTTGCCCGTTTTTTCATCATATATATCGTTGTCGGTTTCAGCGAGAAATTCGCGCGTGATTTTCATGACGTCCGCGAAAATTTCGGGCTGCAAAGCGCAGTCGCCGCAGTTGATTATCCTGTGGCTGTGAAAGGCGTAAAAGCCCATTTGCAGTCTGCCGTCGGGCGCTTTTCCCACAGGGAGCTGAGCCTTATTGCGGTAGCGCAGAACGCGCCCGCTCGGAATTATAGGCTTGAGCACGGCTTTTATACCGCCTATCCGCTCAAGCGCGTCCGCGACCTTTTGGCTCTTCAGGCGGCACTCCTCCTCATAGGAAATATGCCTCCACACGCAGCCGCCGCAGCGTGAATAGCAGCCGCAGTCGGGCTTTATTCTGGCTTTGGACGGCGTTATTATCTCCTCAATTTTGCCGAACGCGTAGGACTTTTTTACCTTTAGTATCCTGACATTCAGTTCATCGCCGACTGCCGAGAGCGGCACGAACACCGCCATGCCCTCATCGGTCGTCCCGAGGAAGCAAGTCTTATTCTCCGATGTACTGATCCCAAGCATCTCGGCAAAGCTGTTCATTTCGTTTGACCTCCGGTTCGCGATGTGTTTGAATAATATAAACCTGACGTTGGATTATTTCAAGTGAAAAACGAAAAAAAAACAAAAATGCCGATGCCCGTGAATCATGGACATCGGCAGAATGAATTCTTTTTTCCTTCGAGGCGGATTTACTTCTTCGGCAGGTAGACCGCGCGGATGGAGACGCCGGGGTCGACGGCACGGATCGTGAAGACGTTTCTGCCTTTCTTGAGGCCCTTCAGCGGGACGACCACGCGGGCGAAGTTGTCGAGAATGAGCGTGCTGCGCGGGCCGTTTTCTTCCTTCAGACTGTCGGAGTTCGGGACGGCGACGGTCTGGAGGTACTCTCCGTTCAGCCAGACGGATACACGGGTCTGCCTGCCGGGGTAGAGCGCGTAGGACGGGATGAAGTCGATCAGGGCGTTCGCCTCGGACTTGTCGGTTTCGAACGCGAATTCGAGGCCGGGGGCGTTTTCGTCTTTTTCGTCGAAATTGATGTCAGGGGAAGCGGGGGCGAGCGTCCAGCTTGGGATGGGAGGCAATGCCGTTTCGTTGCCGCCGACCTTCCAGTCGATTCCGGCCGGCGCCATGCCGCGGAATTTCGTCCAGTGCGGCTTCGGGTTTGCGAAAGACCCGTCGTTGTGGCTGTCTTTGACCGTGAACTGCATGCCGAGGTCGTCGGACCAGCCTTTCTTGTGGTCGGTGTTGCCCCAATGCGGTCCGCGACGGTCGTTCCACGGCCACTGCATGTGGGTCCACCATTCGTTGTTCGTGGTGCGGTTGCGGACGGTGTCGGGGAGGAATCCCGCCCACTTGCCGTCGTGGAGCTTGCCGAAGCGTTCGCGGTTGGCGTCGATGGACTGAATGTACGGTTCGGCGGCTTCGCGGAGGTCCTTGTTCTGCTTTGCGGCTTCGCGGCAGGCGAGGAAGATGAGGCCGGCGTTGCCGAGGTACTGCGCCTGATATCCGGCGATCTCGAACCACGCGTCCGCAAGCTCCGGCGTTTCCATCTGCCGTTCGGCGTTTTTCGCCTCGGCGATCAGGGTCTCATATTGTTTCTTCAGCGGTTCGATCTGGTCGTCGCGGAGGTCGAGCACCCATGCCTGGGACATTTCCTCGGGCTTGCGGAAAGCTCCGAGCTGGAAATAATCCATGAGCGTCCAGACCGCGTCGGCTTTTTCCGTCCGGTACGAGTCCGACGTGTCCTTCGAGAAGTTCCTTCCCACGAAATCTGCCAGAAATGCGCCCTGGTCCAGTTGGTCGATTTCAACGTAATATTTGCCCGACTTCTTGTCCAGGGGCGCCTCCGGGATTTTTCCGTCCCGGAGTGAGAGTGCCTTGTTCGTCCTGGTCGGGTCCCATGCGAGGCGGGCGAAATAGTCCACGCCGATCTCCATGAGCTTCAGATCGCCCACGTTCAGCACCCACAGGTCGCGGGCGTTGTTGTCCCACGCCTTGCGGAGTTCCACCTGCATGAGGCCGGGCGGGGTGGTGTTCAGTTCGCAGTAGGAATGCGGGCCGCCGTAGTAGGAGATATGGTAGTACACGCCGGAGCCGCCGGACCGCTTCTGTTCCTCGGGATTGCTGAGGCGGCGGATGTAGCCGTAGTTGTCGTCGACCCAGACGAGCGTGACGTCCTCGGGGACCTCAAGCCCGGCGTCGTAGATGGCGAGGACTTCCTTGTACGGCACGAAGCACTGGGCGATGGGGCCCCATTCCTTCGAGACGCCCGCGTCGAGCATGGCACGCTGGTTCGTGATCGCCTTGCTGACGAGCGCCTTCTTCTCGTCCATCGTGTTCGCGCCCTGCATGGCGGAATCGTGGATGCCGCGGATGCCGAGCGTCCAGACTGCTTCCTTGTCGCCGCGCTGGTCCACGCTTTCTTTCCAGTAGGAATCAATCTTCGCCTGGTTCGTGGTATAGTTCCAAGCGCCGTCCTCTTTCTTCCAGTGGCAGTTGTTGCGGAGCATTGGCTCGCAGTGGCTCGCGCCCATCACGATGCCGTACTTGTCGGCGAGGATCGGGTTCTCCGGGACCGCGCCGAACTCGACGCTGACGTCGTGCATGGCGGGCCAGAAATAGTTCATGCGGAGACGGAGCAAGAGCTCGAAGATCTTTTCGTTGGTCTTGGGGCCGATGCGCTTGAATCCGTCCTTCTCGAAGTTGTTCTTCGCCCACTCATGAAGCGCCCAGTCCTCATCGTTGATGAAGATGCCGCGGTACTTCACCTTCGGGGCGTCGATGAATTGTCCGAAATCGGTTCCATTGTTGTACGGACCGGCGAACCAGAGCGTGTCGGCATGGCGCGGGGGGACGTCCGCCCACCAGTTCCACGGGGACATGCCGCAGCCTTCGGAAAGCTTCATGAGGCCGAAGGCAGTGGCGCGGCGGTCGCTGCCGATGATGATGAGCGCATCGTTCGCATCAATCGACTTGGTCCGGCTGTCGTTCCTTTTGCCTTTCGCCGTGTAGAGCGTGTGTTCCCACTTTCCTTTGATGCCGGAAACGTCAATCCCGTATTCCGTGACGAGTTTGTCGATCAGCGGGCTGTGTCCGAGTGTGCCCGCGATGACGATGTCCTCCTTCATTTTGCCCGGTTCGATCGCATTCCCGAGCACGGCGGCGTCCTCGCGTCCGGCGACCGCTTTCAGGTCGGAACAGAACATCGCGGCGGCTTTCTTCACGCATTCGTAGTCCGAGTCGTCCACGATGATCTGAAGCGTCGAGGCGTTCCGGTTGTCCACGAGCGTGACGATCGGAATGTATACGCCTTGCGGCAGTTGGCTTGAGTCGGAGGTGACGCCCGCGGCGGAATTCTGGAGCGGGACAGCGGCGCAGCAGACGGCGGCCGCGGCGGCGAATTTACGGAAGGAACGGAACGACATAAGGGGAAAACTCCTTGACTTGTTGAGCTTGCGCCGATATGCGGCACGCTCAAATGGGGTGAAGATGCGGATGCGTTTTCTTTACTGTAGCACGGGGCGAGGGGAAAGTCAAGGCGCGGGCGCGCGTTTCGCCGAAAAAAGTCCCGCCAGGCTGATATGCCGGTCTTCCGGGAAAGATTTTTAGAAAAAAAGGGATTTTACGTTAAAAAACTCTGGAAAACGGCTTGAAATATGCGTATGCGAATATTATATTACAGCAAACATATTTGCGCCCCGTATCATTTTTCCAACCGTGAGGCGGAATTCTGAGGCGGTCGCAGGAACCAGACGTAAACCAAAACATTTTTACAATAACAACTTCGAAAGGACGGCATTATGAAATCCCGTTACTCCAAACAGTTCACCCTGATCGAGCTGCTGGTCGTGATCGCGATCATCGCGATCCTGGCCGCGCTGCTTCTGCCCGCGCTCAACAGCGCAAAAAGAACGGCGAAGATGGCGCAGTGCACCTCGAACTGCAAACAGTTCGCGCAGTCGAACCACCTGTACGCCACGTCGTTCAACGGCTATGTGACCCCGATCACGAACTGGAGCGCACCGGGCACCAATATCTGGCCGGCCCTGATCTGGAACCAGCTCGGCACGGTCGAGATCCCCACCAATGAACAGAACCCGGGCTACAAATCGGCCTGGTGCGAACCGGTGAACTCCACCAAGATGTTCGAATGTCCCGCCGACGAGGATGTCAAGAGACTTACCACCGACAACAAAAAGCCGAGACTGTCCTATGCCATCAGCCGTTCCGCCGTGTTCAAACTGACGAGCGGTTCGGATATCGTGAAGCCGGGCGCCATCTATAAGGTCTCGAAATTCCAGGATCCGACCAACATGATCTATGTTTGCGACACCGCATGGAGCAAGGGCGCCGGTCTTGAAAAGGAATACGGCCGTCTTTTCGCCCAGTCTACGGTCAGCAGCTTCTCGTTCCGTCCCGGCAGCATCGTTCACGCGTGGGACCAGGCCGTGCTCGGATACGAATCCAGCAATACCGCCCGTAACCAGACCGAATACGAAAAGGCCACGCATCCCTGGCACACAGGCAAGACCTGGAACTATTCCTTCATCGACGGCCATGCTTCGAATCTCCATCCCGAACAGACCCATTGCCACAACGGCGATCCCGCCAAGCCGGGTACCTTCCAGGACGTTCTGGACAATACCCCGAACGGCATGTGGACCTGGAACCACAAGGACTGGGGTAATGAATAATTCCCTGATCCGCTTGCGGTCAGTTTCCTGAACCAGACATTTTGCTCCGGCGCGATCTCAACGGTCCGCCGGAGTTTTTTATACCCCTTTAGGTCAAAAAAACTACCGGCTCAGCCGGTAAGTTGCCGAGAAATCTTTAGATACAAGTTGCGCAGAAAAACCTCTTGGAGTAC
>CACWOL010000081.1 GCA_902762495.1 uncultured bacterium | reverse complement strand
CTCCGCAAGATGATCCTCAGCAGCACGCCCGAGGAACGCGTCAAAGCGCTCAACGCGCTCTTCCCCTACGTCAAGAAGGATATCCTCGCCACCCTGAAGGCCATGGAAGGCCTTCCCGTGACCGTCCGCTTCCTCGATCCGCCGCTGCACGAGTTCGTGCCGCACACGAAGGAGCAGCAGCTTGAGCTTGCCAAGTCTATCGGCATCTCCCATGCGGAATTCCTGAAGCGCGCCGACGCCCTGAAGGAAAGCAACCCGATGATGGGCCACCGCGGCGTCCGCCTCGGCGTCACCTATCCCGAGATCACCGCCATGCAGGCGCGCGCCATCTTCGAGGCCGCATCCGAGATCATGCTCAAGGACAAGAAGCCCTGCCACGTCGAGATGATGATCCCCGTGACCTGCGATCCGAACGAACTCAAGGACCAGAAGAAGATCATCGAACAGGTCGCCGCGGAAGTCGCGAAGAAGAACAAGATCAAGAAGTTCGACTACATGGTCGGCACTATGATCGAGATCCCGCGCGCCGCCATCCTCGCCGGCAAGATGGCCGAGGAAGCCGAATTCTTCTCCTTCGGCACCAACGACCTCACCCAGATGACGTTCGGGTTCTCCCGCGACGACATCGGCGCCTTCATCGGCGAATACCTCGAAAAGGACATCATCCCCGCCGACCCCTTCCAGACCATCGACCGCGACGGCGTCGGCTGGATGATCCGTCACGCCGTCGAGGCCGGACGCGCCACGCGCAAGAACCTGAAGGCCGGTATCTGCGGCGAACAGGGCGGCGAACCGAAGTCCGTGGAATTCTGCCACGAAGTCGGTCTCTCCTACGTCTCCTGCAGCGCCTACCGCGTGCCCATCGCACGTCTGGCCGCCGCGCAGGCCGCCATCAAGTCCGAGCTGGCCGCCAAGGCCGCGAAGAAGGCGAAACGGAAATAATCCGTTCCTTCGGATCATACCGGGGTGCCTGTGAATAACAGGCGCCCCGTTTTCATCTCAGCCCCCTGCCCCGAAAACAATCCAACCAAGCTTCATTCCATGCAATTCTCCGGTCATCCCGTTTCCTTCTTTTATCCCTGGCGTTTCGTCTCCCGCGAACTCTACCGTTCCGTCATGGTCGATTTCCGCGACCACGGCGCGGAGAACCTCGTGATCGTGCAGGAATGGATGGAACGCATCCTCACGGACCACGTCTTTTATTTGGATCTGCTGGAAATGGTCCGCGACGCGGGCATGAAGCTGTTCGAAGTGCACGCGCCGAACGGACCGCACTGGGACCTTTCGTGCGTATTCGAGGGACGGCGCGGTCCGATGATCGAAGCACATAAACGCGCGCTGTGTTACGCCGCGGAAACCGGATGCCGCACGTACACGATCCACATCGGCGCGGGACAGTACAACCGGTTCCGCATGCCCATCCCGAAACTCCGCGAGGCCGCGCTCCGCACGCTCGACGAACTCGTACCGCACGCCGAAAAGCTCGGCGTCGTGATCGCCGTGGAGAACAGTTTCGAGCCGCCGAACACGCCCGACGAGGTGCTGTTCCTGCTGGAGCATTTCAGCTCGCCCTCGCTCGGCTGCTGCTACGATGCCGGACACGCGAACATCATGGCGCCCGCGCCGGGCAAGCGCCAGGAGCTCTACTGCTCCGTCATGAAGGAGATCTGGGACGGCCATGTGGTCGAATACCCGGATGCGCTCGGCAAGCTCGCGCCGTACGTCGTGACCGCGCATCTGCACGACAACGACGGCTACCGCGATGCGCATGCCCTGCCCGGCTCGGGCTCGGTCGACTGGCACGCCATCCTTTCCAAGCTCGCCGCCTGCCCCCGGCTCATCTCCGTGCAGTCCGAGGTGCATTGCGACCGTGCGGAAAACGAGGTCACGCCCGGCCGCATCTGCCGGAAATTCGCGGAGCTTTTCGCCTGACCTTCCGGCACGCTTCCGCACCTGTTCCGTCACACGTTTTCAGCAGCTTCCGTCTGTTTTTTTTCAGTTTTTTTCATTTTCCGGCTTGACTTTTCCGCAAATCGGGGAAACAGTATTGGAGAAAAATCTTTCTCCCCCGTTCAACAGAAAGGATTCCGCGAATGAAAAAAACGTACGTGCTCGATACGAACGTCATCCTCCACAGCGCGCAGGCGCTGAACTCGTTTGAGGACAACGAAGTCGTCATCCCCATGACCGTGATCGAGGAGCTGGACAAGTTCAAACGCAACCAGGATGAACTCGGCCGCAACACCCGTCAGGCGATCCGCCAGATCGACGCGCTCCGGCAGAAGGGCTCGCTCGCGAAGGGCGTCAAGCTCGACAATTCCCTGAATCCCCGCAAGTGCGGCAGCCTCCGGGTCATGGTCAGCGAAGGACGCCTCTCCGGCAGCTCGGACATGAGCGTGCCCGACAACCGCATCCTGAACGTGGCGAAGATGCTGATGGAGCACGAGAAACGCCCCGTGATCTTCATCACCAAGGACCTGAACCTGCGCCTGAAGGCCGACGCGCTGGGCATCCCCGTGGAGGATTTCGAGTGCGAACAGGTCAACAGCGACGAACTCTACAGCGGCGTACTCACGATCCCCGCTACTGCCGACCTTATGGACCGGTTCCACCGCGACGGCTTCCTCGAGATCCCGAAGGGCGTCACGCTCTACCCGAACGAATTCGTGATGTTCGCAGATAAGCTCAATGAACACCATACCACCGTCGGCTGGTGTCGCCACGGCCGCATCGAAGTGCTCCCGAACGGCGCGGGCGAACACGTCGGCGGCATCACGCCGCGCAGCCTCGAACAGCGCATGGCCCTGCTCCTCCTCACCGATCCCGAGATCCAGGTCGTCTCCCTGGTCGGCCAGGCCGGCAGCGGCAAGACCCTCCTCGCCCTCGCCGCCGCCGTCGAACAGGCCGTCAACAACAACCTCTACGAACGCATCCTCGTGAGCCGTCCGATCGTGCCGATGGGCAAGGACATCGGCTACATGCCCGGCGGCAAGGACGAAAAGCTCTCCGTCTGGATGCAGCCCATCTACGACAACCTCGAATTCCTCATGCAGAACGGCGGCAAGAAGGATCCGCAGACCGTCCGCCGCCGCCTCGACGACATGCGCCGCTACCATCAGCTCGAGCTCGAGGCGCTGACCTACATCCGCGGACGCAGCATCCCGCGCCAGTTCATCATCGTGGACGAGGCGCAGAACCTCACGCCGCATGAGGTCAAGACGATCGTCAGCCGCGCAGGCATGGGCTCCAAGATGATCCTCACCGGCGACCCCGCCCAGATCGACAATCCCTACCTGGACGCCTCCAGCAACGGCCTTTCCTACCTCGTCGAGCGTTTCAAGCCCGTCGAGCTCCACGGCCACATCACGCTGAAGAAGAGCGAACGCAGTCCGCTGGCCGCGGCCGCCGCGGCGAACCTCTGATCCGCGCACCACTCAAACAAACGCCGAAGCCAGCACAAAGACTAACCTCGTTACGTTAAGTATAGCCCCTCCGCTCCAACGGCGGGGCTTTTTCGTCAAAAAGAATATCTTTTTTTTCAAAAAGCGATTTGCATTCCGGAAAAAACGTGTATATTAGAGGAGAATCTAAATTTCTTTCTCATATCTCAACTAAAGAAAGGCATGATATGACTACTATGATGAAGACTCTTTGCGCCAGTGCAATTTTCGCCACGGCCGCCGCGGCTTCCGCCGATTTCCATGACTGGGCAAAAGCCCCGCCGATGGGCTGGAACAGCTGGGACTGCTTCGGCACCACCATCACCGACGAAATCGCCAGAGCCCAGGCCGACGCGCAGGAAAAATACCTGAAGGACGCCGGATGGCAGTATTTCGTGGTCGACATCCAGTGGTACGAGGGCAACTCCCAGGGCCACGGCTACCGCCCCGGAGCCAAGCTCACCATGGATGAATTCGGACGCCTCCTCCCTGCCCCGAACAAGTTCCCGTCCTCCGTCGACGGCGCGGGCTTCAAGCCCCTCGCGGACTATGTCCATGCGAAAGGCCTCAAGTTCGGTATCCACCTCATGCGCGGCATCCCGAAACAGGCCGTCCAGCAGAACACCCCCGTCAAAGGCACGAACTATCACGCCCAGGACATCGCGAACACCCGCAGCACCTGCGCGTGGAACCCGGACATGTACGGCGTTGACATGAACAAGCCCGGCGCGCAGGACTACTACGACTCCGTCTTCGAGCTCTACGCCTCCTGGGGCATCGACTTCATCAAGGTCGACGACATCTCCCGTCCCTACGACCGCGTCCAGCAGCTCGAGATCGAGGCCATGCGCAAGGCAATCGACAAGACTGGCCGCCCGATCGTCTTCAGCCTCTCCCCCGGCGACACCCCCGTCGCGAAGGGCGCGCACGTGAACCGGTTCGCCAACATGTGGCGCGTCTCCGACGACTTCTGGGACCGCTGGAGCCCGCTCTACGGCATGTTCGGCCGCCTCGACAAGTGGACGCCGTACCGCATCGAGGGCGCATATCCTGACGCCGACATGCTCCCCTTCGGCATCATCGAGTTCCGCCGCCCCACCCGCTTTACGCATGACGAACAGGTCACCGTCATGTCCCTCTGGTGTATCGCCCGCTCCCCGCTCATGCTCGGCGCGGACATGACCAAGATGGACGACTGGACCGTGAAGCTCCTCACGAACAAGGAAGTCCTGGCGGTCAACCAGAACAGCACGAACAACCATCAGGTTTCGAACAAGAACGACCTCATCGTCTGGGCCGCCGACATCCCCGGCAGCAAGGACAAGTACGTCGCCCTCTTCAACGCCAGCACGCCCGGCAGCCGCGACGTCGATTTCCTGAAGGCCAGATACCACAGCATCCGCATCGGCGGCGACGGCGAACGTGAAGCCGAGGTCAAGGCCAACATCGGCGGATCCAAGGCGTTCGCGCTCGCGGTCGCAGACGGCGGCGACTCCATGAACTATGACCACGCCGCCTGGCTGAACCCCGTCCTCTCCGGCCCCGCCGGAACCAAGAAGCTCACCGAGCTCAAGTGGAAGAGCGCCACGCAGGGCTGGGGCGAGACTCGCGTCGGGCAGACCTCCGACGGACGCCGCATCGACGGCATCGGCACACATGCCGTCTCCGTCATCATCTACGACCGTCCCGAAGGCTACGACACCGTCACCGCGCGCGGCGTGCTCGCCGACAACTGCGAGAACCGCGGCGGCACGGTCGAATTTCTCGTCCTCACCGACGAAGCGTTCGGTGCGGAGGCGAAGGACGAAGCCGAAGTCAGCGTGAACTTCTCCGACCTCGGCATCGGAAAGCGCGCACGCGTCCGCGATCTCTGGGCGAACAAGGATCTCGGCACATTCGACAACTCCTTCTCCCATGTCCTGAAATGCCACGCATCCGGACTCTACAGAGTCAGCCCCGTGGAGTGACATTTCACCTGACATAAGTCAGCGTTTTTTCCACCGGGGAAGGACATTTCTTTCTTTAAAAAAAGTTGCGAAATGTCTAAAAGACGTTTGCTTTTTTCATTTTATGATGATATAGTACACGTGTTTTCAACTTTACCAAAACCTGAACCCTCACATAAGGAGCCATTCCGTGAGCACAATCATCATCTCTTCCGGAGAGGTCAGTTCCGGCCTCGTCGCCGACTACTCGACCCCAATCATCGTATCCGGCGGTACCGTCACAGAAACCACCATCGACTATGGAACGATGAGCATGTTTCTGGCTGATGCGCTTGCCAGCAACACCGTGATGAGCGGCGGTACGCTGTATGCGTCCGCCGGCCGCGTCGAAAACACCACGATGGGAGACGGAGCCTATTTCAGCGCCATGTACAGCGTGGATATCACCGGCACCACGGTGAACAGCGGCGGCACCGGCGTCTTCCGCGCCAGTTCGGTCAATAATACGGTCGTGAATTCCGGCGGCAGGATCAACATCTATGGCGGCACTGTCACCAACACCACCGTCAACCCGGGCGGCAGCATGTCCCTCGCGAACAGCAACGCCGCCGCATACAACACCGTCATCACCGGATCGGATTATACCCAGGTGGTGGTTGAGAACAGCGCCACGATCAACGGCACCACGGTAGCGGCAAACGCCTATCTGAGACTGTCCTACGGCGCAATCGCAAACGACACGGTCCTGAACAGCGGCGGCCGACTCACCGTCTCAAACGGCGCCACGGCGGCCAATACCACCATCAATGAAGGCGGGTCCATGTCGATCGAAGGTGGCAGAGCGGACCTCGTCACGGTGAATCCCGGCGGCTGGCTCAGCGCCGGATACTCGTACAACGGAGGCAGCGACTTTGCCAGCGCCACGCGGGTCACGGAGAATGGCGGCGCGGTCTATATCGGATCCGGCTCCTCCTATGACTACGAATACGACGAAGAGGCTGGCCAGTACGTCTACCATTACACTTACTTCACCTTCCCTGTCGAATTCACGTCCAATACGTTCAGCGGACTGGTCTACTCGAATTATCGTCAGGGCACGGTCCACTCCAACACCACCGCGACCGACATCACCGCCATCGCGGGCGGGCTGACCGTCTATTCGGGCGGCGTCGTCAACGGATACCGTGCCACACCGACCACCTGGACTTCGAACTACAACTACTGGGAGTACTCCAGCCACTACGACGAGGAGACAAGCAGCTGGGTTTATGAAAGCAGCCTGGTATCCTCCGCCGTCGACGTCACCACCGTCGGCGTCCTGACCGTCAGTTCGGGCGGCAAAGTCACCGGACTCGTCGCCGAAGCGCTTCCGGGGTTCGACACAAACGAGACTTACCTGTATTTCCAGATCGCCCGCGACACCGAGATCACCGGCACGATCGACGGGACCGCCTTCGAGATGAAGAACGGCGCCCTTTCCAATGTTTCCCTGAAGAATGCCGGTCTGACATACATGAGCGGCGCGAACGTGTCCGGCGTGACCCAGATCAACGGCAGCGCTTCCTTCCTCTCCGCATCGTACGCCAGGGATCTGAATTTCAGCGGCGGCAAAGCGACTTTCAGCAGAGGCGCAGCCGCCGACGGCGTCAAGACCTTCGTCGTCCCCTACACCTACACCTCGTACGGCATGGGGGACAGCGACGGCGAATCGGTGGAGACTCTGGTCGAGACCTCCAGCGGAGCCAGCGTGTACACCCTCTTCGGAGCCACGGTCACCAACCTTGACATGGATTCCGTCTCCTACCTCAACATGGAAGTCGCGCCCTTTACAGTCCTCCAGGGCTCGTCCGGCGGCCAGGCCATTGACCTGAAGGACGGCTATTTCGGGAACGCCTCCCTCGGCAACACCTACGTCAAAGTGCTCGGCCCCTCGTCCTACGTCGACGAGATCACCGGCACGACCGTCGAGGTCTCCGCGGGCACCGTGGGCAACCTCACCGCCAACATGGGCGCGGTCGTTGATGTCAGCAGCGGCGCCACGGCCCTGAACATGACGGAAAACGGCGGCGCGGTCTTCGTCGCTTGGAACTATGAAGACGACATTCCTGCTGCCACCGCCTCGTTCAACTCGAATACCTTCTCCTACGACCATCTGACAGGAGAAGTTACCGTCCACAAGAACACGATCGCCCAGGACAATATCCTCTACGAAGGCACTCTGAACGTGTACAGCGGCGGCATCGTGAACAATTTCTACACTGCCGCCAAGGACATGGGCATGATCAACGCCTATTTCACCAGCGGCGCGATCGTCTCGAACTTCGACATGGTCCGCTACGCCGAGTTGCCGTATCACCCCGGACAAGCCGAATTCGACAGCGGAGTGAGCGCCACGCTGGTCCGCCTCACCGACTATAACGGCCTCTCGCTGGGGGTCTCCGCCGACACCGTCATCACCAACGCCTCGCTCGACAACATCCCGTTCTCCGTCGTGGGCGGCGTCCTCTCCGGCTTCGTGGCCGACGGCGAAGGCTGGTTCTCCGACTACATCGTGGTCGGAAAAGGCGCGAAGATGATCGACTCCTACATTAACGCCTGGGGACAGGTCACATTGGAAGAGGGAGCATCCGCCAGTAACGTTACGTTCGCGAACAACTACATCTCCGTCTCTTCTGACAGTTTGCTCGAAAATGCCACGATCGGACTGCAGGCCGAAGACAGCGAGGACGACGGACACTCTTACACGAACTACGACAGCGCCACCGTCTATGTCAACAAGGGCGGCGTTGTCCGCGATTTCACGGTGAACGAATTCAGCGATGTCTACGTTTCCAGCGGCGGCAAACTCACCGGAACGATGCGTTTCGACGGCAACGCTCAGATCAACGCAGGCAGCGGCGCGATCGTCGAGTTCAACCTGAACGACAAGTCCGCACTCTCCACGGCGCGCGTCGACAACCTCACCGCGGTCGACATGAACCGCTATGCCAGATACGACATCGTGGTCGACGCGCAACAGGCCGCGGGACAATATGTCCTGGCCGAATACTACCATTCCGACTACGAAACGACATTCAACCTGGTCAGCGTGTCCGGGACCACTTACGGCTACTTCCGCGGCGGCGAGGTGTATGAAGTTCCCGGCGATCCCGACACCGCGAAGTTCGGGTACATCTACCACGCGGACTACGAGACGCCGCAGCCCGGCTACGGATTCAAACTCGACAGCGTTCACGTGGAAGTGGAGGGAGAGGAAGGCGCCTATACGGAACAGCTCGTCCTCACGATCGACTCCACATACGCGCCGACCGCCTGGCTGGCGGCGCCGACCATCTCGGCCGACATCGCCACGTTCACGAACCAGAACGTCACCTTGACCGGCCACTTCTGCCTGGAAGCCGTCACGCAGGAATACAGTCTTGACGGGACGACCTGGCAGGCATACGACGGCCTCCTCACGGTCACCGACAACGGCACGTACTACTTCCGCGGCGCGGACACCAACGGAACGTACTCCGATGTCACGAGCTTTACCGTGTCGAACATCGACAAGGTCGCCCCGACCGTCGCGACCGGCCTCAGCGCCTCGGTGATCGAAGGCTCGACCGTGACCCTGGACTGGACCGACGCGACCGACGATTTCTCCGGCGTCAGCGGCTTCTACGTGGCATGCTGGCAGGACGGCGGCGCTTCCTTCACGCAGGTCATTCCCGGAACGGATCTCACCGTGGACAGCCTTGCGGACGGGACCTGGCACTGGGCACTTCAGACCATCGACTACGCCGGAAACGCCTCCGATGCTGTTGCAGGCATGGATTTCGTGATCAGCGGCGGAACCGTCACTCCGCCGCCCACGCCGACCTACGTCGCGAAGAGCGACATCGACGGCAACGGCGTGTCCGACGTGATGTTCGTGTGGACCGGAGAGCACGGCGAAGGCAACTTCCAGCACGGTTACTGGATGAACGGCACGTCCGAATGGCAGTCCGCCAACT
>CACWOL010000080.1:5647-11161 GCA_902762495.1 uncultured bacterium | reverse complement strand
ACAGAACGGATATCTTTAAAGAGAAAGGGAATGAGTCCAGTTCAATACCGAACTCATTCCCTATATCAATAACCCGTCCAAGTTTTTGGGGTCACATCATCACCGGCTCCGGGGGCTTGATCTTTGGTCGAACAACTGATCTTTATTTCTTCTTCACCATGTTCTTGAAGGCTTCGCCGAAGATCAGATAACTGCAGTTGCCCGCGATCGTGCCTTCGTTCTGGCCCCACAGGAACGGCCAGTCGTCGAAGTTCTCGAAGTGGTCGGGCCTGCGGAAGAGCAGGCCGGGGGCCACGTTGCCTGGGATGAACGAGAAGTCGGCGCGGTTGTTGCCGTAGAAGACTTCCTTGGGACGCGCGGCGCCGACCGCGGCCACAAGCGAGTAGTTGTGGTACGGATGGCAGCCGAACATGAACGCCGCTGCCTTGTACGCGTAGCTCTTGTCGATGAGCTCGGGGAAGTAGAGGTTGGCGAGACATGCCGTGGCGCCGAAGCTGACCACGGACCCGCTGCCGGCCCAGTTGCCTTCGCCGATGGGCACGCCGTACGGGTTGAGCGTGTCGAAACGGTCCATGTAAAGCTTGTACTGCTGCACATAGGGCGCGAGCTTCCGCTTGTATTCGTCATCCATAAACGGCACGGCGTCGAGCGCGGTCCGGATGGTCCCGTTCACGTTGCGGTCCAGAGCCTGCCAGATCTGCTGCTTGAACTGCGCCAGATAGGATTTGTCGCCGGTCGTACGGTACATCTGCAGGGCGAGCCCCATATTGTTGCCGCCGAAGCCGCCGCCCATTCCGCCGCGGCGGTTGTCCGAATTGCCGGAATCCCCCGCGAAGCGTCTGGCTTGCTTCATGCAGCGTTCGGCGAGTTCATCGTTGTAGCCCTTCAGCACGCGGGCTGCGGCGGTGAACATGGCGGCCGCATTGGGGTTGGGACCTGTGCTGCCGCCGGCGAACGCCCACATGTCGTCGGGAGTGCCGCTGCGCTTGCCGTCCTCCGACTTCACGTATTTGGGCAGGCTGGGATCGTAATGCAGCCCGTCCGTAATGGTGGAGGCGTCGCCCAGATGATGGTAGTTGTCAAGGACCGAATTGGAAAGGGTCCTGGACATCTGTCCGAGCTGTTCCGCCTGCGCGACCAGATTCAGCACGCCGTGTTCGATGTACTGCAGCAGGTCGGGTTTGCCGTCCGGACGGTGCAGGTCCACATAGCGCTGTTCCTCGCTCACGAACGTCTCGTCGCGTTCGTTATGGAAGAGTTCCCATGCCGCCACCAGGCTCTGGACCACGCCGATGTTCGCGCCGGTCTCGATGTCGAAATCGCCCGCGTCGAAGTACCCGCCCACGTTCAGACCCGGGATCAGCTCGTAGGGCTCGTAATGGGTGCCGTCGGGCTTCACGGCGGTGACCCGCCCCTGCGAGTGCATGTCGAAGTGATCGCTCGGCGGAGCCTGCAGGTAGCCTTCCTTGAAGGGCTCGCCGTGCCAGATCCTGTACGCCTCGTTGACCGTCATGTGGTTCATGTGAATGGGGATCCACACGTCGCTCGTGGCGTCCGTCATCCAGTTGTAGACCGAATCGTCGATGATGAAGTTTCCGGTCTTGTGGTCGCCGTATTTGATGAAGTAGATGCCGGGCTCCTTCACCTTGCTGAAGTCAAACTTCAGGTAGTTGTACTTGTAATAGTTGCCCCACGCGGCGGTCTTGCCCTGGTACGCCAGCTTCTCGTTTCCGTCGTCGTCGATCTTGAAGATCGCGGCGTTCGCCCACGGCTTGTCGTTCTTGTCAAGCTCGATCACGGCGATCTTCGGTTGGTCGGGGACGTATCCCACCTGGGAGAAACCGATGTTCGGTTCCCGGATCCAGCCGGGGACGGCGTGCGGCTCGACGGTCCAGGTTATCACTTTGCCGGTCTTCTTGGCGGGCAGCACGCTGCGCAGCACGTACCAGCCGTTCTGCGCGAGGATTCGGCCGTCGTACAGCTCCAGCGTGGAGTCTTCCGAGGATATCTTGATCATTCGTTCGGGGGCGTCGGGCGCGATCACGATGGAATGTCCCTTCTCAAGGGGCTCCGGGTCCACGAATTTGCCGGTGCCGCGGTCGTCGTAGGTGCGGAATCCCTTGAACTGCCGGGGCTTCTCCTCGTTCGGCACGGACTTGGTCAGGCTGGCCGCATAACGCGGGAACCTGTTGGGACGGCCGTCCATTAGGTAGGCTTTACCCCAATACTGGGAAGGCAGGAACTCCAGGTTGAACCCGGCCTTGCCCTCCAGGAACTCGGGCAGCGGCTCGTCCAGATAGACCGCGATCTCCACGGTCTTTCCCTTGCCTGTGACGATCACGCGCGAATTGAAGTTGTAGTCGGGGTAGCGCATGCCGACTTCGATGGCGTTGTTTTCCGGGTAGACGCGGCGCAGCGGCGACTGCGGGACCAGATCCCACTGTTCGGGGGTCTTGGACAACCTGACCGCGCCGCCCTGAACGGTCCTCACGCCATGATGGATGATCTCGATGCCGGAGTTCTTCTCGTCGTTGAACCCGCCTGAGAACGTATTGCTGAACACCAGGACATTGACGCCCGGGCGCTCGAAATACTGCAGATCGTTCAGGAGAAGCTTTTCCGGGTCGAGGTTCTGCACAGGCGGCGGAATCTGTCCTTGAGCCTGTCCTTGACGAGGCTGCTGCCGGTTTTGACCCAGCCGCCCCTGCTGGCGGTTCTGTCCCTGACGGGTCTGCTGTTGGGGTTGATTCTGTCGTGGCTGCTGGGCTTGGGCGTGGGCGAAGACGGCGGGCAGCGCAAGAAGCGCGGCCACGAGGAGGGCGGAGCAGGAGCGGAAGTTCATGCTGATGATCCTTATTCGGCGGTTAGGATCGCCGTTGTTTGGGGGTTGAGGAAAACGGATGAATCCATATCGCGAATAATATATACATGACTGTTTTAAAATGCAAATCATTTTTCAGAAGAAATGAGAATGTGGGGCTTTCTCCGGTCATGATCAAATGGCGACAGCAAAGGCTTGTCAACCGTTGTTATCCACGGAGATTTCTACGAAGCATCGAATGATGAAGTTCAGCCGTTTTCAGGATAAATCCAGCTCAGTCGGGTCTGGCGGTGCCGGGGATTGGGTCTGCCCAAGAAGAACGTTTCCCGTCGAGACAGGCGGAATATCCCGGATCTCCGGTTCCAGATACGGTTCTTTTCCGGCTTCCGGGCGATGGTCCGCGAGCTTATCTGAAATGGTATCCATTTTTCCCCTTGCGATCATGCGAGCTGTTTCGAGAGGATCAGATAGGCGGAGGAGCCCGATTGATCCAGTGCGAGCCGATATCCGCCTCCGAGGAAACATCCGAGCTCCGCATCCCAGTCCATTTTCTGCGATCCGAGGTAGACCGTCAGTCCGTCTCCGAACCCGCGGAACGCGCCGTCGCGGTGATTCGTGAGGAGCGTCCATTCCGTGAAATCCTCTTGGTCGGGCAGTCCTGTCAGCGTCAGCGTATCGCCGGTGAATTCGTTGGCGAAATCGCCATCTTGCACGTCGCAGCCGTATTCGAACTTCCAGTTCCTGATGTCGGAAAGATTGTAGCCGCTGCCGGAAAGCGCCGCATGGGTTGCGACGCCGTTGTCTTTGACGAATTCGATGCTCTTGAATCCCCGGATCTTCCGACACGTCAGATCCCCGGTAAAGCCGGAAAACGAAAGGAGACGGTCGGAGTTTTCGCAGATCGAAGAAACGAACGTCCTGTTTCCACCTTCTCCGATCTCATAATAATCGCCGCTGCATCCGCCCCAGATCTCCCCGCCTATGTTGACCGTCCCGGCTCCGGAAAACACCACGGAGACGTCGCCCGTGATCTTCCCGAACCTGTAGGAGCCGGCATACACGTGTCCCTGAATGGAAATCACGCTGGCGTCGTCCGGGCGGAACACGAGGGAGACGTTTCCCTTGATCTTCGTCTGCGCGGAGGAATTCTGGTCCACCGCGATGCACCCTCCGTAAATGCCTTTTTCCTGGAAGGTCCCGCCGGTGATCGTCGTGCGGACGTTTCCCTTCAAAATCGCTTTTGCGATATTGTTCTTCTGATTGAAGCACAGGCCTCCGGCCACATACCCGGAGAACGTGCCGCCGTTGATCGTTGTATTGATGTTTCCGGTCCGGATCAGGCTCCCGGACAAAAGGCGGTCCCCGCAGAAAAGGTTTCTGCTGAACTCCCCGCCGTCGATCACAAGCTGTGTATCTCCGATGAGCTCTGCCGGGTTGGCGGACACCTCCAGGGAACAGCTTGTTCCTCCGATTACGTTCCGTGTGTACTGGCCGGACCCGATGCCGAGCGGAAGCCCGTCCGCGATGACCTCGCTGTCGAACGCGCCGCTGCGATTATTCTTTGTCATGGTCAGAACGTTATTCTGGTCCAGCGTCAGGGAATACTGGCAGTCCTCCGTCAGCAGGACGCCGCCGACCGGAAGCGTGCCGAGCGGATCGCCGGTCGTATTCCGAACCATAAGAGGTATGTTGAAATCCTCCGCGTTGTCCGCGAGCGTGTATGTGCCCTCCGCCTGCGAACCGGAAACCGTGAGGGTGTAAAGCGCGTCCCACCAGCCGGAGATGCGCGTGATATCGTTGATTCGTGCCCCAGCGCCCGGCTCAAGGCCGGATACGTCAAAATCCATCACTGTCCCCCGGAATACTGTAGCACTCGCCCGCTCTTCGATGATGATTCGGCCTGTCGCGGTCCCGCCGGAAGAGATATAAAGTCCGTCACGTGTAAAGCTGGAGGAAACCGTGACGCCGTTTATCACGCCGCCGGAAGAAACGTGGAGCCAGCCGCCCAAATTAACATGTGTTTCATTGACAATCCCGCCGGAAGACACGATTACGCTGCCGTCATAGTTGATCGTAACACGGTTTGCCACGCCTCCGGATGAAATATGAAGAAAAGCGAGATTACCGCCGACAGTCGTGTCGTTCGCAGTCCCGCCGTTGAACACATGCATGCCTCCTGCCGGATCGAACTCGTCGCCAAAACCGCTGACCGTGGTGCGGACCGCCGTGCCGCCCGATGAAATATAAAACATCCCGCCTTTGTTCACCGATGTATCCATGTACAGCTCATTGTCGGAAACGACAATACAGCTGCTTTTAATCATGAGCCCGCTGCTGAACGGAGTCTGACCGGACAGGTTTTCCTCGCCGCGCAGGAGCGGAGAGAGGTTTGACGCTGTGTCCGGTGTTGCATGATACCATGCATCATGGGTAACGGACGTGCTGCTTGCGATCCCGCCGGAGGTAATATGCAGCCGGCTTAGGTTCTCATTGGTCGTGTCATATCCTTCGGCCCGGTCGAGAATCGCGAGGGTATTGTACCGTTCATCCCGTTCCCGATCTTCTTTTTGTTGCGTACCGACGGCGGGAAGAACCGTTTCAATGATCTCTGTCATTTGGAATGTCTCATACGTTTTTGGTCTGTTTCAGGCGAAAACCGGAAATGAAATGACGAGCAAAACCATGCTGACAAT
>CACWOL010000080.1:0-5603 GCA_902762495.1 uncultured bacterium | reverse complement strand
CTTGTCATGCTTGTGTCCGGAGAGGGGAAGAACGTGTTGTTATTTGATAATATAACATATAAGACAAAAAATGCAAGCGGAAAGACGATCAAAAAAGTCTTTCCCTGAAATTGTTTTCTGCGTGATAGTTCCACAATAAAACAGAGAGACAATTGTTCGACAGGGAAAATGGCGCAGCCGGCAACTATTGCTCTTTCATGGATCGGGTTGCGGACGGCAACACGTTTCCATGGATGATTTCCGCTTGCAAAAACGCCGATTTGAGATATATTATCGGAGCGTTTGTTTCTGATGTTTATGAATGATTTCTGTCATACCCCATGCCGAGGAGAGATTCGCATGAAGAAAATGAGGTTTCCGAACCGTGAGGCCGAAGAAAACACGGAGGCGGTCCATACGCACGCGTCCGAGCCGGAACTCGCGATCCAGAAACAGTGGTCTGAGGTTCGGCGCGGTGCAGAATTCCGGCTGACGAACGGCGCCTTGCTGCGAGTGCTTTCGCCGGGGCGCTGGAATCGTATGCCGGGACCGGATTTCCGCAATGCGAAACTTGAACTGAACGGAGCGATGCTCCGCGGCGATATCGAGGTCCATGTCAAAACGAGCGACTGGATCTCGCACGGGCACGGCGGCGATCAGGCCTACGACGGCGTGATCCTGCATGTGGTTCGGCACGACGACTCGTCGCCCGGCAACGTGGCATTCCTGCCGGAAGCCGGTGTGCTTGTCCTGCCGGAAGCCGGGGAGGGGGATGACGAGGTAGAATTGAAGCCGCAGGCCGCCTGCGCCGCGCATTTTGCGAAGATGACGTCGGACGACCTCGAAACGTTTTTGTGCGACGCGGGCGCGGACCGGCTCAGGCTCCGTGCCGACGAACGCCTCCGCATGATGATCTCAGCAGGGACGACGAAAGCGTTTCTCTCCGCCGTCGCCGAACAGCTCGGCGTGCCCGACAACCGCGAGGTCTTCCGCACGCTCGCGGAACGTCTGCGCGAGTATCAGGAGGACGAGCTGACGGCGCATTTCGAGGCGCTCGCGTGGGGCGAATCCGGGCTTCTGCCCGATCCGGCGGCGGACAAGCGCCTGACCGGAGACGGACGTGCACTCGCTTCTGCCATGTGGAATGAATGGTGGCCACTGCGGAAAAACGGCGGAGAAGGATTGTTTTTCAAGCGTACATGCCGCCCGCTGAACAGCCCGGAACGCCGTTTGGCGATGCTCGGCGCGGTTGGCCGGACGTTCCTGCCCGATCCGTGCGGCCAGCTCGCGGGGATCTTGAAATGCGGAAGCGCGGATTTGATATTGGAAACGATTCAGGAGCGATTGAGCGGCGGCGAGGCGTTCTGGGACGCGCATACGTCGTTCCGGTCTGCCGAACTCAAACGTCATGCGGCGCTCTTCGGGCGTCCGCGCGTGGAATCGCTGTTCGCCGATGTGATCCTGCCCGTGATGGCGGCGTATGCGAAACTTATGCGCGACGATGCGCTGGAAACGCGCGTCTTCGAGCTCTTCCGCACGATGCCGCCGCTGCAGAGCAACCTGGTGGTACGGCGGATGCAGACGCTGTGTCTGGCGGGCAGGAAAAATGCCGTGAAGAGCGCTGCCGCCCAGCAGGGGCTGATCCATCTGTACAAAACGCACTGCGAAGCTCAGTCGTCCGACTGTGGCACGTGCAGACTTTATCATTCGTTCGCATCGGAGCCGTGAGGCGGGAAAGGGATTCATAGGATATGCCATTGAAAAAACTCAAAATCGGAGTCAGCGCGTGCCTGCTGGGCATGAAGTATCGTTACGACGGCACGGACAAGCTCGACCCGCGCATCGTGGAACGCCTGCTGAACAAGGTCGACTTCGTGCCCGTCTGTCCGGAGGTCGAATGCGGCCTCGCGATCCCGCGTCCGGCGATGCGTCTGGAACGGGGGCAGGGCGGCACGCGCCTGAAGGTGATCGCCACGGGCGAGGACGAGACGCGCCGGATGGAGGAATGGGCGGGGGTGAAGATCGAACAGCTCCTGCGGCGCGGCATCGGCGCGTTTCTCTTCAAGGCACGTTCGCCGAGCTGCGGACACGGCAACACCTCTATTTTCGATTCGCAGGGGCGGTGCATCATGAAGACTGCCGACGGGCTGTTCGTGCGGATGCTGCGGATAAAATGCCCGAAGATGGTGATCGGGACGGAGGACCGCCTCGAGGAGTTCATCGAAAAGCTCAATCTGGACATCTTCCGGGACTGAATCCGCTGATTTTCATGGCATTTTGAAAAAGGTGAATTAAAACGAAAACAGAGGCTTGATTTTCGCGTTTATCCATGTATATTTTAATGCCAAGTGCATGGAATCATCACGCTTTCCCCCTCGAAAGGAGTTACCCGCATGAAGAAATGTTTTCTGCCGCTGACTGCCGCCGTTGCCTGTTTCATTCTGGCCGCCTGCGCCAGTGTCGAGTATCAGGGTGAATCTCTGCCCGCGCTTTCCTCGGATACCCCGGTGAAATTTTATCTGGTCTCCGAGCTGGACAAGATGCCCGGCGTGATCGTGCTCGGCACGGCGGAATATACCGCGCGTCCGTCGCTCACGAGCAAGGACATCAGGGAGAAGCTCCAGTCCGCGGCGCGTAGGGAGGGCGCAAACGGCATCCGCATCATATCCATGGCGAAGATCCCGGACGGCGAGGCGCGGAAAGACCAGCTCAACAACGCCGGTTCGCCGCAATGGAACGTTTCCGACAACAGCGACACCTCGCTGTCCTACATGAAGAACACGATCAACTATTCCGACGTCCGCGACAAGGAAAAGACCATCTACAAGACGTTCGTGAGAGCCGAATTCCTGTCCGTGCCTGAAACGGTGCAGGCCGTCGAAGTCCTGCCCTGATCGTATGCTGAACTATTGAACCCGGCGGCGCAGTTTTGTTTCACTCGGAACAACACGCCGCCTTTTTCTTTCCCGAACAAAGCCCGCGATTCAAATAGAGGTAAATTCCCCATGAAAACGCCCCGATTCCTTTCCGTTCTCGTTTTGAGCGCGCTTGCGCTCGTTTCCATCCCGTCCTGCGTCAGCGAGTCCGGATCGTCCGCCGGAAACGATGCCCCGAAACGTCTTCAGATGTGCGACCTGCTCAGCGACCACGCCGTGCTGCAGCGTTCCGCCTCCACGCACGTCTGGGGCAAAGCGACGCCCTATGCGAAGGTGAAGGTCCGCATCGGCGAAGACGGCTGGTTCGCGAAGTCGGCGACCGCGGAGACGACCGCGGCGGAGGACGGCACATGGCTGGCGAGCGTGGATGTCAGCAAGCTCGGCGACGGGCCGTACACTATGACCGTGACCGGCGGCGGCGAGACGCTCACGCGCTATGATATCCTGATCGGCGAAGTCTTCCTTGCGTCCGGCCAGTCCAACATGGAGAAGCCGCTCGGACCGCGCACCAACCAGCACCCGATTCCCGACTACATGGAGATCGCGAAGGCGTCCGCGCTTCAGCCGAACGCCGTCCGCATGGCGACGATTAAGGAAAAACAGGTGCCGTCGCCGTCCGATACGTTCGTTGGGCAGTGGGAGCTCCCCGGCGAGACCACGACGCCGAAGTATTCCGCCGTGGCGTATTTCGCCGCCGAACAGCTCCACAAGGAGCTCGGCGTGCCGATCGGCATCATCCATTCCTCTCTCGGCGGCAGCAAGGTCCAGGTCTGGACCAGCCGTGAAGCGCTCGTGGCTGGCGGGGAGGACCCGAACGAGACGTTCCGCGGCAAGACCAGCACATACCTGTATAATGGCATGGTGTATCCGCTCCGCAACGCGTCGTTCCGCAGCGTCCTGTGGTTCCAGGGCGAACAGAACATGGACGATGCGGAGAAATACGACAAGCTGTATGCGCTTATGACGAGTTCCTGGCGGAAGCTCTTCCAGCGCGACGACCTCAAATTCTATTTCGTCACGCTCAACGGCTACAAGCCGCCGGATCCCGACCCGAACACCGTCGCGGTCCAGCCGCGCATCCGCGCGTCCCAGCAGCGCACCGAACTCGCCGATCCGCTTTCCCACATGGCCGTCGGCGCGGATACCGGCGAGGCGCTGGATGTTCACGCCCGCGACAAACGCCCCATCGGCGAACGCCTCGCGAAGCTCGTGCTGAAGTATGATTTCGGGCGCGATATCGTGGCGGACAGCCCGATCTTCAAGAGCGCGTCGCGCAACGGCGCCGAGGTCACGGTCACGTTCGACCGCGTCGGCTCCGGTCTGGTTGCGCATCCCGTGAAGATCGAATACGTCACGCAGGGACGCCGCGCGAACGAGAAGTACACGCGGTGCAGTCCGGACAGCCAGCTGGAGGATTTCGCACTGCGTGACGCCGACGGCACCTGGCATTGGGCGGACGACGCGCATATCGTCGGAAAAGATTCGGTCGTGGTTTCCTGCAAGGCGGTTTCCAATCCGACCGCCATCCGCTATGCCTACCGCGGATTCCCGATGGGCAATCTCTACAACGAAGAAGGCTTCCCCGCCGCCCAGTTCGACGTCGAGCTGAAGTAAACGATCAGATTTGCTTCTGTAAAAAGCGATTGACAATCATTGAAGATCCGGATTCCTGAAGTTCGGATCTTTTTTTCTTCGGACATATTTTCGGAATTGAATAATATTTTTGTTTTTTCTCCGAAAAAGAGTCTTGACAATCCATGCGCGCGGGGGTACATTATGGCTGGATTTGCCTGTTTTCAGGCAAATTGAGCTCAAATACAACCGTTTTTTACCCCATACAAACTTTTTAACCAAAGGTTGAACATGAACAGAAAAACTTTCCTCCTCGCAGGAGCCATCGCGGCTTTTGCTCTCTTCGCGGGCGTTGCGGCTCAGGCCGCCGATGCCAAAGAGTATCCGGGCACGGCCCTGACCCCGAACGGCAACCCGATCTTCACGGACGCCTGGACGTGCGACCCGGCCCCGCTGGTGGTCGGCGACCGCCTCTTCGTCTATACGGGCGAAGACATCTACAAGGACGGCGAGCAGAACGGTCTCCCCGGCAACTACAACATTGCCGCATGGCGCTGCTACTCCACGACCGACATGGTCCACTGGACCAGCCATGGCGTCCTGCTGAAGCCGGAACAGTTCCCGAACGGCCGCGCTGGCGTCGCATGGGCGGCCCAGGTCGTGCAGAAGGGCGACAAGTTCTACTGGTATGTGACCTACGGCAACAAGAACGGCCAGGGCAACTCCATCGGCGTTGCGATCGCGGATTCCCCGGTCGGCCCGTTCAAGCCCGTTGAAAAACCGGTCATCACCGACGACATGACCTCCGGCAACGACATCGACCCGACCGTGCTGATCGACGACGACGGCACCGCTTGGCTCGCCTGGGGCCAGACCTCCTATCTCGCGAAGCTGAAAGACAATATGTGCGAGATCGACGGCGAGGTCATCAACCTCGGTCTCCAGAGCTATATCGAAGGTCCGTGGCTCTATAAGCGCAAAGGCCTTTACTACAACATCTACGCTGGCTTCGGCGGCGGCTTCGGCGGCGGTTTCGGCGGCGGTTTCGGCGGCGGCAATCGTCCTGCCGGCGGCAATCGTCCTGCCGGTGCAGGCGGACCCGGTGCGGGCGGCAAT
>CACWOL010000079.1 GCA_902762495.1 uncultured bacterium | reverse complement strand
GTTCATCCAGTAGCCGTGCTGGTAATTGCCATCGCCGTGCTCACCGGTCCAGACGAACATCACGTCGGAGATGTTGTTGCCGTCGATGTCGCTCTTCGCGATGAACTCGGTTGGAGTCGGCGGAACCACGGACTCGACCGTAACCGACAGGACATTGTCGCTGCCCAGATTGAGCGTGTAATCCGCATTGCCGATGGTCGAGGTCTGACCGACCGTGAGCGTGCCGAGGCTTTCGCCCGCGGTGTTCGTGACCGTGATGGTCTTGTCGAATTTCGCCACGCCTCCGGCCAGATTGTACGTGCCGTACGCCGGCGTGCCGTCGACCGTGAGCGTGTAGGACGGCGTCCCCATCAGGACGGAGAGGTCGTTCAGGAGGACGGCCGCGCCCGCCGTAGTCTGCGTGAGGTCGAAATCGAGGGTCGAGCCGACGAACGGGATGACTTCCGCGCCGGCCTCGAACGTCATCCGTCCGGTGAGCTTGGCCCCATTGTAGATCAGGAGGCTGCCGCCGGAGCTGACGGTAACGCCGTTTGCCACGCCGCCTTTGGCGATCTCGAGATCGCCGCCATTTTCCATGGCGACGTCCTCAGCATATCCGCCTTCATAAACGGTGACCGTGCCGCCGGACAAAACCGTGCAGTCATACAGAGCGCCGCCGTTGACGTTCACATGACCGGCCGCGACCTCGAAGGTGTCGGTCACAACAACGGCTTTTGCGCCGGAGTTGGACGTCCCCTCCCTGAGTTCGCCGTTGATATTGGTAACGGCATCCTCGCCGGTCTGGCGCAGCTTGTCGACCGTGAGGGTAACGCCCGCGCCGACCGTGATGCCCTTCTTCAGGTCGCGATAGGATTCCGGGTTGTCGGGATTCATGCCGGTGAGCGTGAACTCGACGTTCTTTTCCTCTTCCGGCGCAGCGCCGTTCGTGCCGTCCTTCGCGAATGCGAGGCCGTCGATGGCGGCGGTCGTCTCGGACTCGTATTGGAGCGCGGAGGCCGTGGCGCCGTCGATCAGGATGGTTGTGGTCACAGCACGCACGCCGTCTTCGAGGGCGGATGCAGGGTGTTTGAACGCATTGAAGTCGATGTAGTAGGAAGCGCCGGTGCTGTCCTGAACGACAGTCCCGATCGCGTTCTCGTCGATGTTATTGCTGAGGTAGACCTTGGAGTAGTCGACGCCGGAAGCAATCGCGACACTGCCGTTATGGGCGGCGGCTGTGACTTCTTTTTCGTCGGCGGAGGTGACGGTCAGCGTGATGTCGGAAACCCTGACGTTGCCTTCCTTTGCGGTAATCACGCTTGCGACGCCGCCAGCGAAGGAACCGCCGATCGAGATTTTGCCGACGCCTTCGGCGTTGCTGAACTTGTCGGCGGTGATCCGGTTTTCTTTGCCCGACAAGATCGCGATGTGGAGCGTGCCGCTGTTCGCGACGGCGACGCTGCCGGCGATCGAACCGGCAGACTTGAGGTCGAGCGTACCGGTCTCCGTATTCGTGATCGAACCGGTGGCGGTCACGGTTCCGCCGACATTGAGCAGGTTGCTGTTGGCGACGTCGCCCGCCAGTGTCAGGGCGCCGTAGAGGGTGAGCGTGCCGGCGTTCCCGATGGTCGTCCCGGAGAGGTTGCCGGGGGCGGCGGAGGCGCCGTCGATTTCGATGCGGCCTGTGGCGCTGTTCGTGATGGATCCGTCGACGGTAATGGTCTTGGTTTGGATGATACCGTCGTTCGTGAGGTCGCCCGCCTCCGTGCCCTTGAGCACCGTAATGTAACCGGCATGAACCGTGCTGCCTGCTCCGATGTTGTTCAGGGCATCGACCGCCTGAATGCAGCCGTCGTCGCCAGCTTGAAGCGTTGCGGAAAAGAGGGCGTCGGCCTTGCCGTTCGTGATCTTGCCGGAGGCATTGATAGCGATTCCGGCGTCCTTGTCCGCGCCCGCGCTGATCTCGCCGGAAGCATTGTTGATCTCACCGGCGATGATCTGTCCGCAAATGATATAACCGACGCAGCATTTTTCTTCGATCTCGGAATTGATGTAGTCAAGGTAGACCGAGTTCGCGGTCAGGGTGGTCTTGACTATGATCTGGTGGAAGTTCCGGAGATCGCCGGAAATCGTGATATTCTGAGCTTCCTGCCATTCCGTGCCAATGACGCCATAGTTCGTGACGTTGCCGGTAACGTTGAGGTTCCTGACTTTGATCACGGTGTTGTCGCGCGTATCCTTCCAGTCGTCCTCGTTGGCGTTCCGGATGTCGCCGGTAACCGTCAGACTTTTCATCACGGAGTCGATAAGGCCGTTGTTCGTAATCGCGCCATTGATGGCGGCATGGTCGCTTACGACGGTGATCGTGCCGGCGTTGATGACCGTGGAGCCCTGCAGCGTGCTGCCCGCATTGAGGTTGATCGTGCTGTCCTCCATGTTCATGACCGCGCTGGTGGCGGTCAGAGCCCCGGTTTTGTCCAGGTCGAACTCGCCGAAGTTAGTGAAGCTCTTAACAGAGAAGACGATTGCTCCGTCCGTGGTGACCGTACCGGTGTTGTTGAACGCGTTGGCGGTAACGGTCGTGCCGACGACCTCTCCGTCGCCATCGTATTTCAGGTCGCTGATCGTAAGATCGGCAGCGTTTAGATAATCGACATCGGCACCGCCCTGGGGACCGCCGTAGGTATAGATGGCCTGGTCCGCGGCAGCCTTGTCGGTCGCTTTGACGAGTTCCTTGAACGCGGTTTCGTCCCAAATGTATCCTTCGGGGACGACGGTCGGATCGAAATCCGGGCTTACGACATACGTGTATTCGGGGTCGACTTTAATAACCATGATCTGCAAAAACCTTTTCTGTTTGGGTGGAAAATGGTTTGGAATAAATGGGAATTGCGAGCTTCCTGATGGAAGGCTCGGAAATGCTGAATGATTACGGTCTCCATTGTGGTGCCTGTTTCGGAAAACACCGGCCACAAACATCCTCAATTGCATGAGCTGCATTTGTGTAAACACTACTATACCACTCCCTTTTAAAAAGTCAAGTCCCGTTCGACGGCAAACGGTATTTTTTTAATAAAGAATTGATGTTGGGGCGGTAGAGCTGCCTCCGCTGGATCAATCGATGGAAGCGGCGCTGTCCGGAGCTGCCGGAGCAAAGGACGGAGCCCGTCTCCCCCCGAATCCGAAGTTTTCCTGCTGGGCCTCCACGCCGGGATCGGTGATGCGACCGGCGAAGAGGATCAGCCCGGTCCGGCTGTCACGGATCAGGACGATGAACGGGCGGTCGGCGCGGAAGGTGTTGACCGGGGGCTGTTCTCTCGGAGCGGCCAGTCCTCCAAAGGCCATCGTGATCGCGGTGGCGGCTGCGGCCTTCGTGGATTCCTCGTCCATCTTCAGGGCGGTCTTGTGGATCACCTTGTCGATCCAGATGTATTTCAGGAGCTCGGTCGGCTCCGCGATGCCGTGGAAATCCGCCTGAGTCATGGAAAACGGCGTTTTCATGCCGAGCGTGCCGAGCGCGTCGTTGAGGTCGTATCTGCAGGTCAGGTCGGTCACGGGGAGCCAAAGGAGCGTTTCGTATTCCGAACGCTTCGCGAGCCAGGAATCGAGCCGGGTTCCGAGCTTCGAGATGATATCCTGCATCGCCGCTTTCCCCTGGTCGGCGCCCGGCAGGATCGGCATGAGTGCGACGAGCTCGAAACGCGGATCCTCGTACGGCAGGACCACCGCGTGGACATTGTCTCTCTCGTCGGAGCAGTACCCGATGTCGAATCCCCTCCGGTGCATCATTTTGACCCGCTTTTCCCAGCCGTCGAAATTGTGGAACACCATGGGACGGGTGTTTTCCTTCTCGAACGGCGTCTCCCATTTCGCCTCGAAATACAGCGTGTTCAGCAGGATCATGAAGATATCCGGCTTGATGTCGGCGGGCGAAAGGAGGTCCTTGATCATGCTTTTCGTGCGGTCCTCGACGTAGCCGTTGACCTTCGCGGCGAGGGCGTCCGGCTTGGAAAAATCCTCCTTGTAGAACGTCCCGCCATAGTATTCCTTGATCATGGAGACGAACGATGGCAGGATGTCCTTTTCGAACTTCTGTTCGTACCAGACGGAGTTCGACACCAGGACCTCGACCAGCTTGTTCACCGCGTATTCCTTCGAGACCTTGCTGAAGAATCTGCCGCAGGCGGCGGGATCGTCGGGCAGGCCCAGCGTCGTGCGGATTTCCTCGGCGGTCTTGTCCTTCGCGCCGCAGTAGACCAGCCCGAACGCGCTGTCGATGCTGTACGGGGAGACGAACGCGTTTGTGTTTTCGTCCTTCTCGCTGAGCATGCGGAAGAGGTCGAAGCCCTTGCGGTTCAGGTTCGCGGCGATCTTCCGCTCGGCGGCGGTCGTCCCGGTCTGCACCACGGTGATCGAACGGATCTCGCCGTCATCGGAGGTGTTCTGATTTGCCTGACGGCGTGAGTTCCCAGCGCTCCTCGCGGTCTTTCCGGCCGGGGTCTCGTCCGGAGGAAGATTGTCGTGCGGGACCTGGTTCTTCACGGCGAGCTTGACGCGGAACGGCGCCGGCTTGGAATCCGCGTCGTCGGGCACGATCATCAGCGCGAAGAGGTTTTCACGCGGTATCACGTAGGTGCGCCCCTCGGGGCCGCCTTCCTTCTCCAGGATGACCGCCTTCGCGAAATCCGGCGTGAAATCGAGCTCGAACGGCTTGTTCAGTTCGCTCCACGTTTTCCCGTTGACGCTGAAATCCTCCTGCGGCCACTCGTATTTGTTCAGCGTGTCGAACTGGATCGTGTTTTCCTTGAAGAAGAACCGCCCGCCCAAGATCGTTCCCTCGATCGTGAGCGTGATCTCCTGCGAGCCGTTCGTTTTCGCCCCGGATTGCGCCTGTACGAGGAAGGGCGGGGCGGTCGTGAGCAGAACGAAGCTCAGCGCGATCCCCCGAAGAGTTTTGAACCGGTTTGTTTTCATAATCTGTCTCTTATCTTTTTCTGATGGATAGTTTGATCTTAACGGGTTCTTCCCGGAAGCCGTGATTATCGATGGAAATGTTTGTCTTTCCTCCGATCTCCGGAAGAATGTAGTATCGATAGAGTTCCGTTTCGATCAGTGTTTCCTGAATCGACAGCGGATCCAATGACATCCCAAGATCAAACGGCACATACAGGTTTTTCCACGGTTTCCCGTTGATCTTCACCTGACGGGGAAATTTGCCCGTGTCATGCGTGGAGAGGTAGTTGTAGGTAATCTTGTTGTCCTGAATGTAAAACTCCGCCACATAATCTATGACTGCTTCGATCTCAATACTGACATGCGTCGCGGACAGATCCTGAAATCTTGGGATCCCAAGACCTCCGCCGACGCCATTGACCGGGATCTCTTTCCCGTCGGTCGTGTCCTCCCGCATCATTGTCAAATAATTTCCCTCATTCATCCATTTCTGAATCTCTTTTTTTTGCTCATCATCAAAGGAACTTGGATTTCCATGAAACCTCATCATCAGGGTTCTCCTGCGGTTCTTTTCCTCGCTGTTTCTTTTCATCTTGTCCATTCTGGAATTGTACTCTCTCGGATAGATCCTCCCGGGGATTTGATCGTTTCCGGAACCGAGCTGAACCGTACGGGAAGAATCCTCGGAAGCGTTCTCCTGATACGCGGACGCCCCGCTGTTTCGAGTCGAATGAGAATATCTGACATTTTCCGCATTTTCCCCGGCCGGAGTCTCGTCCGGGGGGAGAT
>CACWOL010000078.1 GCA_902762495.1 uncultured bacterium | reverse complement strand
TCGTTCAACAAGCTCTGGAACTACTTCGCCTGGGGCAACCAGGTGCTCGCCGCCACCACGCTGATGGCCGGTACCGTGTGGCTGCTCCGCAGGGGAAGGAAAATCGGTTCATTGATCACCATGCTGCCCGGCATGTTCATGACCGCTGTCGTCGTCACGTTCATCGTCTGGACATCCGGCAAAGCCGGTCAGCCTGCGGGTCTTTTCTTCTTTACCCGCAACGGCGGTCTGCCGTATGGCGTTTCGATCGCGATCGGCGTCATTGCCGCGGCGGGATTCGCCGTCTTCGTCGTACGTCAGGGCAGGAAACCTGATCCGCTGATCGACTACACCCCGGCGGCGGAACGGTACACCGACATGGAATTCCGGCACTGCGGCAATACCGGCCTCCAGCTGCCGAAGGTCTCGCTCGGACTCTGGCACAACTTCGGCGCGAAAGACAACTTCGACAACGCGCACTCCATGGTCTGGGACGCGTTCGACCACGGCATCACCCATTTCGACCTGGCGAACAACTACGGGCCGCCGGCCGGCAGCGCCGAGGAAACGTTCGGAAAGATCCTGAAGGCCGACTTCACCGGCAAACTGCGCGACGAACTCGTCATCTCCACCAAGGCGGGCTACACCATGTGGCCCGGCCCGTACGGAGATTTCGGCAGCCGCAAATACCTGATCGCCAGTTGTGACCAGAGCCTGAAACGCCTCGGACTCGACTATGTCGACATCTTCTACCATCACCGCATGGACCCGAACACCCCCGTCGAGGAATCCATGCTCGCGCTCGACCAGATCGTACGTTCCGGACGCGCCCTCTACGCCGGCATCTCGAACTACTCGCCCGAGCGCGCCCGCGAGGCGCTCGACATTCTCCGCGAGCTCAAGACCCCGACCGTGCTGCATCAGGTGCGCTACAACATGTTCGACCGCAAATGCGAAAAGGACGGCTCGTTCGACGTCATGAAGGAATTCGGCGTCGGCGGCATCGTCTTCTCGCCGATGGCGCAGGGCCTGCTCACGAACCGCTACATGGACGGCATCCCGGAGGATTCCCGCATGACGCGCAGAATATTCCTGAAGCCGGATGCGCTCACGCCGGAAAGAAAGGAAATGATCAGAAAACTGAACGAGCTCGCGCAGAAACGCGGCCAGAGTCTGGCATCCATGTCCATCGCCTGGGTGCTGCGTCAGGACGCCGTCACGTCCGCTCTGATCGGCGCCAGCCGCACCAGCCAGATCAACGATATCCTGGACGGTCTGGACAGGAATCCGACGTTCACTGCGGAAGAACTGAAGGAGATCGACGCGATCCTGAAGTAAGCCGCATCCATCCCGCGCCCCGTTTCCCGACGGGGCGCTTTTTTTTTCCGCTTTTTCCTGAAAACGGCTTGATTTTCGCCGGAAAAAGCGTAATGTATATAGCAGAGATGTCCCGGCGTTCGACATCGCACGGCGGCATCATTTGAATCCGCACTCCTGAGGCAGCAGGGTTTTACCCTCCCTTTTTCCCTGCTGTCTCACTTGTTTTTAAACTGAACGGATCGAAGCAGACCATGGACCTCCCATTTCATCCGAGCCTTCTCCCCACGCTGTGCCTGGCGCTGATCTCGATCCCCGCGGCGGCCGCCATGCGCCGTGCCGTGCGGAAGGAGTATCCCTCGCTTCTGCCGTGGCTGCTGCTCTGGGGCATGCTCTGCACCGTCCCTGCCCTGATGTTCGCGTTCCTGTGCCTGCCGGGTTTCGGCAGCGCGGCGGACTGGCTGAACGAATCCATCGCCGGGACCTGGATCGAGGTCCTGGCCGGGATCGCGGGCGTTCTGCCGGGGCTGCTGTGGGATGCCTCCGCCGAACGCATCGAGCAGAACCGTCCGCCGCTCCTCGGCCTTTCCGAGCCGCTTCTGCGCGTGCTTATGACCGCCGCGCTGACGGTCATTCTTCTGATCCCCTACGGATTCCTGTTCAACAAACAGACATCCCCCTCCCCGGCACAGGAAGCAGCGGTTCCGGTTCAAACGGAAGCCGTTCCTGCCGTCCCTGCGGCAAACTGACCTTTTCCTTGTTGGATTCCGGACGCTTTTTCGCGTTCCGGCTTGATTTCAGCCCCCGCAAATGCTATATTAATTGATTGCATGTGAACAATAAACCATATCAGAGAAGGCGCGAGGCAGAGATACTATGAGCTTGATCCTGGGAATCGAATCCAGCTGCGACGAAACCGCCGTGGCGGTCGTGGAGGACGGACGCAACGTCCTCTCCAATGCCGTGGCGTCCCAAATCGCCAAGCATGCCCCGTACGGAGGCGTGATCCCGGAGCTCGCCGCGCGCGCCCACCTGACCGCGGTCTGTCCGACCCTGGACGAGGCACTGAAAACGGCGGGCGTGACGCTGGACGACCTCGACGCCGTGGCGGTAACGCACGCGCCCGGCCTGATCCCCGCCCTGCTCGTCGGACTCAACTTCGCCAAGGGGATCGCCGCCTCGCACAACCTGCCGCTGATCCCGATCAACCATTTCTCCGCGCACATCTACGGCGCGTTCCTCGAACAGGATTCCATCGTGTTCGGCGACCCGGATCTCTTCCCGATGCTCGCCGTGGTCGTCTCCGGCGGTCATACCGCGCTCGTCGTGGTCGGCAGCGACGGCAAGATGACGCTCGCCGGGACCACGCTCGACGATGCCGCGGGCGAAGCGTTCGACAAGGCGGCGAAGATTCTGGACCTCGGCTACCCCGGCGGTCCGGTGATCGAACGCCTCGCGAAGCAGGGCGACCCGCACGCGGTGAACTTCCCGCGTTCGCTGACCCCCTCGTCCGGCAAGCCCGTCGCGCCGGAGAACCGCTTCCACTTCAGTTTCAGCGGCGTGAAGACCGCGCTGCTTTACCACGTGAAGAACCTCGGCGGCGTGGAAAGCATCCGCGACCAGGTCCTCTTCGACATCCTCGCCTCCTATCAGGAAGCCATCGTGGATGTGCTGTGCAGAAAGGCGTTCGACGCCGCACAGTATTTCAATGTCCGCTCCATCGTGCTCGCCGGCGGCGTCGCCTGCAACGGCGCGCTCCGCGAACGCTTCCAGGCCACGGTCCCGAAACGCTACCGCGCCGTCCTCCCGCTCAAAAAATACTGCACGGACAACGCCGCCATGGTCGGCGGCCTGGGCTGGCATTACTGGAAGCGCGGCGTGATCGCGGAGCCCGGACTCGACGCGCAGGCGCGCCTCCCCCTCAACCAGACCATCCCGATCTGGTTCGACAAGGTACAGCCGTGAACGCAGTCGTCGCGTTCGACATGGACGGCACGCTGATCGACTCCGCCGGAGACATCGGAGCCGCGATCAACCGCATGCGCGTTTCCTTCGGGCTGAAAGAACTCCCCCGCGAGTCCGTCGTCCGCATGGTCGGCAACGGCGCGCGCGTCCTGGTGGCGCGGGCGCTGGCGGACACCCCCGGCATGGACCTGGACGAGGCGTTCCGTCGCTATCGACACGAATACGATACGCATCTCATTGATGAAACACGGCTCTATTCCGGCGTCCCGGAGGCCCTGGAAGCACTGAAAAACGCCGGATTCCGTCTGGCCGTCTTCACGAACAAACCGTTCAAATCCACCGGTTTTATTTTGAAGGGTCTCGGCATCGAAAGCTTCTTTCCGGTCGTCGTCGGCGCGGATTCCGGATTCCCGCTGAAACCCGAACCAGAGGCGCTGTATCACATTTTGAAAGAAACGGGTTCGGACGCCGTCGGGTCGTGGATGGTCGGCGACAACTGGACGGACATCGACTCCGGCCGGGCCGCCGGATTCCGCACGGCATACTGCGCCTGGGGATACGGCGCACCGGACAAAAATCAGCCGGATGCCGTCTGCGATTCAATGGACGCCGTAAAAAGGACTATCCTTGATGCAAATAAGTCGAAATAAAGGAAAATACGGCTTTTTTTCAAAAAAAAACGCCTTTTCTCCGGTTTTCCTCTTGTCTTTTTTCGCAACATGCGGTATAATAATAGGTGCATTTTTCCCGAACCATACAATTTCTTTTAACATTCTTGTTTCACAACCAACCATAAAGGACACAACACCATGAAACAAAAAGACAAAGGCTTCACCCTGATCGAGCTCCTCGTCGTGATCGCGATCATCGCCATCCTCGCCGGCATGCTCCTCCCCGCCCTCAACCAGGCCAAGGAAAAAGCCAAACAGGCCGACTGCACCAGCAAGCTTTCCCAGATCGGCAAAGCCTTCTTCCAGTATGCCATGAGCTATGACGACTGGTATCCGACCACCCAGACCACCTCGAAACCCAAACCGAAATGGCTCGCCGCCGACAGCTACAAGGCTCTTGATACGCTTCGTTCCCAGGACCTCCTGACCGACCCGAAGGGCTATCTCTGCCCGAGTGCGTCCGGCCCGAAGCAGGCTGATCCGAACAAGGAACTCAAGAAAGACAACGTCTCCTACAACTGGGTCGATGCCCTCATGGGCGGCAACGCCACCATCTCCCCGGTTTGCGCTGACGGCTCCGACAACCACAGCTCCACCGGCCGCTTCGTCCGCGGCGATGGTTCCGTCGGCGTTGCCAACAGCTCCGGCTCCGGCACCTCCAACGGCTGGTGGAAGATCACGAGCGACCTCAAGGTCGAATCCACCCCCAATACTCCGGCTTGGTCCTACAAGCAGGACAAGGCTCTCTGATCTTGTTTGAAGCTTGATTCAGGCGGTGTCATCACCGCATGAAAAAGAGTATCCCATGGAAGACGGCGGTTCATCCCGCTGTCTTCCATTTTCTTTCCCGACTCTGTCCGGGGCTTAGCCGCCGGGATGGTCACTCTTCCTAAATAAGGATTCGGAATCATGCACATAGGCTGTCACTTATCCGTGGCGGGCGGATACCGCCAGCTCTGCGCGGACGCGCTTGCCATCGGAGCCGACACGTTCCAGTTTTTCACGCGGAATCCGCGCGGAGGTTCGGGCCGCATCCCGCCGGATGAAGAACTCGCCGAACTCGGCGTATTTCTGCGTGACCACAGTTTCGCGCCGCCTGTCGCCCATGCCCCGTACACGCTGAATCCGTGCGCGGCGGCGGAGAACACCCTGCGATTTGCGCGCGAGGTCATGCGCAGCGACCTGGAACTGCTGGACCGCTTCCCCGTGGAGCGCGTCTACTACAATTTCCACCCCGGGAGCCATGTGGGACAGGGGATCGAACGCGGCATCGAGTTAATCACGGAAACGCTCGACCTGGTGATGGACCGGGAACTGAAGTCGATCGTCCTGCTGGAAACGATGTCCGGCAAGGGCTCCGAAGTCGGCTCGAGATTCGAGGAATTGGCTGAGATCATCAAACGTTCCAAGTACGGCGACCTGCTCGGCGTCTGCCTGGATACCTGCCACGTCTTCTGCGCCGGATACGACATCGTGAACGAGCCGGAAGCCGTGCTGGAGGAGTTCGATCGAATCGTCGGCCTGGACCGTCTGAAGGCCATCCACCTGAACGACTCCATGATGCCGTTCGAGTCGCACAAGGACCGTCACGCGAAACTCGACGAGGGTGAGATTGGATTCGAGGCGCTCGCGCGGTTCGTGTCGCTGCCGCCCATAAAGAATCTCCCGATTGAGCTCGAAACGCCGAACGAGCTTGACGGCTACGCTGCGGAGATCGCCCGGATGCGCGCATCCGAGACCGACTGAACGAACAGAACACCTTGAAACGAGCGAACGCGCCTTCGTCTTCGGAGGCGCTTTTGTATGTTATATCCTGTTGTTCACGTCTGCAACTCTTCTTTTCCGAGAATGGGCCTTTGGAGCTCGTCGGAGGAAAA
>CACWOL010000077.1 GCA_902762495.1 uncultured bacterium | reverse complement strand
AAGTTCGGCGGCAGTCCCCGATGAAGAGGACTGCCGCCGGATGATTTGCGGATCGGAGTTTGCCGCCTTCAATCGTTGCGGCGTTCCACGATGTCGGAACGGTCGCGTCCGGCTGCGTACTCGATCAGGTTGAAGAGGAGTCTGCGGCACACGGGATCGTTGAAGTTGGTGAGTCCAAGCGTGCTGTAGAAGAAGGAGCCGGAACCGGTCTTCGCACGGCCGATGGCGGTACCCATGCGGCAACCGAGGGAGTGCCAGGCGCCCGCGATGAGCTCCTCGTCGCCTTCCATGATGATGGCGGAACGCGGATTGGAGACCGCGGCATCGAACGCATAGTCGAGCACGGCGGGCTTCAGGAAGCCGTCGAAGACGGGGTGGTCCTTGCAGAAATACTGGCCGCCGACCCAGTTGTTGCCGAGACGGAAGCTGCCGAGATATTTGAGCTTGCCGTTGGCGGCGGCGATAGTCGGAGCCCAGTTTTCCACGTCGTTGAGGACAATTACCTGCGTGCCGGCCTTCGCGAGCTCGACGACCGCATTCACGTCGACGGAATTGCCGTTCGGCGGGAAGCAGAGGACGTTGAAGCGCTGCGCGGTCTTCTTGGTCATGGAGATGGCCAGCTGCGCGGGGACGCCGCGGTAGAGCTTGACCGTGGCGGTGCCGTCGTTTGCGACCGCGACTTCCTTGCCGTCGACCTTGAAGCTCAGCTGGTCGTCGGCCTTGGTCGGGCCTTCGATCTTGAAGTTGTAGTCGCCGTCGGCGTTCGGCATGTACTGGCCTTCGAAGAGGACCGTGTAACCGGCGGTCATGGGCACGCTCGGATCGGGCGTGCCGCCGTCCGGGAGTGCCAGTTCGAGCTGGCGGACGTTGCGTTCGGCGCGCTTTTCGCCGTCGACGAGGAAGGTCAGGCGGAACGCTCCGGCGGTTCCGTCTGGCGTGGCGATGGAGTTCGCCTGGATTCTCTGCGGAACGGGGTAGCGCTGGGTCACGACAAGCACGTCGGGCTTCAGATTGCTGCCGGGCTGAAACGCCTGGAAATTGCCGCCCGCGGCGTTAAGGATGCTGACGAGCGACTGCTGAGGCTGGCCGCCGCGACCGCCCATGCCGCGTCCGCCGAAACCGCCCTGGCCGCCGCCGAAGCCGCCGGGCTGCTGGCCCTGAGGCTGCGGATTCTCATAAACGGCGTAGGTCTTTCCCGCGGGGAGCTTGATCCTGGAGTTGTCGACCGCGGTGACTTCCATTTCGCCCTCGGCCTTGGTACCCTTCAGGAACGCCTTGATGACGGAAACGCCGGGCTTGTCAACCTGGATCTGGACCTGTTCGGCGAGGAGTTCGCCGTACACGTCGCCGCCGGTGACCTTCACGGGCTGCTCGATCTCCTTGACGGCCTTGCCGTCCTGGATGAGCTGCGTCACGAGCGTATATTCGCCGTTCAGGTTCTCCTCGTTGATGATGTGGATGTCGGCGGAGATGGTGTTCGGGACGGTGAAGGACGGGGTCGGGGTATGGACCGCGAGCTTCAGCGGGGCGTTGTAGGCACGGAGGATGGCGGGGTCGCCCTTCGGGTTGCGGAAGGTGTCGACGACGCCGGAGTTATTCTCGCGGAGCATGGCTTCCCAGCCGTTGATCGCATAGCCGTCGGTGATGTTGTTCAGGCGGATGATCTCAATGCGGCGGCCCTGGTGGCGGATGCCGACCTTGCCGAGCTCGGAGGTGAAGGCTTCGACGGTCGGGAAGTCCTTGCGGAGTCCCTTTTCGTCGAGGTACTTGTTCATGCGCTTGTACCAGTTCTTGTAGTCCTCGCCGTCCATGCCGTCCTGGCCGATCTTCTTCAGTTCGTCCATGATGAGCTCAAGGCGCGGCGGTGTGGAGATGGCGCCTTCCTCGCCCCAGAAGACGAGCTCTTCCTTGTTCTCGGTGTAGTTCCAGTAGCGCTTGCTGTTCGTGTAGTAGTTCGCGGGATAGGAGATGTTCGGGCCGGTCGCATTGTGGTTGTCGCGGAAGCCGACCTGATACACCTTGTCGTCGAACGGCATGCAGTTCATCTTGTTGTAGTCTTCGACGTTGATGCCTTCCTTGCTCCAGCCGCTGGTGAGCACCACTATGCGCGACGGGTCGTTCTGGTGCGTGAAGGAGACCATGCTGGAATACCAGTTCTGGTCATGCTGTTCGCGGCCGAGACCGAGCTCGTTGATGAGGTTATAGATGACGAGGGACGGGTGGGAACGGAACTTCTTCACCATGCGGCGGACGCGTTCCTTCGCGATCACGCGGCCTTCGGGAGACTGGCTGCCGGAGATGAATCCGCCGGGCTCGGCGTAGTACAGGAGGCCCTGCTTGTCGGCTTCCTGGAGCACGATGTCCTGGCCCATGTGGCGATGGAAGTTCAGCATATTCATGCCGAAGTCCTTCGCGGCCTTGATCTGCTTCTCGGCGTATTCGGGAAGCGGGATGGTGCCGGTGACGGGCCACCAGCCCCAGCTGATCGCGGAACGCAGCACGATACGCTTGCCGTTGAGGCGGAACATGGCGTCCTTGCCGACCCCTTCGGGACCGAACCAGCGGAATCCGAACGACTGGACCTCTTCCTCGTCGCCGATCTTCACGCTCATGGTGTACAGGTTCGGGTTGTCGAGGTCCCACAGCTCCGCGTTCGCGTGCGTGAACTTGCGGGTGATGAGGTTTTCGCCGGGTTTGAGCTTGACTCTTTCACCCGCCATGACGGGGACGTTGTCCTGCACGAGGCGGACGGTACACTCCTCCTCCACATCCTTGCCGGTGTCGTTGATCGCGGTGATGCGGACTTCGACCGTCTTCGGATCGGGAGTGTTCATGATATACACGTCATCAATGTACACGGGATCGGTGATCTCGAGGGAGACATGGCCGGTCACGCCGCCGACGGCGCGTCTGCCGTTCAGCTTGACGCCGTTCCAGGTGAACGGGATGTAGTCGGTCCAGTCGTAGTCGCCGCCGGGGTTGGTGATGCGGATGTCGAGCGCGGCGGTGTCGCCCTTCTTGAGCTTGCCGGTGATGTCGAGCACGAACTCGGTGTCGCACGCGGCGTCGCACGCGATGAGTTCATGGTTCAGGAAGATTTCGGCCTGGTAGGTGAGCGCGGAGAAACGCAGGAACACCTTCTTGCCGGTCAGGTCCTGATCGACCTTGAACGTGCGGCTCCACCACGAAACGCCCTGCAAAGGCTGCCAGAAGTTCTTCGGGTCGATCGTGTAGTCCTTTTCCAGCGCGGACATATCGGTGAAATACTGTTCGACCGTGCCGGGGACCGAGACGTCCTTGCGGTCCGCCTTGCTCAGCGCGTCCCAGCCGCCGGTCGGCTGATGCGCGGGAATCTGGTCGAGCGGAGTGCCGGGGACGACGACTTTTTCGGACTGCCACTTGGCGTCGGTGTCGCGCCAGAGCTTCCAGCCGGAGCCGGAGAGACTGACGACTTCGCGCGCGTCGGCCTGCCAGAGCATTCCGGCGGCGAGCGCGAGGATGAAGATGGATTTTTTCATGGGGTCTTTCCTGTTTGTATGGGGGTATTGTGTGATTGTTTTAGAAAATAATTTTTTGATAATATACCCTTTCGAGCGGGATTTTCAAGCTGTTTCCGTAAAAATTGGAACGTTTTTCGGGGTGTTGTACGGCGGATCGCGGCATCTCCGCCGAACGGCGCGTGATGCAAGTCCGCGATTGTCCGCAGCAAAAAAGGTTTATTTCATAATAAAAAAGCCACCGAAAAATAGCAGACGGCACAATTTCATAAGATGTTCTGACGTTAATTGTTAAGGATTGATTTGTATTCCCTGTTTCAGTCAGGGAGAAAGCGAGAAAAAACGTGAAGAGCAGTTACCCCCGAAGTCTTTGGTTCATAACGATATTCCTTGTTTTATTCGCAGTTGTCCCGATCGCCGTTTCCGCGCAGTCGGAGACGCCCGCCCGAAAAACGGAAGCGAAGGCTCCCGCCGATTCCGGCGAGATAACGCTTACCATTTCGGGCTCGATCCAGGGCGGACGTTTCTTCTTCAAGGAAAAGACGATCCAGTTCGACACGCAGAACAAATACATGATGCCGGGCAAGGACATCTTCGTCAACGGGAAACGGTGGGAAGACCTCTCCCGTCCGTTCAAGCTCGACTTTACGCCGGATTTCGCGAAGGCCGTCATCCTGCAGAAGGACGGTGGATTCCAGGGGCGCATCTACATCGTGACGCGTGATAATCTTTTCGCGCTGATGATCGTCCCCCGAGAAAAGGAACCCGAAGAAGTCCCGTTCCGGGTCACGCTCGCCGTGAAAAATCAAACCGCGCACGACAATCTCCCCCCGGACGAAACACCGCTGGCGGGCGGAACTCCGAAACGCTCCGCCGTCATCGCGCCGCGCAAGGTGCAGAACTCGTCCGCCGTCGAGGAACGCCTCACGCTGGTCCTGGCAGGGGAGATCGAAGGAAAAGGAAAGTTCAAGCTCCAATCGAACAGGATCGAATATCTTCCCGATGCCCAGAGCCCCCTCGCCTATCCGGAGGATGTTACGGTCAACGGGAAGCCGTGGAAGGACCTGCACGCGCCGTTCTATCTGGACTTCGTGACGGATTACACGACGGGGAAGATCACGGAACGCACCGGGACGGCCGCGATCGGCTGGCGGTGCATCCCGGTCCCGGACGGCGATTCCATTTTCGACCGCTACAAGCTCTCAGTTGGCGAACTCACTGTCGTCGGCGAAAAAGAGGGCACGGCCTCGACCTTCCGCGCCTCGGTCTCGCTTCGGAAATACCCGCGCGACTATACCGCGCGGATCCTCGCCATGCTGAACGACGCCAGGGAAAAGAGCCGGAAAGGCCAGTTGGACAGCGAGTATATGTCCGACATGGATCTGCTCTCCCCTGACGAACGCAAAGAAGTGGAGAATTGGCGGGCGGAACGCCAGAGGGACCAGCTCGCGTGGTCGAGCGACCGGAGTTATTCAACCGACGGGAAAGACCTGCCGTACCTCACGCGGACGGCGATCCCCGCGCCGCGCGATCCCGCCCCGGACCGGTTCGACGTCACGGTCGAGGCGGATGTGAACTGCAACGCGGTCTTCGCGTTCCTGGGGGACAAGATCGTTTACAGCGACCAGCAGTATCCCAACGATGGAAAATACCCAGGCCACGTCAGGATCAACGGGAGCGCATGGCGGAACCTGCATCTGCCGTTTACCCTCGACGGCGAGGTCGATCCCGATTGCGTCGCCGGGATGCAGGTCGAAACGGAATTCTATCGCTACTACCTCACGCCGGAGAAAAACAGGATCGTCCTTGGGATCGTCAACCACGGCCCGCGCGACGAGGAGCCCGTGAAAATCCAGCTGTCCCTGCGGAAAAAGTCCGACCGGGCAAAGACGAAGTAACGGCGGAGAAAAAGGAAACATAAACTCATTCCCCGTTCGAACGGGGAGAAAGCGAGAAACGAGATGAAAACAAACCGGTTCAAAACTCTTTGGAGCATCGCGCTGGGCTTGGTCCTGCTCGCAACCGCCCTGCCCTTCCTCGTACAGGCGCAATCCGGGGCGAAAACGAACGGCTCGCAGGAGATCACGCTCACGATCGAGGGATCGATCCTGGGCGGACGTTTCTTCTTCAAGGAAAACACGATCCAGTTCGACACGCTGAACAAGTACGAGTGGCCGCAGGAGGATTTCAGCGTCAACGGGAAAACGTGGAGCGAACTGAACAAGCCGTTCGAACTTGATTCCACGCCGGACTTCGCGAAGGCGGTCATCCTGGAGAAGGAAGGCGGCCCCGAGGGGCGCACCTACGTGATACCGCGCGAAAACCTCTTCGCGCTG
>CACWOL010000076.1 GCA_902762495.1 uncultured bacterium | reverse complement strand
AGTTGGCGGACTGCCATTCGGACGTGCCGTTCATCCAGTAACCGTGCTGGAAGTTGCCTTCGCCGTGCTCTCCGGTCCACACGAACATCACGTCGGACATGCCGTTGCCGTCGATGTCGCTCTTCGCGACGTAGGTCGGCGTCGGCGGCGGGGGAGGTTCCGCGCCCGAGATCGTGACGGTCAGGTGGTAGTCGTTGCTCAGGTTCAGCATGTAGCTCGCGCCACCGATGTTCGCGGTCTCGCCAATCATGAGCGTGCCGAGTGCCGTGCCGGAAGTGTTCACGACCGAAATCGTGCCGTTGAATCTTGCCGCGCCACTGGCCAGGTTGTATGTGCCGTTTGTCTGTGTTCCGTCGACCGTGAGCGTGAAAAGGAACGTGTCCGGAATGATCGACAATTCATTTACGAGCGCAGCCGCGCCCGCCGTGGTCTGAGTAAGATCGAAATCGATGATCGCGCTGACCGCCGAGGAGACAATGACGCCTTTTTCGAACGTCATCTTCCCGGTGAGCTTGCCGCCGCCGCGGGAGATGAACAATTCGCCGCCGGATTTGATCGTGACATCATTTGCCATGCCGCCTGAAGAAACAAAAAGGGTACCGCCCGATTTGATTGCGACATCATTTGCCGTGCCGTTGGAAAGGATGCGGAGGCTGCCGCCGGAGTTGACCGTGACGCCGCTGGCCATGCCGCCGGATCCGATCCGGAGCCTGCCGCCGTCATAGAGTTGGACGCCGTTTGCCGATCCGCTGGAATAGACTTCGATGATGCCGCTGGAGCAGACGGTCATGTCGGTCGCAGTAGTCCCGGAATGGACGGTTGCGAATCCATGGTTCAGCGTAAGTCCGGAGAATGAATTCGGAATGAACGTCATGACCTCCAATCCGGTCAATGTGTAGATGTATCCGCCGTTTTCCTTGATGCGCGTTGCCGTGCCGTCGGGATAGATCTCGAGCCGTCCGCCTGGATCAAGTGTGACATTGTTTACTAAGCCTCCCGAGTCGATGCGGATCTTTCCGCCTGAGCTTACTGTGGTATTTTCCGCCAGGCCGCCGATGTACACATCAAGTCCGCAACCGCTCTGTACCGCATAATTGCTTATCACCCCGCCACCGAGTTCAAACGTGCTGCCGTTGATTGTGCCCCGGGCATAGGCGTCAGGAGCCACTTCAAGCCAAAGGCTTCCCCCCGTCAGGACGTCAATGCCGGTCGCGGTCCCGCCGCTGATGACATCAAGCCTGCCGCCCGAATGGATGGTGGTGTTGTCCACCAGGCCGCCGGAGGAGATGAAAGCACGTCCCCCGGAATTGATCCGGACGCTGCTTGCGGTAGCGCTGAAATTGTCGATGAGACTGCCCCCGGAATTGATCGTGACGCCGTTCGCGATGGTATTGGAATAAAGGTGCAGTTCCCCCCATGTATTGATCGTGGTGTTGGTCGCTCTGCCGCCTGGAAGAATGAGTACGTTAATGCTGTTTATTGTCTGATCGTCATAGTGTTCTCCGGAACCGACTTCATAATAACCCTGTGGCATAGAGCATTGTCCTTTCGGTTTTTGTCGTATATTATCTTGTCCTGAATCCAGGATCGAATAACATGCCTGCGCGTTTCAGCCAGGCGGAATGTAAAACGGAAACCTCTATCAATTCGTTTTTGAGAGAGTGTTCGGCTGTTGGATAAGCATCGCCGGATGCGATTCTTCGTTAGCATAATTTAATCCTTTGATTTTTTTTGTCAAGGATTAAAGACAGGAAAAGTCGATTGTTTCTTAACTTTTCTTGATAAAAACCTCCGTTTTATTCATGATTCCAGAAATCTGGGCAATAATAGATACTCCTAATAGTGTTGAGCGCGCCGCAGACGCAAAGGAACAGGTGCGTCACTTCCCGATGCAGAAACGGGAGAAGATTTCGTCCAGAATATCCGGCGTGGCGGTCTCGCCGGTGATGCATCCGATCAGCTCGGCGGCGGTGCGGAGCGAACTTCCCGCGAGTTCCCACGATTCCGCCTGTATGCATTCGCAGGCGGCGTCAAGATGATTCGCGGCCTGTTCGAGCAGCGCGGCATGACGTTCGGAGACAACGGCGTCGCCGGACTGTGCGGACGGAGGCAGACCGTCCCAAGCGGTTTCTTCCAGACGGCGGAAAAGCTCGTCGAGGCTATCACCAGTGCGTGCGGAAATATGCTCGAAAACCGGCTTGGAGGTTTCATTGGTTGTTTTTTCAAAAGAATACGCCCGGTCAAGCTCTTCAGCGGATAATGCCGCACCGTCCATTTTGTTCCAGCATGGGATGAACTTGCCGCGGACAGTGTTTTTTGCGCGGTTCATCGCTTCGAACTGGGCGAAGAAGGACTCCGCCGGAGCGGAGGCATCCAGCAGCCACAGCACGATGTCGGCAGTACCCAATGATTGCTGCGAACGCTCCATGCCCATCGCTTCGACCGGATCGGCTTCTCCGGCCTCGCGCAGTCCGGCTGTGTCGGTCACGCGGAACGAAATACCGCCGATGGAGACGGATTCCTCCAGCGTGTCGCGCGTGGTGCCGGGGATGGGCGTGACGATTGCGCGGTCGTAGCCGAGCATCCGGTTGAGCAGACTGGATTTTCCGGCGTTCGGCGGCCCCGCGATGACCAGGGAAACGCCATCGCGGATGAGCGAACCGGCACGGGCCGTGAGCGCAAGATTTCCGGCCTGTTCCCGCAGAGCGCCGATCTTTTCACGCAAAACGTCCGGCGGCATCCAGTCGAGGTCCTCCTCGGAAAAATCAAGACGGGATTCACATTCGGAGAGCAGATGGACGACTTCCGCGCGGATTTCGCGCACCAGCGACCCGACCGCGCCGTTGAGCTGGCGTTCGGCGAGAAGTCCGGCGCGTTCGCTACCGGCGTTGATAAGATCAAGTACCCCTTCGGCCTGCGTCAGGTCGAGCTTGCCGTTGAGGAATGCACGCCGCGTGAATTCGCCGTTCTGCGCGAGCCGTGCGCCAGCCTGAAGCACCTGCCGGAGCGCGCGCCGCGCCGCGAAACTGCCGCCGTGACAATGAATCTCCGCCACATCCTCGCCCGTAAAACTGTGCGGCCCCGGCATGAAGACCGCGAGCGAAGGTTCCCCCTCCCCTGCCCCGTTCTCCGACACGATATGACCGTACAGCATCACACGCGGATACTCCGGCCCGGGCATGCGTTTTCCACGCCAGACCGTGCGGACCGCGTCGAGCGCATGCGATCCGGAAATACGGATGATGCCGACCGCGCCGCCGGTGCCGGTGCAGATGGCCGCGATCGTGTCGTTCTCATGTTCGAACAAGGCGAAAAACTCCAAAAAAACGAAAAAAAGAGGGGGTGCGGACTTGATTTTCCCGCGTTTTGGTAGTAGTGTTATATTTATATTATACACCGCGAAAACGCATTTTTCAACCCCATGAGGAGGTTTCTTACTTATGGACATCGTCAAGAAGACCTTGAAAGACGTTCCTGCCGGAACCAAGTCCGCCTACACCAAGGCAATGCAGGTCATGAACCAGAACAACCTGGAATACGCCATCACGCTTTTCAAGGAAATCGTGCAGTTCGACCCCGGATTCCTCGACGCACGCGAAAAACTCCGCAAGTGCGAACGCGACCTTTACGCAAAGCAGAGCGCCGTCGCCAAGACCTTAGGTACCGTCAAGGCTCTGAGTCACATCATGAAGGGCAACATGCTGAAGGCCAAGAAACCGAAAGAGGCCATGGCCCAGGCGGAAGACGCGCTCGCGTTCAATCTTTTCAACCCCGCCGCGCTCACTCTTCTTGCCGAATCCGCAAAGAAACTCAATGCGATGTTCATCGCCGTGGAAGCCTACGAGCTCCTCGTGGAAAAGGACGACAAGAACGAAGCCAACCTCGTCAAGCTCGGCGAATACTACAAGGCCGACGGACAGGGCATCAAATACCTCACCATCTGCCAGAAGCTCGCCGACAAGTATCCCGGCGACCTCGAAAAACTCGCGCTCCTGCGTGAAGCCGCCGCCCTCGCCTCCATGGAAAAGGGCAAGTGGGGTCAGGGCGGAGAGTCCGACTTCAAGAAGAACCTCAACAAGAGCAATACGGACCAGGGCGACCGCATCATCCGTGCCGAAGACGATATCCGCGAGATGATCGAAAAATACTCCAAGGAAATCGCCGAGGGCAACGAGTCCATCGACACCCGCCGTCGCCTCGCCGAGCTCTATCTCCGTTCCGGAGAATACGAAAAGGCAATCGAAGCGTACAACTGGATCGTTGAGAAGATGGGCACGCTCGACCCCGCCATCGACAAGGCCATCGAAAAGGCCAATACCGCCATCTCCAAGCGCAAGGTCGAACAGATGAAGGCCGAAGGCCGTCCGCAGGAAGAGATCGACGCCGAGATCAAGGCGAACTACGATTACCGCATGGAACGTTTCCAGGACCGCATCCAAAAGTACCCGAACGACCTCCAGATCCGCTTCGAATACGCCGAACTCCTCTGGGAAGGCGGCGCCGTCGACGACGCTTTGGAACAGTTCCAGATCGCGCAGCGCAACCCGCAGCACCGCCTGATCGCCATCGTCTACCTCGGTCGCTGCTTCGCCGCCAAAAACCAGTTCGACATGGCCATCGAGCAGTTCAACCGAGCCCTCGAAGACATGCCCACCATGAACGTCGACAAGATGTTCACCCTGTATCACCTGGGTTGCACTTACGACCTCATGGGCAAGAAGAAAGAGGCCCTCGACTGCTTCAAGCAGATCTACGCCGTCGACATCAAGTACCTCGACGTCGCCGAGCGCATCAACAAGTACTACGAGGAAAACAAGTAACAGCTCCCGTGTTGCTTGATTGGCGTTCCCTTCGCCGCGTCTCTGACGGCTGTTCAGTTTGGCTTCGGAGATGCAGGATTACGGGGAACGCTTTTTTATTGCCGGAAGCAGGCGTCATTGTGCGCCGCCTGCCCTCCCGGCTTGCCTGTTGAACAGTCTCCTCAGAGATGCTTTCCGCGAGCAACCTGAATGAAACCTCTTCCGCGCCTCGACATTGCAGGATGCGAACACCCTTTTTTAAGAATCCGGGGTTGACTTTTCCACAGAGAATGGTATATTATACAATACATTTCCCCGTTCGCAAGGCCGATTCCTTTTGAATCTGATCGACAAAAGCCTTTCCCCCGACGGGAATCAATAGAATAAGCTCCGGTAGCTCAGCTGGATAGAGCATCTGCCTTCTAAGCAGAGGGTCGTGGGTTCGAGTCCCGCCCGGAGCACCACTTTTTTGTCCTAAAATGAGGGTAAATTGAGTAGGATTGATAAAGATTAACAATCTATGATAACTCGTGATTTTTCACGGTCTTTTGATAAAAATCCCCTAAAAATCCCCTAAAACTCCTGAGCTCAGGCTTATTTTCCAACCACTGAAAATATCGCCACCAAAAACGCCTCGTTTCTCTTGAAAAAGGACAAAAAAAGACATGAGCTGTTCCGTTGTCGTCAAATGATGCCAAAGTGCTTTCTTGTTAAAAGAGCAATTGAGCTTAGGATGGGTATCTGGGGCCATGTCCCCTAAAGGAACATGGCCCCAGGTCTTTCAAGATTATTGTTACTTGACGATCTTCGGATTGCTTGACGAGAGAGCAAGACCGATGATCCCAACAGCGATGATGACAGCCAAAGCGACCCTGCCGACATTCAGCGGTGGATCGAACGGCGGAGCGAACGTCGCTTCGGACAATGCGTTTTCCTGCTGCATCTTCAGAACTTGATATTGCCCGGCAGATGCGGAACGCCGAACTGGCTGAGAACGAGTCCAGCGAGGACGGAGCAGACGATTCCGCCAAGTCCGCCGAAAATGCCGTTGTCCTGCGGTTGAGGCTGAGGCTGAGGCGGAGTCATGATGAAAATCGGGTTCGG
>CACWOL010000075.1 GCA_902762495.1 uncultured bacterium | reverse complement strand
TTGCCCTCGCCGAGGATGAAGATGTAGCGCCCGGGCGCCTGGGCGCGGATGGAGAGCGCGCGGAGCGTTTCGCCGTCGTCCTGCACGCCCGCGGTGGTCAGGAGGCGGATGTCGTCGGGGGTCAGCGGACGGTCGGTCGTCACCTGATAGGTCTTGCGCGTGCCGTGACGCGGATGCGTGAGCTTTTCGATCCATGCGCCGTCGTTGGAGAAGAGGATGAGGCCCTCGCTGTTCTTGTCGAGGCGGCCCGCGGAAACGAGGCGGACGCCGGGGATATGGATCAGGTCCAGCGCCTTTTTCGGGGCGTGCGGATCCTCGGAGGTGCATACGTAACCGCGCGGCTTGTGCAACATGACGTAGACGTATGACTGGACGGGTTCGATAGTCTTTCCGTCCAGCAACACGCGGTCGTCCGGGCCGATGCGGACGGATGGATCGGTGCAGACTGCGCCGTTGACGGACACATGCCCGGTCTTGATGAGATCGGCGGAATGCCGCCGGGAAGCGGCCCCGGAGGCCGCCAGGAACTTCGTGAGGTTCGGATACGGATCGGAATCCGGCATCGGCTCAGTCGGCGTTTTTCGCGGCCTCTACGGCGGCCAGATGCTTTTTGGCGAGCTGGATAATCTCCATGAGCTTCTGGCTCTGGACGTCCGGGGGGAGGCTGTCGAACGCGTCCAGCAGGATCTTCTGGTCGGCGGTCATCTCGATCTCGTACTTGACCTTGTCGCCGTCTTTCGGGAGGTAGGCGGTGAGGAGCGGCTGGAGCTTCAGCCAGGTGTCCTTCTGCATGACCTCGGTCTCGCGGCGCATGTATTTGGAAATGGTGTTCGCGCTGACGTTCACGCGGCTCGCGAAATCGGCGACGGAATCGTAGCCGTCCGCGATGCAGGCGTGCAGGGCTTTGACGATATCTTCTGTGATCTTCATGTTATCTTACCCCGGGTTGTTCAGGGATTGTTCTGCTTGTTCCAGGCGGACAGCGCGTTGCGGAATTCGCGCATGGTGCCGTATTTCTCCTTCAAATCCTCGCGCGCCTTCTCGTCGGAATTGTCAAGCGCGTACTTGAAATAGCTGGCGATGACGTAGGCGGAGACGTCCTTGGCGCTGTCGTCGTCCGCGACGATCGTCTTCGCCCCGGCGAAATCGCCGTAGAGGAGCAGGTAGAAATACAATGCGTCGGAGTGTCCGGCCTCGCCCGCGCCCTTCTTCAGCAGCACCAGGCGCTGTTTCAGTGGCAGATCATCGAAATCGAACTGGAACGGCTTGTTGTCGACCATGACGGCCTTCACGATGCCGTTGTTGATGGACTTCACGGTACAGACGCCGGACGGACCGTAGCCGATCTGCGTCTCGGCGAGGATGGTGTTGCCGTTGTAGCTGTTCTCGTGGATGGCCTTCGCGCCGGCGATGTTGTCGAGCACGACCTTGGCCCAGTCGCGGTACGGACGCGCGACCTCGGCGACGGCCTCGTCGGAATCCTGCGCGTGGCGTTCGAGGGTCTGGAACCAGTCGGCGTAGTCCTTTTCCGCGCGGTCCAAATGGTCGTGGAGGGTCTGTTCGACCATACGCCCGGCGAAATATTCCTTTTCACGCGCGAGGCGCTCGGAAAGCTCCAGAGCGGTGCGGGCGCTCTGCTCCTTGCGGAGCTGGTCGGCCTGCTGCGCATATTCGTCCGCTTTGCGTTTGTCCTCGGCGGCCTGTTCGGCACGGCGGCGCGCCTCTTCGGCGGCCTCGGCGTCGTCCTTACGCTGGGCGATGAGCTTGCGGAGCTTGCGCGACTCCAGATCGCGCGTGGAGGTCATCATGCTTTCGTCGACTTCCTGGAAGACCGCGCGGAACGTCATCAGCGCCTGTTCCTCCTTCGGTTTCGTCGGCTGGTAGTTCTTGGCGATGAACGCTTCGCATTTTTTCAGCAGTCCGCGCTTGTCGGTGGGGTTCGCGCGGGAGAACGCCACGATCTCGTCGACGGCGAGCGTCATCGGCGTATCGCGCTGAAGCTCGCGTTCCGCGGCCTCGGCGGCCTCTTTGCGGGCGCGTTCCTCACGGGCCTTGGCGTTGTTGAAATAGAAGAGGATGCCCGCGGCCACGAGCGAAACGAGGAGCACGAGGCATGCGATCAGGATCACGACGCGCGTCTTGCGCGCTTCGTCCTGCTGGCGTTTCTTCAGGTTGTAGATGTTGCGGGCGCGGTCGTTCTGACGGTCGACGGCCCCGTCGAGGACGGTCCCGCCGCCGGTCGGACGCGCGATGCGCGCGGCGGTCTTGGAGCCGGCGACCAGGATCTCGGAATCGGTGGACGGTCCCGCAAGCTTGCCGCGGCGCGCGTTGCGAAGGTCGTCGATGAGCTCGGACGCGTCCTGATAGCGCATGGACGGGTTCTTCGCCATCATCTTCATGATGATCCGGGAGACGCTTTCCGGGATGTCCTTGTTCACGGAGCGCGGCGGGATCAGCGGCTCGGTGAGGTGCTTCTTCGCGATCTCAGCGGCGGTGGCGCCGTCGAACGCGAGGCGGCCGGTCACGAACTGGTAGAACGTGGCGCCGAGGCTGTAGATGTCGCTGCGGGCGTCCATCGGGGCGCCGGTGAGCGCCTCGGGGCTGATGTACTGCGGCGTGCCCATGACCTCGTCGTCGTCGGAATCGCTCATGTCGCCGGTGACGCGGGCAAGACCGAGGTCGGCCAACTTGGCGCGTCCGGTGGAGGTGAGCATGATGTTGTCGGGCTTGATGTCGCAGTGGATAAGTTTCTGTTCGATCCAGGCGTAGTTCAGGGCCTCGGCGATCTGCTGGATGATGTTCAGCGCCTGGTCGACCGGGATCACACCCTCGCGTTCCAGCACGTCCTTCATCGTCTCGCCGTCGATGTTCTCCATGGCGAAATACAGCAGCCCGTCGTCCTCGCCCACGGCATACGCCTGGACGATGTGCGGATGGTTCAGTTTGGCGGCGGCGCGCGCCTCCTTGATGAAGAGCGCGACGAATTCGGCGTTGTTCGCGTAGGATTCGGCGAGGATTTTCAGCGCGGCGGGACGGTCGAGCGTGATCTGGTGGGACAGATACACCGTGCCCATGCCGCCCTGCCCGATGGCGCGCCGTATGATGAAGTCTGCGATCACGGAGCCGCGGGAAAGACGCGTCGGGGGCACCTGCACCACGCTGCCGCAGTGGCCGCACTGCACCATGATGCCGGCGTCGATGTCGTCGACGGCTACGATTCTGCCGCAGGATGAACATTGAAAACGCATAAAGAACTATTCTCCTGAGATGTAAATCAAATCACTCCACGGGGTCGAGGAACTTGGTCTTGCAGGTCAGCCAGTTGATGTTCAGCGGGAGCTTCGGCGTCTTGCTCTTGTTCGCGTCGTACCGGTTGGACTCCACGAACCGCACCACCATGTTTTTGTTCTCCGTCCCGGCGAGCTGGCCGTTCGGCTTGAAGATGATGGCCTTTTCGGAGGACGTGCCGCTGGTGACGGTGCTGCCGGGAAGGTCCTTTTTCGGCACGCCGCTGACCTTCTTCGGTGCAGACGACCCTTCGTTGCCTTCCGAGCCGCCCGTGGTCATGCCGAAATTGTCGTTCGTATCAGGGATCATTGTGTTTTCCGGCAGGAGCACGAACGCCGTGCCGGGCGCCCAGCGGCGCCAGGCGTAGCCGGAGGTTTCCGATTCGGAATCATGGTAGACTTCGGCCATGCGGAAGCTCTTGAGTCCGTTTCCGTCCTTCGCGAAAACGAGCGCGGTATAGACCTTGGCGGACACGGCATGCGCGCGCGCCTCCATGACCGCGCCGTTCAGCTGGTTCGCGGCGAGCGTGGTCTTGCGTCCGGCAAAAAGCGAACTGTATGCGGGGATCGCGACCGCGGCGAGGAGGATCATCACTCCCATGACCGCGATCAGTTCGATCAGCGTAAACGGCCTGCCTGTCTTACGTCTCTTCATATCGTACCTCCGGGCGGGATGCGGTTATTTCTTTTTGGCTCCGGCGGCCTTCAGCTCTTCCTCAAGCGCCTTTCTCGCGGCCTCTTCCTGTTCCAGGATCTGCTTCTTGCGCAGGGCGATGTATTCGGCCTTGCGTTTGGCCTTGTTGGTCTCCTTGAGGCGGGCGAGCTTGGCGGCGTCGAGGCGTTCCGGCTTCTTGACGAACTTGTTCAGCTCGTCGTACCTGTCGGCGTAAAGTTTCGTGGCCTGCGTGTACATCGAAGTGTTCTTCAGGCGGATGGCCTTGTCCATCAGCTCCGCGGGTTCGTTCAGCTCCAGCGCCTTGTTGTAGAGATTCTTGAACCACGCTTCACTGGCTTCGGTGACTTCCATGAGTTCGGGGCTGACCTCCGTAGTCTTGGAGCCGTTCGCCTTGACGGTCGTGTCGAAGATATAGTTGTAGAGGTTGACCAGAGCGGACTTCATCGGGCGCGTACCGATGCGTTTGTACTTGTCGGGGTCCTTGGCGAACGCCTCGTAAGTACGCGGCATGTCGGTGTCGCCGAACGCGGCGATATACTCCTTCAGCATGTCGGACGCTTCCTTCTTGGTGAAGGAGGGTTCCAGGACACTGTCCGGGACATAGATGTCGCTGTCCTTGATGGAAGCTGCGGTCCGGGCGGCGGGCTTCTGCTGTGCGAACGCGCAGATCGGCGCGATCACGGCCGCGGCGAGGGCGGCCAGCAGAATTTGTGTTTTGAAAAAGTGATTATTCCGCATATTCTTTCCTCGTTACTTTCCAGGCGCCTTTGTTATCGTTTGCCGACTCGTCCCACTCCAGGCGGACGATGATCTTCGTCTCGCCCGTGATCTGGTCGTAGAAGTTGTCGTAGTAATCGAGTTTCACGCCGCGTTTCTCGTAGGTCGAACGCACAGTCGCGGCCGTTACGCTCGTGGGAACCGTTTTTCTGCTTGAGTTGCTGAACGTCTGATATCCGGCGTCGAACATGACATCGTTGTCACTGGAGAGGACACGTTCCAGCTGGACCTCCTGGCCGGCGGTGGCGCCGCCGATATCCTTGATGGTCTGCGCCAGCACCAGGACCGTCGCGCGCTTCAGCGGCTGCTTGTTCCACTTCAGCAGGTTGACCACGCGGCAGAAGATCTCCTCCGCCTCGGCGTCGTTCACGTTCTTCTTGATGATCTTGTCCATCTGGTTGCCGGAGGCGGGATACGAGGTCGGGAAGACCGCGGTGCGGCGGGGCAGATGGCCCTGCGAGATCGCGTAGGTCACCGCCTCGGAAAGATCCTTCGCGTAGGCGTCGGCGTCCATGTCGCCGTTCTTGTCGGAGTCGACGGAATCGCCGCTGATGGTGCCGCCATCCGCGCTGCCGCTGTTCATCGCGGCGTAGGTCTTGTAGACCGGGAAATTGGTGAAGAGGGACTTGAACGCGAACGGGGCGCTGCTGCCGCCGAACGACGCGACGCAGTTCAGGTTGATCATGCCGATGATCCAGTCGTTCGAGCGTTCGGTGCTGGGTGCGAGCGCGACATGGTCCAGCAGATGGCCGTCGCCGTTTTGGTAGGCTTCCATGCCGGTTCCCCTGGACGGTGCGCACTTCAGGTTGATCGTCTGCCACGGAGCGCCGCGGTGGATCGCGCCGAGCTCCCACAGGGACTGCATCGGAGCGTGCCGGATGTACGCCGTAGAGATGGAATCGTTTCCGGCATAAGCGGGATCGGTCCGTTTCTCATTGTCATGATAGGTGCCGAGGTTGATGGCATTGTTCATGTTTCCGATGGTCGCGTTGACCGCGGCTTCCGTATCCGAGAAGATCGGATTGCTCCAGTCGTTGCGGCCGAGGTTGAGACGCGGATCGTTGGCCTGCGTATCGAAATAGGAATGCTTTTCGGCGACTCCGGCGACCTGTACGCCGTCCCCGGTCAGGAACGTGTATCCGTTCCGGAGCGTCGTCGGCATCAGGGAGAGATCAGCGTTGCGCCCGGAATTGTCCTGAAGCACCA
>CACWOL010000074.1 GCA_902762495.1 uncultured bacterium | reverse complement strand
ATGCGCCGTCGTTTCTTATACAGTACCACGTCTGGGATGATCCAGCCACTTCGATTTCAAAATAAAACACCCGCTATATTTTACCATAGCAACTGGAATGGACGAAAAAGGCAAGGCCGCGGAAAACAGCCTTGCCCTGAATTTGCGTCCGGAAGGGATCCGGTCAAATGATGCGGTTCGTGGTCGCGGGATCGAACACGTGCGCGCAGGCGATCGCGAGCTTGAGCGTGATGGTCTCGCCGACCTTGGCGTCGAGGTGGGGTTCGACGCGGGCGACGCAGGGGGCGTCGACGCCGGTGTCGAGGTGGAGATAGATCTCGGCGCCCATGGGCTCGCGGACTTCAACCTTGGCGGTGATGCTCGGTGCATTGGCGTCGGACGTGGCACGTTCGGAACCGATATCCTCGGGACGGATACCGAAGAGGATGTCCTTCCCGATGTAGGATTCGATGGCGATCTTCCAGTCGGCGGGCAGGGCGATGGAGATCGGACCGGTCTTGAAGACGAGCTTGTCATTCTCGGAAACGAGCGTGCCACTGAAGATGTTCATCGGCGGGGTGCCGATGAAGCCGGCGACGAAGGTGTTCGCGGGCTTGTCGTAGATGTTCAGCGGGGTGTCGATCTGCTGGATGACGCCGTCCTTCATGACGCAGATGCGGTCGCCCATGGTCATGGCCTCGATCTGGTCGTGCGTGACGTAGATCATGGTGGTGCCGAGGCGGGTGTGGAGCTTGTTGATCTCGGCGCGCATCTGGACGCGCATCTTGGCGTCGAGGTTGGAGAGCGGTTCGTCGAAGAGGAATACGGCGGGCTTGCGGACGATGGCGCGGCCGACGGCGACGCGCTGGCGCTGGCCGCCGGAAAGCGCTTTCGGCCTGCGGTTGAGGTAATCGCCGATGCCGAGGATCTCGGCGGCTTCTTTCACGCGCTTGTCGATCTCGTCCTTCGAGAACTTGCGGAGCTTGAGTCCGAATGCGAGGTTTTCGTAAACCGTCATGTGCGGATAGAGGGCGTAATTCTGGAACACCATGGCGATGTCGCGATCCTTCGGCGGGACGTCGTTGACGATGCGTTCGCCGATCTTGATCTCGCCGTCGGAAATCTCTTCGAGGCCTGCGATCATACGGAGGGTCGTGGATTTGCCGCATCCGGAGGGGCCGACGAGGACCATGAATTCCTTATCGTGGATGTCGATGGAAACGCTGTTGACGGCCTTCACGCCGCCTTCGTAAATCTTGCAGACATTTTTAAGAATGACTTCAGCCATGATTCACCTGATGAGAGGTTGTGTTGAGTTGAAAATAATGGATTTTTCAGTAATATAGCCCTGTATTTCCATATTGTCAAGCGTAAACCGAATTATTTTTGGAAAAAACAGATTAAAATATAGAGTATTTCGAGTGTAATAGAAGTTCACAAATCGGGCTTTGCGGAAGCAATGCGTGCGTGAAAAAAAGCTGGACAATAACGGACTCATACCTCGTTTTCGGGCGCGAGGATCATGGCGCGGAGACGGAAGAAAGCCCCCGCAACGGCGCGTTCGCGAATCTGCTCGCGCGTGCGGCGCAGACGCAGCTCGAAGACCTCCGTTTTGTCGCGGTAACGGATGGCGGCATAGACCAAGCCGACCGGTTTTCCGACCGTCGCGCCGCCGGGGCCCGCGATGCCCGTAAGCGCGATTGCGGCATCGGACGGGATCACGTTTGCGAGGCCGTCGACCATGGCGCGGGCTGTTTCTTTGCTGACTGCGCCGTACTTGCGGAGGACGTCGGCGGGAACGCCGAGAAGGGACGTCTTCGCGGCATCGCTGTAGGTCACGACACCGCCCGAGAAGACGTGCGAAGAACCGGGAATATCGGTCAGGAGTTTCGCCGCAAGACCGCCGGTGCAGGATTCCGCCAGGGCGAGCGTCTCGTCGCGTTCGCCGAGCAGATGCAGGATCTCGTGCGAAAGCGAATCGGCATTGTCGGAGAGCAGTTCGTCGGCGAAAAGCTCCTGCACGGACTGGATGGCGGATTCCATGACCTCGGGGGATTCCGTGGTCAGGAAGAGACGTACGAACTGCGCCGTGGCGCAGTAGGCGACGGAAAGCATGGAGTGGAACCGGGCGATGACGGGGAGCATGCGCTCCTCGACGATATTCTCCCCCAGTCCGGCCACGTGGAATTCGCGCGTGAACGTGAAGTGTTTGAGCGTCTTTTTCAGGAACGGCACAACGGCAGCGTCCATCATGGGGCAGAGCTCGTTCGGCGGCCCCGGAAGCATGATGATCGTGCGATTCGGAAACTCGTCGGTCTCCGGTGTGCGGACAATGAGCCCCGGCGCGGTGCCGCAGTCGTTCTGAAGGATCTTTGCACCGTGCGGCACGAGCGCCTGATTGAACACGCGCGGCGGTATCTCCTCGCTCGGATGGCGCATCTTCCAGTGTTTCATGATGTTGAGCGCGGCGGCTCCGTCCTCTTCCAGCCGCATGCCGCAGCGTTCGGCGATGTATTCCTTGGTCACGTCGTCGGCGGTCGGGCCGAGTCCGCCGCTGGTGATGACGATGTCGGCGCGGGCGAGGGAGAATTCCAGCGCGGCGAGGATGTCTTCGCGGCGGTCCGGGACCTCGACGGAGGAAACCGGGACGACGCCGAGCGCGAGCAGGCGGACGCCGATGGAGGAGAGGTTGGTATTGACGACGGCGCCCTTCAGCAGCTCGTCGCCGATGCAGATGACGGCGATCTTTTCGCTCATAGGTAGTCCTTGGGTTGCACGAGGGATGCGCGGTTCAGTTCGTCCTCGGCTTCCTTGCGCCAGTATTCGAGCTCGTCGGCGGTCAGGTTCGCGGGGATGTGGAGTTCTTTTCCGATGATCAGCGTGAGCTTCGCCCATGGTTTCGGGATGCGGAATCCGTCCCAGCTCTTCACGCCCCAGTACGCCGAATAGTTGATGCCGAGCGCGACGACGGGGATGCCGAGCTGAGACGCGATATGGATCGGGCCTTTGCTCATGTGGTATCGCGGGCCGCGCGGACCGTCCGGCGTGAAGACGACCATGCAGCCCTCCTGGATCGTCTTGATGGCGTCGTGAAGGACTTTCACGCCCTGACGCGTGCTGGAGCCGCGAATGCTTTTCGCTCCGAACTGGGCGGCGAAATCCGCGATGTACTGGCCGTCGCGCGAAGCGCTGATGACCGCCACCGTACGTTTGCGCAGGGGCAGTTCGAAGAGCGGCGGGAGCATGAGCAGGCGGTTGTGCCAGATGTTCACGATGCAGACGCGCTGCGGAGCGTGGCGGTATTCTTCGAGGAGTCCGTTCGGGTCGACGATCGTGACCGGCATCAGTTTGCGCCAGCACAACATGAACTTGGCGGGAAACCAGTAGAGCCAGTCCGGGAATTTCTTGATCTCGCGGAAATACTTCTTGATCATGATCCCGTCCTGGATTTGGAGGTGCTATTCTTTGTCGGTCGGGCAGGGGAGGCGGCCTTTTTCGCCGTTGTCTTCTTCGTCGCGGGTGCCTTCGAGACAGGCTTTTTTGTCCTGGATGCTTTCTTTTCCTTGATTTTACCGGTCTTCGTATGACGGCAAAGCTTCGCAAGCTCGCAGCCGGGGCAGTTTGGGCGGTTCGCCGGACAGCGGGTGCGTCCGTGGACGATCAGGAGATGCGAGAACTGGGCCCAGGTCTCCGGCGGCATCACGGCGCAGATGTCGGATTCGATGACTTCGGGATCGGATGAGTCGGAGAGGCCGATGAGCGAGGAGAGACGCCGCACATGGGTATCGACGGGAAATCCCGGCTTGCCGAGTGCGTCGCCGAGCACCACGTTGGCTGTTTTTCTGCCGACGCCGGGGAGCATGAGCAGACCTTCCATCGTGTCGGGGAGTTCGCCGTGGAAGTGCTCGACAATTGCCTTTGCCGCCTTCAGGATATGATCGGCTTTCGCACGGTAGAATCCGCAGGTGAAGATGGCCTGTTCGAGCTCATCCCGGTCGCAGTTCGCGAAAGATTCGGCGTCCGGCCAGCGTTTGAAGAGATCACGGGTGACCATGTTCACACGTTTGTCCGTGCACTGGGCGGACAGGATCGTGGCGACGAGGAGCTGGAACGGCGTCATGTGTTCCAGAAAGCATTTCTGGGGGCCGTAAACGGACAGCAGTTTGTCGTAGACTTGTTTTGCCAGTGCGGATTCCATGATGATGCGGGAAGCCGCACGGCCCGTGCAGGCGGGTACGGCCGGATGTTTGGTGTGTTGGAGTATTGAATTAAAAATTTAGCGTCATTCGGGGGCGTTTTCAAGCGATGAACGTGTTTTTTTCGTTTTTTTTCGCGGTTTCCATTGATTTTTGTGCCGGAAAGACGTATCTTTTTTGTGAAAAACAAAACCTCACCATGATCCGCGATGGGGATGTTTCCTTGTAAAACACATCCGCTTCTCCCGTCCGGACCGAACATTTTCTTATCATGCTCAACTGGCTTTCCGTACAGAATCTTGCCATCGTCGAAGAGGCCGAAATCGAATTCGGCCCGTCGTTCAACGTCATCACCGGCGAAACCGGCGCCGGAAAATCCGTCATCATGGGCGCGCTCGGGCTTCTGCTCGGCAACCGTGCCGACAAGTCCGCCATCCGCACCGGCGCGGACCACTGCGAAATCTCCGCCGGATTCACGCTCGCGCCAGGCGCTCTTCCGAAACTCCGCGCTTTTCTGGAAGAAAACGCGCTGGTCTCTGCTGACGAACCGGACAGCATTCTGGTCCGGCGCGTCATCACGCACAGCTCGTCGCGGAACTTCGTGAACGGGTCGGCGGTGAACCTGAACGTGCTCCGTGCGATCGCGTCGGCGATGGTCGATGTCCATGCCGCGAACGAAAATGCCGCGATCCTCGATCCTGCCAACCAGCTCGACGTACTGGACCGTTTCGCCGGGCTTCAGAAGGAGCTGAACGCCGTCCGGGAGTGCTGGGACGAGCTTGCCGCCGTCCGCCGTGAAAAGGCCGCGTTCGCCGCGTCCCTGCCGTCGCCGGAAGAGGCCGCGCGCCTCCGCCGTGACTGCGAGGAGATCGAACGCGCGGACATCCACGCCGGAGAGGACGACGAGCTGACCGCCCGTCACGACCTCGCCGCCAATTCGCGCAGCGTGATCGAGCTCGCCTCGCAGGTGTGCGGCGGGCTGACCGACGGCGAAGACAGCATTTCCCAGCGGTTCGCCGAGTGCCGACGGATCCTGCGCGGACTGGAACGCATCGAACCGACGAAAGCCGAAGAGTTCCTGAACGCGCTTGACGGCGCGAAGGAGGCCGTGGATGACCTTTCCTCCGAACTCGCGTCGTTTGCGTCCGAGGTCGAGATCGACGAACAGGAGTTTCAGGAGATGGAGGAGCGCATGCGTCTGCTCCAGACACTGAAACGCCGTTACGGCCCGACGCTCGACGACGTGCTGGCGCATCTGGAACGCGTCCGGGAACGCGTCGCGGTGTTCGATGATGCCGAGCTCCGGCGCAAGGAGTTCGAGGAACAGGAGGCGGAGTCGTACCGGAAGTATCAGGCCGCCGCCGCGCAACTCAGCGAAAAGCGCAAGGCTGCCGCCGGGAAGCTCGAAGACGCACTGTCAAAGGAAACCCGTAAGCTCGGATTCCTGAAGGCCGCGTATCAGTTGGAGTTCTCCGCCGCGAAGGAAGGCCCGCTCGGGATCGATTCCGTCACGTTCCTCTTTTCCGCGAATCCCGGCGTCCCGATGATCCCGCTCCGCGACGTTGCGAGCAGTGGCGAAGTGGCGCGCGTGATGCTGGCGGTCAAAACCGTGCTCGCCACGGTCGACGAGATCCCGATCCTGGTGTTCGACGAGATCGACGCGAACATCGGCGTCTGTGCGGACACGCATTTCCGCGTGGCGAAACATGTTTCTGATGGCCGCACGCTGTCCGGCATCCGCAAGCTCGACGATGCCGCCCGCGTGAAGGAGATCGCCCGCATGCTCGGCGGCGGCGAATCGGCGTCCGCCCACGCGGAAGACATGCTCAAACAGGTTAAAAAGACGGGTAACAAGAAATGAAAACGTCGTTTTTAACGCTCGATACGCCGGAACAGCTTCAGATCGTGCGCGACATCGCGGACGAAGTGTGGCCGAAAACGTTCGCCCCGATCCTCCCGCCCGAACAGATCCCGTACATGATGAACATGATGTACGCGCCGGAAGTCATGGAACACGAACTGCGCGAAGGATACCGTTTCGCCGCGCTGGTCGTGGACGGCGTGCCGTCGGGCTATATCTCCTGGTCGCCGTACCATGGCGACACGGCGAAACTGCACAAGGTGTACCTGCTGACCTCGTGCCACGGAAAGGGATTCGGACGGATGCTGCTGGACTACGCCTCGGACGTGTGCCGCGCCGCTGGATTCAAACGGCTCCGTCTGAACGTGAACAAGCACAACGAACGCGCGATCTCCGTCTACCTCAAAAACGGGTTCGAGACCGTCGAGTCCGTAAAAAACGACATCGGCGGCGGGTTCTACATGGACGATTATGTCATGGAGAAACGGATCGGATAACGTTTCCGGCGGATACGCGAGCCGTTCGTTTAACGCGATTTCATCTTCGCGGACGTTTTCGTTTTTGTTTTCGCAGAGGGTTTCGTCGCAGGGGCGGCGATGCTCTTCGAGGCGGGTTTTATGGCGGACGGAAGACGCAGGGTCGATTCTCGCACGATCAGGCTGGTCGGGATGACGCGTTCCACCGAGGGCAGTTTCATGGTCGGATTGTTCATGCGCGTGAGGAGCAGTTCCGCCGCGGCGGTCGCGAGCGCGTTTTCATCCTGATGCACGCTCGTGATCGGGACGCGCACGATGCCGCTTTCGAAGACGCCGCCGAACCCGACGAGCATAATATCCTCGGGGACGCGGATGCCGCGGTTCAGGAGCTCCAGCTCCGTGCCGACCGCGAGCATGTCGTTGAAGCAGAATATCGCCTCGACCTTCTCTTTTTGTTCCAGCAGCTGCGCGACGGCGCTCTGACCGGCGATCATGTCGTTGCCGGTGCGGAACATCCAGTCGCCGCGCACCTCGATCCCAGCCTCGCGGAGACCCGCCAGGTAACCGGAACGTCGTTCCTGCGTGACGTAGGATTCCAGTCGCGCGCCGAAATACGCGATCTTGCGAAGGCCCATGCTGGTGAGGTGGCGCATGGCGGAGAGAGCGCCGTGTCGGTCGTCGACGACCACGGAGTCGGTGTTGATGCCGGGAATCTTTCGGTCGATGAACACCAGCGGGCAGTTCTGACGCATGATGAGCTCGGCGGCGCGGCGGCCTTCGTCGTAGACGACCGGGGCCCAGATGATGCCGTCCACCTGGCGCTCGAGCAGCGCCGAGATGTCGTGGAATTCCTTGATCGGGTTGTTGAAGCTGCACGCGAGCAGGATGCGGTAGCCGTGCGTGAAGAGCGTGGCTTCGATCTGCTGGAGGATGCTCGTGAAGAAAGAGTTGCCGAAGTGCGGGATCACCACGCCGACCGTCATGGTGTTCTTCTGCTGGCCGAGCTCGTAGGAGAGGCGGTTCGGCACGTAGCCGAGCTCTTCGGCGAGACGGGTGATGCGCGTGCGGAGTTCGCCGCTCACGCCGACGCCGCCGCGGAGGGCGCGCGATACGCTCATCATGGAGACGTTTGCGGCTTTTGCGATGTCGCGGAGGGTGGTCTTCTGTTTCTTCATGGTCGGATGCCTTTATCGTTGAAATGTCGTTTGATCTGATGCGTTACAACGATAAATTTAACGTAAAAAAACAAAAAATCAAGCGGTAAAACAAAGAAACTTTAACTTTTTTCTGATTGCTTCTTCAAAAAAGCTTTATTGAAAAATCATATCTGACAAGCCTTTTTTTCTAACCATTTTCCGGAGTGAAGGACTGATACGGTTTCTTCTTGATTTGACAGGATGTTTATCCGGCGAACCAGAAGGCGTCGGGTGGAGATAATTTGAAATACTGCTTTTTTTGTGCTATAGTATAGTGTTTTTCAAAACAACAACCCCTTTTTTAACTGTAAGACAGATATGAACCTTTTTTCAAACATTTTGTCATATTTGGAAAAGAACGCTATTGGTTTTGGAAATAAAACCGCCCTTCGCATGAATGATGAACGCCTTTCTTTTGCGGAACTTGCTTGCAAAAGCCGTGCGGTCGGAGCGGCAATCTCCGCAAAAGGCATTTGCGGGCAGCAGCCGATAGCCGTTCTTGCTGACCGTTCGATTTACACGCCTGTTCTGTTTTTCGGCGCTCTGTACAGCGGAAATTATTATGTCCCCATTGATCCCAATATGCCTGACCATAAAATTGAAGTGATTCTGGCAGATTTGAATTGTCCGCTTCTTCTTGCCGTAAGCCGTACGGATATAAAAAGTGCGGTGTTCCGGAATTCTCCTGTGCTTATGACTTTGGACGAGGTCGGTGACGGGGACACGACTGCTGTTCCAGCAGGAGGGGACGCGCCCTTATTTGCTGTGTATACATCTGGCACGACCGGCATTCCGAAAGGGATTATCAAAAGTCATGCGGCGGAAATCAGTTTTCTCGAAGCATATTGCAGGGCGTTTGATTTTTCCGAGAAAGATGTGATCGGGAATCAGACCCCATTTTTCTTTGATGCATCAAGCAAGGATCTGTATTTGATGCTGAAGACCGGGGCGACGATGGACATTGTGCCGCAGGAACTGTTTATGTCGCCATATGAGCTTGTTTCTTATTTGAACGAGCATAACGTGACGTTCATTTCCTGGGTTCCGACGGCTTTGGTGATCGTATCCAGGCTGAACACGTTTTCTGTCATCAAGCCGACAACGCTCAGAAAGGTTTTCTTTGTCGGCGAGGTGATGCCGCTGATTCATTTGAAGAAGTGGCGGGAAGCCCTGCCTGAAGTGAAATTTGTAAACCTATACGGTTTTTCCGAAATAGCTGGAATCGCCTGCTATCAGGAGATAACAGGAGTACCGCAGGAATCCGGTTTTTTGCCAATCGGAAAGCCTTTGGACAACTGCCGCGTGTATCTGGTTTCCGACGGACGGACGATCACGGAAAGCGGTGTAACGGGAGAACTCTATCTGGCAAGCGACGCCCTGGCCGCGGAATATCTCCATTCACCTGAACTTACAGCTCGGGCTTTTGTCGATTATGTGGGCGAAGACGGGGCGTCGGTTCGTTGTTTCAGAACCGGAGACCTGGCGCAATACGATCAGGACGGCTGTTTGATATTCGTGTCGCGCAACGACTATCAGATCAAACACATGGGATGCAGAATCGAACTGGGAGAGATCGAGACGGCCGCTGAACGAATTCCTGATGTTCAAAGAGCTTGTTGCGTCTACCACAAAAAGAAGTTGCAGATACATCTTTTCTGCGAAGTCTCCCCGGGCGCATCCATTACGAAGCATGATATCAGGGAGGAATTGAGCAAGGTCCTGTCCGCTTATATGGTCCCCGGAAGAATTGACATCCTTCCGTCACTGCCCATCAACAGCAACGGGAAAATCGACAGACGGCTTTTGAGTGCCGAACCGTGACGGCATGCGTTTGAAGTCATGCCTTGATTGTCTGCTTGACAAACATGCAAAGAAGTGCTATATTAATGAAAATTCAAATGATTACAAATATCTTCGGAGGATCAATCCGGAGCGTTTGCCGAGGTTGAAAAATGACACAAGAAACCTTTTTGGAAGAACTGCAGGGGCTTCTTCGGACCGATGTCTCTCTGTCTTTCGACTATCCTTTGGACGAACTAGACGAATGGGATTCCATGGCGATGCTGGCAATTGTCACTTTCGCGGAAGAGGAATTCAATATTTCTTTGGATGTTAATGATTTTAGAAAATTCGAGACACCCGGGGATATTTACAGACGGTTGACAGAACATGGCAATTGAGTATCTTGACTTTACGGAAGAGACCTTTCCACTGATCCAGGAACTGGTTTCGGATTCTTTCGGAAAAGGAGCTTTGAATGCCCTTCAAAAGATACTCGACAATCCTATCAGGAAGATAATTGTTCCGGCAGGCTGTATCGGCATAAAAAATGGAAAAGCCGTGTGCTTCAAGGCTTCGATCATGCGCAGGTTATATTTTTGCCAGCAGGAATCTTTCGGACTTGTCGGCGGATATTTCTGCAAAACAAAAAAAGGCTGTCCGTTGTCGGTTACCCTGGAGGTCCAGGAGCGGTCTGAATGGACTCATTTTAATCCTTGTCGTCTCCGGTTCGGCAACACCTGTATCTATCTGACCATGCGGATGAATGCGGAATTGGGGGCGCAACAGGGAACAGAATCATGGACTGAAATGAGGTTTGGACTGATCCACCCTCTCCGTTTCCTTTGGCTGCTGATTTGGCGCAAGGTGTTTCATCTGCCGCAGCCGGATCCTCACGGATTCAAGCATGTCCCGGATGAAATACGGTCTTACGCCACAGAGGGAGAAGCTCATGTCCGTCGTGTGATGGATTTCGATTCCCGTTTTGATGTTTTCTGGAAACGATATGTGTCGAAGAACCGCGGAATCGTGGTATCCCGTGATGTCGAAACCTTGACATGGCTTTTCGGGGAAGATGTCCGAAGCGGGAAATGTGTTCTCTTGGCGGTCGTTCGTGACACCAATGAACTGGAAGGGTTTATCGTACTGCGTCCCATGCCCGACTCGCCCGACCGCTGGCAAATCATGGATATGATCGCGTTGGAGAATGCCCCGGAACGAATGGATCTTCTGTTGCGCGGAGCCCGGAGATTCCTGAAAAAAGAGACATCCGCCATTACGCTGGAATCGACAGGATTCCCTGATTTTATTCAGCCGGTTCTGAACAAACACATGCCCCATCTGCAGAAAACGGGTCATAACAGATTCGAATGGATTTCAAACGATCCTGAAGTCGTCCGGGTGATTGAACAGATCGGAAACACCCGTGACAGCTGGTTTTTCGGACCGTTTGACGGAGACTACAACCTTTGACAACGATAGGGAAACAGAATGTCTGAGAAACAACAAATTGAACGGGAACCGTGGAACAAAAACGGTCTTTTGAATCTGAAAGAGACGGATCGTATTCTTGTCGTAGCGCCACATGCCGACGACGAGACCATCGGATGCGGCGGGCTGTTGCTGAAATATGGTCCGCAGACGGATGTGCTTCTGCTTTCGGACGGTCGTTTCGGTTATGACCGCGAGGATCCTGACGCGACTCCGGAAAAGACCAGGCTCCTCCGGCAGCAGGAATTCAAGGATGTCATGGCATTCCTGAATGTCCGGAAATACACAATGATGGATTTGCTGAACTGCGATGTCTATCGGTATTATTCCATCGTGAGCAAATATGACATTCGGGAATACGACTTTATATTTGTAACAAGCCGCTTTGAAAACAGCCAGGACCATCTGCATGCGTATTATTTCCTGCGGAAAATGATCAGGGCTCAACATGCAAAAGCCCGGCTGATCGAATATGAGGTCTGGGTGCCGATCCCGGATCCGCAGGTGATCCTGGATATCAGCGACGAGATAGAACAGAAAAAACAGGCGCTGTCTCTCTACTCCTCCCAGCTGAAATGCTACGATTATGTCAATTTCGCCTACGGTCTGAGCCTGTACCGGGGAGGTCGGTTCAAACGGAAAAACGTCGAGGCTTTTTTTGTTGAACCGAAGCGCTATTATCTCAAAATGATCGTCCGTGCGCTGACGACGTATTCGTTCCGGCAGAAAATGAAAAAGATATTTCCTTTTCTGTCTGATTGAACTGTAGAGAAAAATACATGAGCCTCCTTCCCGTTGTTTTTAGGGAGGGAGGCTTTCGATTCTATTTGAGGCGTGGGATCACTCAGCGAGGAGGATGCCCATTTCGCCGAAGACCATTTCCGCCGCGCCGTCGAGGAAACGGTCCGCACGGATGCGGATGCGGTCGGTCTTTACGTTGTCGAGCGGGATCAGCTGTGGTACGGGGTTGGACTTTACGTTGGAGAACTCGCGGTCGGCGGCCTTGACCCACTTACCGTCCTGCTGAATCTCAATGGTGCAGCGGTCGGGCGTGCCGAGCGGAGCGCCTGCGGCAGGAGTAAAGACGAAGCCGGTGATGGCCTTGTCGCGCGAAACAGGGAATTCGAGGTAGCGGAGCGGGTGCATCGGGGTGAACTGGCTGGCGGGGTTGACCTCAAGTTTGCGGTAGTTCGGGAGCGAGCGGATGTCGTTTTCCTGGATCGCCGAGCCGACGCCGATGAGATGTTCCGGCGCGAGGTAGCCGGAGAATTTCAGCGACTTGACCGGGGCGGAAGATTCGGTGATGCGGATGCGGACCGCGTCGCAGTCCTGCGTCGGGATCGGTTTCAGGCGTTTGAGGCCGATCGCCTGACCTTTCAGCACGGTTTCCCATTTGCCGCCCTTGCGGACGTCGACTTCGTAACCGGAGACGAGTTCGCCTTGCGTGGTGGAGAGGAATTCCGCCATCTTG
>CACWOL010000073.1 GCA_902762495.1 uncultured bacterium | reverse complement strand
CCGGTATTCGCGGATTGCCATTCGGACGTGCCGTTCATCCAGTAGCCGTGCTGGTAATTGCCATCGCCGTGCTCACCGGTCCAGACGAACATCACGTCGCTGACGCCGTTGCCGTCGATGTCGCTCTTCGCGATGTAAGTAGTCGGAGTCGGCGGCGTGGGTTCCGGTTTGTCTTCGATCGTGACGAGCAGGGAATAATCGCCCGCGGTCTGGCTCAGGGTATACAGGTCGTTTCCGATCGCGACGGAGGAGCCGACGGAGAGCGTGCCGAGTTCAGCACCGGAGGTGTTCACCACGGTGATGGTCTGGTCGAAATCGGAAGCCCATTCGATCAGCTGGTAGGTGCCGTGTGCCTGGGAATCGTCGACCGTGAGCGTGCAGAGATAATAGATCGATTCACCGGAGTGCATGTTTATGGCGGTGTACGACTGCTCGTCGACGAGGAATTCGCTTCCCGGCGCGGCCGCCGAGATGTCGAGGTCAAGCGTGCCGCCGTAGAAGTTGAGTTCGGAGGCTTCGCGCAGGACGCCGGTCAGGACGCCGCCCGCGCTGACATTGATATGCCGCACTATGCCGCCGGACTCCACGTTCAGGATGCCGCCGTCCTCCAGGTCCACGCGGGAGACGTGTGCGCCGTTGAACGCATAAACTTCCCCGTCGTTGACTCTGCCTGATTCGAACGTGCCGTCGCTCAGTACGTCCACACGGCCGCCGTCGGAGACGTACGCGCCGACCAGATAGGCGCTTTCATGCACGATGACCTGGCCGCCGTTCCTCACGATGGTGTTGCTGGACACCGTGCTTCCCTTTGATGTCTGGTATGCCCAGCCGTATTGTTCGAGGCTGAACATGCCGCCGTTGACGACCACGTTTTGTGCCATGACGTCTTCGAGGATGGACACGGAGCCGCCTTTTTCGATCGTGATACCTTTGACCGTGCCGCCGGAGGAAACGACCATTTCGCCGCCGGCTTTGACTAGAGTATTGCTCGCTTTGCCTTTGCTATCAATGATAAGGTGTCCTTCCTCGTCGACGGTTGCGCCGACCGCGGAAGAGCCGGAGGTGATGGTCTTCGTCCCGCTCGTCACGGTACCCATGAAGACATTTTCGGAACTGCCGTTCACGACCAGCACGCTCAGCGTTCCGTCGGTCAGCTTCAGCCCATACAGCTTGCCGTTGTAGCCCACGGCGTCTCCGTCGACGGTGATCGTGCCGAGTTCGGTCCCGGCGGAATCCTTCACCGTGAGTGTCTTGCTGAATCCGGCCGCACCGCCCGCGAGCTTGTAGGAACCGACGGACTGGGTGCCGTCCACCGTGAGCGAGTAGTTCGGCGTGCCGCTTATGAGGGAGAGGTTGCTCAGCAGCGCGCCGGTCGCGCCGGCCGAGGTCCGCGTGAGGTCGAAGTCGACGGTCGCGCCCTCGGCGGCGGAGACGATCGCGCCGTTCAGGATGTCGTATCGTCCGGTGACGATGCCGCCGGAGGAAATCATGACCGATGCGCCGGAGCTGACGCGGGGATCCCGGAGGACGCCCTCGACGTTCATGACGCCGGTTGCGACATCCGCGCTGATGCCGATGGACGCTCCCGAGCCGAGGTTGAATGTTCCGCCTTCTTTGAGGTAGACCCAATCGATCTTGCCTGCGTTCACGTCCAGGACGCCGCCGTAGAGAAATGCATCGATGTACGTGCCGGATGCCCTGGTGACTACAGCTGTACCGCCGGAGGACATGACGAATGAGGCGCGATTGCTGTCGGATGCTTGAATTGCCGTGCCGGAGAAGAAACCGCCGCTGGAAACATCGGCCGATCCGCCAGCCAAATTGCAGTTGATGGCGTTTCCATGCACGTCGACAGCCCCATGGAAAGTCACGTCGTATGCCGTGCCGCCGGCCGCGATGGTTTCGGAACCGTAGACAATACCTCTGTACTGTGCAGCGCCGTTGAGGATCTCCAGGTAGCCTCCGCCATCATATTGTACCGTCAGATCTTTGACGAGGCCATTATTCCCCACGCGGACACCATGGGAAACATTGCCGCCCGAAATCACGCCGTACTCTTCAACCCAGACGATACCGGAGCTGCTGCGCATGTACAGGTTTTCCACGACGCCGGGATTCTGGGCGTTTTCGCCCGTGACCCGCATGCTGCCGCCGGACATGGTCACACTGAATGCATAAGCACTGTCGATCAGGATATAGCCGTCTGTCATATTGATGCCGTACACTTCCGTACCGGAATAAGCGAGCAGTTTGCCGCCGTTGATCGTCGTATTGCTGCAGGCGGCAAATTTATTCAGCGTCACGACGCCGCCGGATTCGACGACTGTCGATATCACGTGGCCGCGGGAGACGAGCCCGCTGGTCTGATGGACATAGCCGGACAAGGCCATGCTGCCGCCGTTGTTGACGACGGCGGAATAGATGGTAGCGCCGATTCCGCTGACGATACCGCCGTTATTGATATGTGTTCTGGACAAAATGCCTGTATTGGCATGAACCGTACCGCCGGCAGAAACGTTTGCATCCATGTCCGTGCCGTTAGCCATGACATATTCCACGCCGCCGTCATGGATGGTCGCATTCGTCGCGGATCCCCCGCTGTTGACATACACTTTGCCGGTGTTCAGGATATCGGGAGAATCCAGAATTTCTCCCTTGTTGACGTAGACGGTGCCGCTGGAAATGACAGTACCCATGGTTCGATCCTTTCAGTTTGTTATTTGAGGTGAAAAAAGATGCTGATGAAGAGTGGAAACCGTGATTTTTAAAAAATAATTGAAATTACTTTTGCAAACTATAGCACGTCTTTGTCTTATTTTCAACTTTTTTTTTCGGATTATTTCAGAAAAATCCGACAAAAAAACGTTTGTGGGTTCGCTGCGTGCCGGAATCGGGACGGAAAATAACGTCAGACGCTATTTCACCATATATAAAACTTCATATGTGCGGGAAAGAAAAAACTTCTTTCGTTTTTTTCGTTCCTGCACAATAAAACCGCCCGAGGAGCGTTAATTGATTTAGAAACGATACAAAAAAACAAACCTCTGAAACTTCAGGAGACCAGCCATGAAAAACTCGACTTCCTTCAATACGAATAATACCGATTCCAAACTGAACACCACGACCGTCCTTGTCCTGATCGTCGCCGCGCTCCCGATCCTGCTCTTCGCCCTGACGAAGATGTTCCCGCCGACCGTGGATGCGCCCGCCAAAGAGACGACTGTCAGCGAGGCGAAAGCGAACCGCATCAGCGCCGCGGAACGCCGCGCCCAGCGTGCGGAAGAGCGCCGGGCGAAAAAGGCTGAGAAGGTCGCGACGGCTTCCGTGCAGTATGGCGGCATGCCTGCCGATCCCGGCATGATGAATTTCCCGGCTCCGATGGAACCGATGGACTTCGGTGGCGGCTTCGGCCCCGGCATGGGCTTCGATAACGGCATGGCCATGGGCCCCGGCGGCTTCGGACCTGGCGGCTTCGGTCCCGGCATGGGCTTCGGTCCCGGCATGAACGGCGGTGTCTTCTGATCGTCCTCTGCAAAACAGCAAGATCATTTCAAAGACCAGTTCCTCGCGGATCTGGTCTTTGTTTATGTATTCAAAAACATGGGGGCAGAAAATGGAAAACGCGTTCCTTCGCTTGAAATCCGGCTGAAAGAGGTTACATTATTGGAAACCGAAACCACAGAAAACAATAATGCCACAAAAACAGGACTTGGAGAATGTGAAGAACGAACTGAACCCGGAAGACCGGGAACGAGTCAATGCCACATTCGAGCACGGCTCGAACGGTTTTTCGGAAGAAGATATGGAAAAACTAAAGGCGGAGCGCGAGACTGCGGAACGGAAATCGACGCATCTCGGCGAACAGATCGAATCGTTCCGGCTGACCTGGAATCTTCTTCAAGATTACTGGTCGGGCGACTATAAGAACATCCCATGGAAACTCGCTGCGTCCGTCGGATTCGCGGTAACGTATCTCGTTTCCCCGCTCGACATCATCCCGGATTTCCTTCCTCTGCTCGGATTCACGGACGACGCGGCAGTTTTCGCCCTGGTCATCTCGGCCTTCCAGTCCGAACTTGACACATACAAAGATTGGAAAGACAAACAGCCGAAATAATCATGACGGACAGAAAAGGCAGTACAAAACCCGCAAAGAAGGCTTCTTCCGGCGGACCGGGGAAAAAGAGGCTGACATTTGTCTCATGGATTGCCGGGTTCTGGCCGCTGGCCGTCATCCCGGGGGCAGGGGTGTCGGTTTGGCTGAAACATCCGCTTCCGGGACTCGCCCTGGCATTCCTGCTGAACAGCCTGCTTGAGATTCTGTTTTACCGCGAGGATAAACGTCTGGCCGAGCGTCAGGAATGGCGGATACCCGAGGCCACGCTTCATTTCTGGGAATTGTGCTGCGGTTGGCCGGGGGCGCTGTTCGCGCAGTCGTGTTTCCATCACAAATGGAAAAAGCTTTCGTTCATGATCGTTTTCTGGCTTTGCGTGATCCTGAACGTATTGGCTGTCGCGTGGATCGTCTTCCCGGAGCAGATGAAACGGCTCGTCGAGGCCGGGATCGCCTGCCTGAAGTAAACGGGAAGCCCGAACTTTGTTTTCGAGCTGAAAAAAAGACAGTCCGGCGTTTGCAAAACGTCCGAATTGATGTATATTTATTATTGATCGCATGAAAGGGGAAGAATCAGGAGATTCTCCCCATCGTTTTTTTTGAAGCGGGGACGGGTCCGCAGGCGTCCGTTCCGCAAAGATAGATTCACGCTTGCAGAACCGGTGGCCGGACTATGGATTTTGATGTGCACGGGCGGCTGGATTTCGCCGAACCCGAAGTCATCCGCGCGGAACAGACGCGCCTGCTGAACGAGCATCTGGCGTACTGCCGCGCCAAGTCGCCGTATTACCGCCGTGTCCTGCGCGACCGCCCGGACCGCCCCGTCACGATCGAATCCCTCGCCGAACTGCCGCTGACCGGGAAAGCCGACCTGGCGGAGTTCAACGATTCGTTCGTGGCGCTGCCGCCCGAGGAGATCGCCGACATCAGTTTCACCAGCGGGACCACAGGGCGTCCATGCCGGATTTCCTACAGTGCGAGCGACCTGCGCCGTCTCGGCTACAACGACGCCAAAGGATTCATCGCGGCGGGGATCAGGCCCGGCGACCGCGTGCTGCTGACCTGTACCATCGACCGGTGTTTCATCGCCGGACTGGCCTATTATTCGGGCGTGATCCAGATGGGCGCGACGGCCATCCGCAACGGCCTGAACACGCTGGAAAGCCACGCCGAGATCATGCGTCTGACCCGGCCCGAAGCGATCGTCGGCGTCCCGTCGTTCCTCGCGAAACTCGGCGAATACCTCGCGGAGACCGGATACGATACCTCGTCCGTACACACGCTGGTGTGCATCGGCGAACCGCTCCGCACCCGCGACCTGGCGCTCACGCCGCTGGGACGCAAGCTCGACCGGTATTTCCCCGGCGCGGCGCATTCCACCTATGCGTCCTCCGAGATCGTGACCAGTTTTACCGAATGTTCGGCGTGTGCCGGGGGGCATCCTCCCGCCGACCTCGCGGTCGTGGAAATCGTCGACCCCGACGGGCATCCGCTGCCGCCGGGCAAGGTCGGCGAAGTCGTGGTGACGCCGCTTCGTGTGACCGGCATGCCGCTGATCCGTTTCCGTACGGGCGACGTGTCCTTCCTGATCTCCGAGGAACGCTGCGCCTGCGGACGCAATACGCGCCGTCTGGGACCGATCCTCGGACGCAAGGCGCAGATGCTGAAGATACGCGGGACCACGCTTTTCCCGAATTCCTTCTTCACCGTGCTGGACAGTCTCGACGACGTTTCCGACTATTACATGGAAGTCTCCGGCAGCGCGCTCAGCGATGAGGTGAGGGTATTCGCCGCGGTCCGCCATCCCGGCTGCACGGCGCAGTTTATCTCCGAACAGCTCTACAAGCGCATCCGCATCCATGTCCCGGTCGAGATCATCCCGATCGAACAGGCGCGTGCGAAAATATCCCGCCAGTCGCGCAAGCCGGTGCGTTTCTTCGACCTCAGGACACCTTGATTTTTTCAGTCGATTTAATCTTTGTTTTTCTTCGGCTGTTTCATGGAGATTCTGCCGGAATAAGACCGTTCCCGTCTTGAAAAATAAAGAAATGTGAAGTACATTATACAAATAATAACGTCTTTTTCTATCAAGTCTTCAGAATACGATTTATGTCGGAACAACAGAACAAGTCAGCCGAAACGGCAAAAAAAGAATTCGACGGACTCAAAAAAAGTCCGCTCGGGGCTGATGTGTCCGCGGACACTTCGCCGTCGAAGTTCAAAAAAATGTTGCTTGCGGTCAATTCGTTTCTGGATTCCCTCGACGAAGAGGAGCCCGACCCCCCGCCTCCGCCGGAAAAGCCGCTGAAGGAATCCATTCAGGAGTTCATCGAACGCTGCCGCGACCGCGAAAAACGCATCGCGATGCTGAAAGAGTTTGGCGAATGGTGCTGGACGATGTTCTTCCGCGGCACGGTGTTTTTCTTTTTGTTCGTGCTGACGATCTGGGGCACGATCTGGGCGCTGGATTTCAGCGAGAACCATCGAATCAAGTTCTATCCTCCGGATGAAGTCGTGGACTATCTTACGGCCGAACA
>CACWOL010000072.1 GCA_902762495.1 uncultured bacterium | reverse complement strand
ACAGAACGGATATCTTTAAAGAGAAAGGGAATGAGTCCAGTTCAATACCGAACTCATTCCCTATATCAATAACCCGTCCAAGTTTTTGGGGTCACATCAATTCTTTTCACGGCGCGCGGAATCTCAATCGAGGTCAGCCCCGTACAATCGCGGAAGGCATACAATCCAATCGTCCTCACGCTTTTCGGGATCGCAACGGAAGTCAGTTCCGGAAGCCCGCCCGGAGCGCCAGGGGTACACTCCCAAAAGATCCTGTCTTCAAGTTTCGTTAGTCTGCGCGGGAGTACGACCGCACTCAGTCTCTTACACCCGGCGAAAGCATCCTTCCCGATCTTCTTCACACTGTCGGGGATCACGACCGAGGTCAGCCCCGTGCAACCCCAGAAAGCTCCCTCCGCGATCTCAGTGACGCTCTCCGGGATCACGACCGAGGTCATTCTCCTGAAGTCCTGCAGCGCGCCCGGGCCGATGGTCCGCACGCCGTCCGGGATCACGACTTTCCCCGATTGCTTCCCGAGGTGATAAAGCGTGCCGTCAAACACAATGTCCTGACGAAGTGACCGGCACCCGGAAAAGACACCGCCGCCGAATTTCGGCACGCAGCCGGAAAACGTGACCGATTTCAGCCTGAAACAATCCGAGAAGGCGTCAGCTTTCAGTTCCTTCACATCGTTGAGGACGACCGAAGTCAGGTTTTTGCAGTCCGCGAAAGCATTGATCCCGATTTCCTTCGCGCCGTTGATCACGACCGAGGTCACCCCCGTACAGCCGCGGAACGCTTCCAACTCGATCACCTCCACACCGCCCGGGATCACCAGTGAGGTCAGCCCTGTGCATTCCGAGAAAGCTAAGGCACCGATCCCTCTTCACTGTGTCCGGGATCACGACCGATGTCATGAGGGTATATTCCTCGAAAGCATCATATTCTATTTCTGTGATGCCCGGCTCAATGACGACCTGAAAAGGCTCCCCCGGCGAATACAGGGCCGGATTGTCGATGACGTCCGGCCGTTTCGGATCTGTAAAGTCCGGGTCGCCGGGATGGATATGGAATACCTTGCTCATACGGTTGTCCCTCCTGAGAAAAGTATGGGCCGAGGTCGCAGCGTATCTCCGCAACCTCAGCCCGTTCGCATCAAAAGAAGATGTCCGGTCAAATGGAGGCGATCACTCCCATTCGATGGTGGCCGGCCCTTTCGGGCTGAGGTCGTAGAGCACGCGGCAGACGCCGGGGACTTCGGCGAGGATGCGGTCCGTTATCTTCTTTAGGACGGCCCAGTCGATCTCCGGCACGACCGCGGTCATGGCGTCGCGCGTATTCACCGCGCGGATGATCACCGGCCAGTCGAACACGCGTTTGGAGTCGCGGACGCCCGTGGAACGGTAGTCCGGCACGACGGTGAAGAACTGCCAGACGGATTTCGTGAGGCCGGCGCGGTCAAACTCCTCGCGCAGGATGGCGTCGGATTCGCGAAGCGCGGCAAGGCGGTCGCGGGTGATCGCGCCAGTGCAGCGGACGCCGAGGCCGGGTCCCGGGAACGGCTGGCGGTTGACCATGGAGTCGGGGAGACCGAGGGCGGTGCCGATCACGCGCACTTCGTCTTTGAAGAGGAGTTTCACGGGCTCGACGAGCTCGAAATGCAGATCGGGCGGGAGGCCGCCGACGTTGTGGTGCGCCTTCACGCCGACGCTCTCCACGATATCGGGATAGATGGTGCCCTGCGCGAGGAAATCGACGTCGGTGAGCTTGCGCGCCTCTTCCTCGAACACGCGGATGAATTCGCCGCCGATGATCTTGCGTTTCTGTTCGGGATCGGCGACTCCGGCGAGCTTGTCGAGGAAACGGTCGGTCGCGTCGATGTAGATCAGGTTCGCACCGAGCTGTTTGCGGAACACCTCGACGACCTGTTCGCTTTCGCCCTTGCGCATCAGGCCGTGGTTCACATGCACGCACACGAGCTGCTGGCCGATCGCGCGGATCAGGAGCGCGGCCACCACGGAGCTGTCCACGCCGCCGGAAAGCGCCAGGAGCACCTTGCGGGAGCCGACCTGCTGACGGATGAGGGCGATCTGTTCTTCGATGAACTTGTCTGCGAGTTCTTTCGTGGTGATGCGGACCATGTCGTCCGGGCGTTTGTTGCTGTCCATAGCGGAATCCTTTATTTGAAAAGTTGAAGCGCCGCAAGTTCGTGTTTTCCGTCTTCGCGGCGGTGTTTTATCCAATTATTATACTGCATTTTCCGCCAAAAATCAAGAAAAAAAAGCGAAAAAACGCCGTTTCTGCGTTTCCGATGCAGGCAAGATAAAAAACACCTCCGGCTTCCGGAGAAGTCGGAGACGTTCCTTTTTTACTAACCGTGCTCAAGCGCAGCTGAGAGCACACGGCAAGCCGTGTCGCAGTAGTGCCGGGTTTGCGCTCCGGCACACTTGCTTTTCGTGCTAAAGCGCAGCTGAGAGCACTGTATCAGCACCGCTTGCGGTGTTAGGCGATGACGGTCCACTGCATGTCAACGCCGCGTCCCATTTCGACCCAAGCGCTCATGTCGCCGGCGGAGTAGTAGCCGAGCATGCCTGTCGAAATCTGACGGACCAGCAGGTCGTCCTTCGCGTCGCCGTCGTAATCGCCCGCGCCGACCACGAACCAGTCCTTCGCATCGAGCTGGCCGAGCTGCGACCAGTTCGCCACCTGGCCGTCGGCCCACTTGGCCACGATGCCGGTACCCTCGTGGAACGCGACGATATCGTCCTTGCCATCGCCGGAGAAGTCGCCGATGGCGCGGACTTCCCAGCCGCTGTCGGACGCGCCGAGGAGCGTGAACGTACCGTAATAGTCGATGCCGTAATACTCCTCGCCGCCGTTGTGGGACATCAGCACGGAGTCCTTGCCGTCGCCGGAGAAGTCGCCGCAGCCGATCAGCGTCCAGGTCGAATCGAATCCGCCGCCGAGGTTGATCCAGTTGTCCGTGCCGTCGGTCCAGGCTCCGAGCGCGCCGAGTTCCGCCGCATGCCAGATGATGGAATTGGAGGAGCCTCCGGTCACGTTGCCGACCGCGTTCTTCCATGCGATCCCGGCGGCGTTCGTCAGGAAGCCGATCGTGACCCAGTTCTCGTCAGTGTCGATACCGTCCTTGTAGTAGCCGATGTAGGCGGATGGGACTTCATACGCGTCCACATTGCCGAAGAGCACGGAATCGGCCTTGCCGTCGCCGGTCATGTCGAAGTTGCCCAGATTGTCCCAGTTGGCCGGGTGGCCGGTATTCGCGGATTGCCATTCGGACGTGCCGTTCGTTCATCCAGTAGCCGTGCTGGTAATTGCCATCGCCGTGCTCACCGGTCCAGACGAACATCACGTCGGAGATGTTGTTGCCGTCGATGTCGCTCTTCGCCGTGAACGCAGGTTGCGGTTCAGGCCCCGGGTCAGGCGCATCGACCGTAACGGACAGCACGTTGTCGCCGTCGAGATTGAGCGTGTAAAACACGCCTTCAATTTCCTTCGTGCCGCTCGTGAGCCTGAGAACATCAATCGTTACACCCAAGGAATTCTTTACGGCGATGCCGCTGTCGAATCCCGCCGCTCCGGCGGCGAGCTTGTATGTACCGTCCGTCTGCATCCCGTCGACCATAAGCGCGTATTTCGGCGCGCCCTTCACGAGCGACAGGTCGTTCACGAATGGGTCCGCGTCCGCGGAGGCCTCTATAAGGTTGAATAAGATGGTGCCGGATACCGTAACGTCGGCTCCGCTGCTCAAAGTCAGAGTTTCCGTGAGTCTGCCGCCTGAGGAAACGAGCAGAATACCACCCTTGGACACGGTCATCCCGCCTGCTGTGCCGCCGGAATTGACGACCACGCCTCCTCCCGAAGACACTGTGGTCGCACTTGCCATGCCGCCGGAACGGACAGTCGCGTTTCCGCCTGCTTTTACCGTGGTCATGCTCGCGTTCGCGCCGATATATACGACCATACTGCCGCCCGAGGACACTGTGGTCGCACTCGCCATGCCGCCGTTGGAGATGACCAGAGTCCCTCCCCGGCTGCCGGGTGTGCCTTCCGTGAGTCCGTCCAGTGTAGTTGAATTCGCCACACCGCCGCTGGAGACGGTCATGCTTCCTCCGCTGGTGACGGAGGTTATTTCCGTCACGCCGCCGCTGGAAACGTAGAGATAGGCTCCGCTGGATACGTAAACATGTTCCGCCGTGCCCCCATTGAAGATTCTTATGATACCGCTGCTGTAGATGTCGGCGCCGGATGCCAGGCCGCCGGAATACACCAGGACCTTGCCTCCTGAATACACGCTGGCATCGTCCATAACGCCGCCGTTGGAGACATAAAGTTCGCCGCCGCTCTGCACAGAGTTCCATCGTGCCACGCCGCCGTAGGAGATATAGAGGCTGCCGCCGTTGAAAATACTGTTTACCGCGGCCACGCCGCCGTTGGAGACATGCATGCCGCCGCCTCTGATGTTGGTCGAACTCGCCGAGCCGCACACGGACATTTTTCCCGCGAGGAGTTCCGTAATGCCCGCATATCCTCCGCTTTGGACGAGCATACCGCCGTCCGTTTCTATGACCGTCGAGGTCACTTTGCCTTCGCTGAAGATTTTTATCTGGCCCTCCTCCCGTACCGTGGCGCTGATTGCCGAGCCGCCGTTGAAGACGTTCATCAGGCCCTCCTCCCGTACCATGGCGCCGATCACCAAGCCGCCGCGGCTGACTCTTAACAGGCTCATGGAGGCAATCGTCGTGTCATTCGCCGTGCCGCCGGACTTGACGTCCTGCGTTGCACCGGAGTCGACCAAAGTATCGTTCGCCGTGCCGTTATTGTCGACCAGGAAATAGCCGTAGGCGGTCGTGTGGTTTGCGACGCCACTGTAGACGGCAAACGAGCCGCCCGAATGGATCGTCGTGACGTCCGTGGAACCGCCGCTTTGAATAAGCAGACTACCGCCATCTTCGACGATCGTATCGTTCACGGAGACACCGCCGGTTATGACACGGAAATTGGCGCCGGAAGCGACAGTCGTTCTGTTCGCCGTGCCGCCGCTGCTGATGTGAAATTGGCCGGCTGAGTTGATGGTCGTGTCGTTCGCCGTGCCGGAATAGAGATAAAGAATGCCGTCATAGCCGAGGACCGTGTCAAATAACACGCCGCCACTGACCTTGATGAAGCCTTTGTTTGCGACCGTGGTGCAGCTCGCCGTGCCGCCATAGAGATGAAGTTCTCCATCGTATGTGATTGATGTATATAATGCGGTCGTGCCGGAATGTACCGTTGCGCTGTTCTTGGAAATCACCAGATCCGAAAAAGAGTTTGAAATGCACGACAACAAAACCCCGCCGGAGTAACAACCCAGAAAACCGCCGTTTTCCAGGACATTCGTGGCCGTGCCGCTACCAATGATGGAGACTCTGCCGCCGAAGTCGATGGAGATGCCGTCCGCCAGACCGCCGTAAATATTGAACACTGCGCCCTTGCTGACCGTGGTGTCGGTCGCGGTGCCGAAGCTGTTGAGCTCCATACTCCCATGGGATTTGATCGTGGTGTGGTTCGCAGAGCAGCTGCTGTTGACCCGGAAAAAACCACCGGATTCGATCGTGGTGTAGTTCGCCATGGCGCCGTAGTTGAGGAGAGCGGCATAACCGTAGACAACCGTGTGACTCATCGCTCCGTGGGAGTAAACGTCCAAAGCCCCCCCGCGATTGACCGTGGTGCTGTTCGCCATGCCGCGGGGGACCATCATGCTCCCGCCGGGATTGACCTCGGTTTTGAACGCCAATCCACCGCTGGAAACCCACAAATGTCCACTATTGTTGACGGTGGTGGTGGTTGCCGTGCCGCCGCTGAAGACGTGCATATAATCGCTTTCATTCAGAATGATTCCGGAGCTGGTCACGCTGCTTTTGACTTCGTATTTGGCCATGGTTGCACCTTTCGTTTTTTGTTAATCCATACATATTATGCTGTACTATAGCATATAAAAACAGAAAAAACAAACGGCTTTCCAATGAAAATGAGAAAAAGTGCAGAATTGTCCTCTTGATGAAAGCGGAATCCGGGGCTCGTTTCTTCGACAACATCATGTTTTCAGCTTGAAAAAAGCCTGTTTCCGGTATATATTAATTGATTGTACTTTTTCACGCACACACTTGGAAAACGGCCTCGGATTCATGGAAAAGATCCTTCAGCGCATTCATTCTCCGGAAGACCTCCGGAAGCTCACGGGAAAGGAACTCACCGCCCTGCCCGCGGAAATCCGCGAACGGATCATCGACGTGGTTTCCAAGAACGGCGGGCACCTCGCGCCGAATCTCGGCACGGTCGAGCTCACCATCGCACTCCACATGGTGTTTCACGCCCCCGAGGACAAGATCCTGTGGGACGTCAGCCACCAGGCATACACACACAAGCTCCTGACCGGACGCGCGGACAGATTCGGCACGCTCCGCCAGAAGGGCGGCATCAGCGGATTCACAAAGATGGACGAATCCCCCTACGACTGCTTCGGCTCCGGGCACTCCGGCACCGCGCTCTCCGCCGCCATGGGATTCGAGGTCGCGGACCACCTGCTGAAGAAAGAGGACCGCGTGATTGCGGTCGTCGGCGACGGCGCGCTCACCAACGGCATCACGTTCGAGGCGCTGAACAATCTCCGCTCGACCTGCCGCGGCCTGATCCTGATCGTGAACGACAACAAGATGTCCATCGCCCGCAGCACCGGCGCGATCTCCCGCATCCTGAACCGCATCATCACGGCCAAGCTGTACAACCGCACGAAGACTTCGCTGAAGTATTTCCTCCGCATCTTCCCGCACGGCGAGAACCTGATCGAAAGCATCCGCGGGCTGGAAAACTCGCTGAAAAGCCTGCTCGTGCCGGGCGTGTTCTTCGAGGAAATGGGCATCCGCTACATCGGCCCCGTGAACGGGCACAACCTCGTGGAGCTGATCCGAACGCTCCGCCGCGTGAAGGACAACGACCTGCCGGTGATCGTCCATGTGATCACGGAGAAGGGACGCGGCTGCAAGTTCGCGAACGAGGACCCGGAGCTCTTCCACGGCATCGGCAAGTTCAACCCCGAGACGGGCGAACTCATCCGCAGCGCCGACGCGAAACCGACCTTCTCCGCAGTCTTCGGCAAGTCGCTCGAAAAACTCGCCGCGCAGGACCCGAAGCTCGTCACCGTCGCCGCCGCCATGGCGCTCGGATGCGGCATTTCGCACGAATTCATCCGCAAATACCGCGAACGGTTCTTCGATGTCGGAATCGCCGAGGAACACGCCATCGCGTTCGCCGCGGGCCTCGCCGCCAACGGCTGCCACCCGGTCGCCGCGATCTACGCAACGTTCTCCCAGCGCGCGCTCGACTGCCTGTTCCACGACGTCGGGCTTCAGAACCTCCCGGTTCTCCTCTGCGAGGACCGTGCCGGACTCGTCGAGGACGGCCCCACGCACCATGGCATCTACGATGTGTCGTTCCTGCGCGCCGTCCCGAACATGTCGATCCTGATGCCCGCGAACGAGGACGAACTCCCCATGATGATGGAGGCCGCGCTGAATCACCCCTGCCCCGCCGTCATCCGTTACCCGAAGGGGAACTCCGGCCGCCCAGACGGCGATTCCGCGCCCTCCCCGATCGAATGGGGCAAAGCCGCCGTCGTCCGCGAAGGTTCCGACCTCTCGTTCTGGTGCGCCGGACGCGAAATCTACACGGCACTGGCCGCCGCGGACATCCTGGAAAAGAAGCACGGCCTCCGCGCCGCCGTCGTGAACGTGCGCTTCCTGAAGCCGTTCGACGCATCGCTCTTCAAACGGTATCTCGACAAGCCCGTCGTCACGCTCGAAGACCACGTGAAACAGGGCGGTCTGGCGTCCATCGCCGCCGAACTCGCCGCAGGCAACGGATGTCCCGCCCTGCTCTCCTGGGGCTGGGACGCCGACGAGATCATCCCGCACGGTTCCACTGCGAAGATCCGCGAGGAGCACGGCTTCACACCCGAAGCTATTGCCGAAACCATCGCGGCGAAAGTCCTTTCTTCGCGCTGAGCCCAACCTACAAAAATCATTCTTTTTAGGGCTTTCAACTGGAATTTTCGGGAAAACGTGCTAAAGTAAAGAGCATTGTTTTTCGTAACCCTGTGGTGTAATGGCAGCACAAGTGGTTTTGGTCCACTTAGTTCAGGTTCGAGTCCTGACAGGGTTGCCACACCGCAAGCGGTGCTGATACTGTGCGCGGCTCCGCTCGCGCACACACGAAGTGTGCTGATGCAGTGCCCGGCTACGCTCGGACACAGGATTTAGATGATGCTGATTTCCGGCTTGAACGGACACGGAACAAACTTTTTTGAAAAAAATGTGCGTTTCGAGCTTGCTTTTTCGGAAATGAGTGCTAGATTAAATAGCATGCCAGATGCGGGCGTAGCTCAGTGGTAGAGCGTCACGTTGCCAACGTGATTGTCGAGGGTCCGACTCCCTTCGCCCGCTCCATTCATTTTAAACGCATCAAGGAGCCCCGCGCATGAAAACTCTACACGCCGTTTCCCTTTCGCTCGCGCTTCTCACGCCCGTTTTTCTCTGCTCCTGCGCCGATTTCTGGTTCGATTATCACAACCAGGACAATCCGCCGCCGGACACGCCCGCGTTCGATCCGCCTCCGCAGAATCCCGAACCGGCCTCGACCGTCGAACTCACGAACGACCAGCTCGTCAGCTCCGCCACGCAGTCCCTGATCCTCGCGCTCACACGCAAGGGGCTCTCCGGGACCGGCATGTACAGCCCGCAGAACTCCATCTATGCCGACCGCGTGCTCCGTTCGCTGATCTCGGAAGCCATCGTCAAAAACGGCTCCGACTATTGTCTGGTCGTCTCCGGCCCGAACGACGACGGTTTCGACATCGTCGTCTCGAAGGAGCTGAACGGCGATCCGGTCATCCACATTTCGAAGAAACGCCGTCAGTGAGGCTGTTTCCTCCTCAATTCGACGCATTTTGATTTCACCATGACCGCCTCCGAACGCAACGCCATGCTCACCGCGGAGGATGCCGTTCTCCTGCGCGACTGCGAGTTCATCATGCAAAAAGGCACGGGCAACGGCGGCCAGAAGATCAACAAGACGTCTTCCGCCGTGCGTCTGCGGCACCGTCCGACCGGGATCGCCGTCGCCGCGAACGAGGAACGCAGCCAGGCGATAAACCGTCACATCGCCCTGCGGAAGCTCCGGTACGAGATCGCGCTGCGCGTGCATGCCGACCCGTCCGGCACGGATTTCTCTTTGCTCCCCTCCCCCTCGCCCGCGAATCACGCCCGCCTCATCCCGTGGATCGCCGCGCTGTTCGACCGTCTGGCGGCGACGAATTATGACCTCGCGCAGGCCGCCGCGCTCTGCGGCGCGAGCGTGTCGCAGCTCGAACGCACCATGCGGAAATATCCCCAGGTCTGGCGAGCCTGGTCCGAGGGGAAACAGAAAAACGGCGGCGAAGTTCAAGTTTGAAGAGCATCCGCCGCCGGATTGGCGTTCGATCCTTTCGAACCGGATTTACGGATTGTAGATCAGCGGGCCGTTGCCGTTTCCGCCGGTATAGCCGGTCGTGTCGCGATAAGTGTTCCCTCGGGAGGAATTGCCGTTGCTTACGGACTTCGGCATAATGATGATCGGGGCCTGCGCCTGAGCCGGCTTCGGCTGTTCCGGTGCAGGATTCTTTGTCGTTTGCTGAACGACCTGCGGCCCTTCGGCGGGCTTCGGCTGTTCCGCCGGACGGCTCTGCGGCGGCGGATTGTTCGGCAGACGCGCCTCTGCGGGCGGCGGATTATTCTGCGGGATCTTCTGTTCGGGCTGCGCATCGTTCTGAGAACGACGACCGCCACCCCGTTCGGGTTCCGGATCTTTCAGTCTGGGCTTTGGATTGGGCTTGGGCTGAGGCTGCGGATTGGTTGGCGCCAGCGTACCGATCGCACTGCCGGAACTCAGGGAACCGATTGAGCTGCCATTGCCCAAAGATCCGATCGTACTGCCCGAACTCAGGGATCCGATGACGGCTGACGATTTCGATGTATTCTGCTGGGCAGGCTGCGGCTTGGGCTGAGGCTGGGGCCTGGGCTGAGGCTGCGGTCTGGGCTGAGGCTGCGGCCTAGACTGAGGCTGCGGCCTGGGCTGAGGCTGCGAAGCCGGACCGCGGCCGCCGGCATAGACGGTTCCCGCCGCGGCGCCGAGCAGGCACACGGTCAAAGCGACCGCCGCGATGCGTTTCAGAGGCAGATTCATAGGTTCCTCCTTGCAAAACAAGTTCATTTCCGCGCGCCGGACATGCTTTTGCATCTTGCTCCATAACACGCTGGAAAAGTTATATTCAATACGTTTCTTCTAACAATTTACACTCTTTAATTGTTTTTGTCAAGTCCTCAGCCCTTCTTTTCTAAAAAGATGGTGTGTCAAAAGTCAAGCAACTTTGAGACTTTTTTCTGAAAATCTTTATCGAACGGTCTCTGATGAACGACAATAGACCGGAGAATGAG
>CACWOL010000071.1 GCA_902762495.1 uncultured bacterium | reverse complement strand
TGCTGCTCCCGGCGGCTTCGGCGGCGGCTTCGGCGGCGGCCAGCGTCCTGCCGGCGGTCCCGGCGGCGCGGCTCCTGGCGGCCAGGGTGGTCGTCGTGGCGGCGGCTTCGGCGGCGGTCTCGGCGGCAACAATGCTTTCGGCGCGACCCAGTCCGGCGGCGGCCCCGGTGGCTTCGGCGGCATGTTCGGCGGCGCTCCGGCCCGTCTCCCCGAAGGATTCGTCCCCTCTGAAACCACAATTTTCTGCGAATCCTATCCCGCGGTCAATCCGGAAACCGGCGAAGTGATCTACAGACTCAACGCCCCCGGCGCTCAGGCTGTGACCATCTCCCAGGGCCTCCGTGCCGGCGGTCCCGACAAGACCTATAACTTGGAAAAGGTTATGGGCGCGAACGGCCAGTGGAACGGCCAGTGGGAAATCAAGACCGATCCGCTCGTGGTTGGCTTCCACTACTACTCCTTCCGCGTTGACGGCAACGTCGTCTCCGACCAGAAGACCGGCGCCTACTTCGGCAGCAACGCCATGCAGTCCGGTATCGAAGTTCCCGAATCCAAGGAAGAGGGTGCTTACCACCACTTCAACAAGGACGTCCCGCACGGACAGGTCCGTCGCTGCCAGTACTGGTCCGAGATCAACGGCGGCATCGAACGCATCTGCAACGTCTACACGCCTGCTGAATACGAGACCAACCCGAACAAGCGTTACCCGGTCCTCCTCCTCATGCACGGCTGGGGCGAAGATGAAAACGGCTGGATGATCCAGGGCCGTACCGCCAACATCATGGACAACCTCATCGCGGCCGGCAAGGCTGTTCCGATGATTATCGTCATGGATTGCGGCGACATGAAGGCCAACTCCTACGTCGGCCGCGGCGTCGGCGGCGGCATGATGAACATGGGCGCCGGTGGTGTCACCGATATCTTTGTCAAGGAACTCATCCCCTTCATCGACAAGACCTTCCGCACCATTCCGGATCGCGACCACCGCGCCATGGCGGGTCTCTCCCGCGGCGGCGGCCAGACCTGGAGCACCGTTACCTCCAACCTCGACAAGTTCGGTTGGCTCGGCAGCTTCTCCGGTCTCTTCGGCATGAACGGCGCTGTTGAGAGCGCTTACAACGGAGCTCTCAAGACCGCCAAGGAAGATCCTTCCAAGAAACTCCATGCCATCTTCATCTCCCACGGCGAAGCTGAAAACGCCGATGGTCCGCGCAACATCGCGAACCAGATGAAGGAATACGGCCTCCCGGTCACGTTCTATATGTCCCCGGGCACCGCTCACGAATGGCTGACCTGGCGTCGCAGCCTCCGCGAATTCGCTCCGCTCCTCTTCAAGGGCATCTGATCGAATCGCGTGAGTCCTTCGACTGATTGAATCAGTCACTTGATTCCCGGCCGGATACCGCCTCAAAACGGTGTCCGGCCTTTTCCGTGCCCTCGCCCGCGCCCCATTCTCCCCGCCTCGCCACATCCTCCCTCGCTCGCACTCTCGCACCATAGGTCCTATACGACCTATACGACCTATTCTTACCTGATTTTTTTACTCGCTTTCATAGCTTCCCATTTGCATTTTACGAAAAACATGATATAATATTCTCTAAATATCCCTCACCCCACGGAGGAGAAATAACATGAAACACCGAGTATTTCTGATTGCTACTTTGTTCTGCCTCGCGCTGGGCGGAGTATGTTCCTGTTCACAGGAGGAGGATGCGTCATCGTCCAGATCAGCGCAGTCCGCAGCCCGTCCGGATCTCAACGATCCCGAACAGAGAGCCGAGCTGATCGAGAATCTGTCCGAGTGTTTTCTCTTCTGGGAATCGCTCGATGATATTCAGATTGATGAAAACGGGAAGATTCTGACCCCGACGCTCGCTGAAAGCCTTGAAGAGTGGCGTCAGGCTGCAGGGCTTACAAAAGAAGACATGACGGACATCTTCGCCCGAATCATCCGGGAGCATCTGGCGGAACTGGAAACCGCCCCCGATTCCGACAGAATTCCGGACATGTATTTCCGCGCACAATGGTATCTTAAAAACTATCCGCTCCCGCAGGAAGAGTTCATGGCGCTGGTGCGGAAAACCGTCGATCTGGACCCGGATCATGGGGGTGATCTTGCTTACAGTTATATCAAGACTTATCCCGACTGGATCTTCGACGACGGGACATTCGTGGAAATCGCGGAACGGGTCCATTCATCCATGATGAGTATTTCGAGCTTATTGGAGGATATGTTCAATCAGATCGGCAAGGAGACCGACGAAGCCCGTAAAAAGAAACTGCTGGACAAGGCGTTCGAATGGGCTCTCCGGGATGACAACCTCGAGAACTTTGTTTTTTTGGACAGACTTCTGCTGGATCACGACAAAAAACGTTATGCAACGCATCCCGGGCGAAAGCTCCAGTTGGAAAAGGATTTGAAGTGTCATGAGGAAGCCAAGCGCTATGACTGGGTTTACCGCCGGACGAAATACGCGCTGGAGCATTTCGGCGAGGGAGACGAAGCGTTCGAAATGTTGTACAAGATGGATACGGATCTCAAATTGCGAGATGGTGAATGGGAACGTGCCGAGCGCAAAAGACGTGAAAGAGAGCACATGGAAGAGATGAAGAAGGCGGGAAAAGACCCCAGGTCTGTTTATTCCAAAGAGTATCTCGAAGAAATATACCGCGATTGATAAAAACATCTCTTGCCCCGCCTGACCTTATCGAACACACACTGAGAAGAAATAGCATCGAAGAAAACTGGAACCGGTCTTCCGCTTGCATTTCGCGGAAAACGTGGTACATTATTTCAGCACTTTTTTAACTGGGATTGAGCTCGGAAGGAACGGACCGGCGAACATGGCGGCCAAGGGAAAATGGAAACGGTATTTTGACGAACTGCCGCCGTGGAAGCAAAACACCCTGGCGGGCCTCGCGCTCGTCCTGACCGCGGCGCTGATGCCGGCACTGCTCACCACGTTCCTGTCGCCGGCCACCACGCTCCTCAGCCTTTCCGTGTTCTTCGCGATCCTCGCGATTTACCGTCTGACGCAGTTCCTGCTGAAACAATGCGTCAAAAATTCCGTTGTCTGCGAGCTCATCATCCTCGTCATCCTGATCGGCGTCATGTTCTCGTCCTGGCGGGCGTTCCAGTGGTACAGATTCAACCTCGGCGGAGTCTGCGACGGGGAGACCTGGGGCATCCTTACGGCGTCCGTCGTCACGCAATACCCGGAGTACGGGAGCACGCGCACCCCTGCGGGCATCGCCGCGCCGGAGAAACGCTGTCTGATCTGGGAGCGCTGGGGCGTGATCCATGTGTGGATGGAGACCTCGGAACCGGACAAATGCCGGGAGATCGCGGATCATCTCCGGTCGGTGAAGAAGGAGCACGGCATCCGGGAGAAGATCGTGCTCACGGTCGTCGACTGGAACAAAACGAAAGACTGCGGCGACGTCGTCTGCCGGGTCCGCCCCTTCCGGTTCCCCGGCGAAAAACTGAGCTCATTCCCGCCCGTCTTCGAGGAAATGCTCGAATAAGCGGCAGGCTCACTTCTTCGCGGAGTTGATCTTCAGCAGGAGGTCGGCGATGTTTTCCGTGCGGAGGGGCTTCAGCAGGATTCCGGTGAACGGCGCGGGATTCTCGGTCTTGCACATCTCCACGTCGGCAGTCAGGGCATAGACCGGGAGGTCGCGCCACATCGGATTGCGGCGTATCTCCTCGGCGAGCTCCGGCCCGCTCATGTTCGGCATCCAGACGTCGGTGAGCACGGCGTCGTACCTGGTGTCGTTCATCATCGTCAGCGCGTCCTTGCCGGACAGGGCGGTGCCGATATTCTTCACGCCGAGCTTTCTGCAAAGCGCCTCCAGCACCTTCAGGTTCAGCTTGTTGTCGTCGACCAGCAGCAGCGAGAGATCCAGGTCCGCGGGCAGCGCGTGCGTCCCGCCCTGCTGTTCGAGCTCGGCGGGCGCTTCGATCTGGTACTCGACGCGCGGGAGTTCGACCGTGAACGAGCTGCCGACACCGAGTTCGCTGTCGATCCTGACCTTGCCGCCCATTTTCGCGGCCATGAGATTGCAGATGGAGAGGCCGAGCCCGGTGCCGCCGACCTGGTTTTTCGTGCGGATGCGCACAAAGGGCTGCATGAGTTCGGAGAAATGGCTCTTGTCGATGCCGATGCCGGTGTCCTGCACGGTGAAGGCGAGCAGTCCGGTCTGTTTCCCGTCGTCGGTCTGCATGTCCGGCGTGAACCGGATATGCAACGTGACGCCGCCCTTTTCTGTGAACTTGACGGCGTTTCCGATGAGGTTGAAGAGAATCTGGCTGACGCGCTGGGCATCGACCTTCACCCACGGGATCTCGTCGGGCACGTCGAGCTTCAGATACAGGTCTTTGTTGCGCGCGGCGTCGCCGACGATGGTCAGGACGGATTCGGCAAGGCGGCGGAAATCGCACATGGCGGGGTAGAGCTTGAGCTTGCCCGCGTCGAGCGAGGCGAAGTCCAGCACGTCGTTGATGAGCTGCATCAGGGTGTTGCCGCTGAAGATGATGTTGCCGAGGTATTCCGCGGCCTTTTCCGGCGGGAGTCCGCCCTGCTGGAGCAGTTCGGAGAACCCAATGATCGAGTTCAGCGGCGTGCGGATGTCGTGGCTGACGCAGCTGAAGAAGAAGCTCTTGGCCTTTTCGGCGGAGATCGCCTTGTCGCGTTCGGCCTTCAGATTCTGCGTGAGCTCGTATTTCAGGAGCAGCATGTTCGCCGTATGCTGGAAGTTGCCCAGCATCTCGTAGTCGGTCTGCGAGAAGGAACGCCACGGATCTTTGAAGTAAAGCGCGACGACGCCCCAGACGTGGTCCCCATGCATGAGGCGGAACGAACAACGCGTTCCCATTTTGATGGCATGGATGAAATTCGCCATGCGCGGATCCGCAATCGGCATGTTCTGAAGGTCGTTTTCGACCGTGATCTCGTGCTTCTCCAGCACGGACATCCATTCGCTGTCGGTGCTGTTGTAGTCGCGGCGTTTCGGCATATTCCGGAGGAACGACTGGTCGCTGTCCTCGAATCCCCATGTGGCCAGGATCTCCGGCCCGGTCTTCTGAAAATGAAGGAAGCTGCCGCCGTCCGCGGCAAAGTAATTGGAGACGATGCGGATGACCTCGCGAACAGCACTGAGGTCATCGGCCGCGTCGGAAAGGATCGCGGTCATACAGGAGTTGATGGCTTCCTGACGGCGGATGCGGCGGTCGGATTCGGTGATGTCCACGGCGAACATGAAGATGTAGGAAAGCATGTTCGAATCGTCAGTCACGCCGTGTGCGTCGATCTGCCAGAGCTTGCCGTTGATCTTCCGCTGGATGGAGGACGTGCGCAGACCGTTCATGATCGCCTGAAGGAGCTGCGGCTTCACCTCGCGTTCGAGCAAAGCGATCGATTCCTGATAGGGTTTATTGCAGCGGAGCAGACGGCCGGAACCGTCGAACATCGCCACAGGAATGATGGTGTTGTCGATGAGCAGCTGGTTCTCGCGTTCGCGCTGCTGGATTTCGCGCATGGCGTTGCAGCGGTCCACGGCCATGGAGAGCAGCGACGCGGCGGCCTGCACCATCTGGAGATCGGCGGGACTGAAATGCGTCCTGAATCTGACGTAATGGATGGACAGCCCGCCCCAGAAACGCTTGTTGATCTTCACGCGGGCGATAATGGCGGACTGGGAGTAACACCCGACGTCCGGCATATCAGCATAAAGCGCCGCGGCATCCTCGAACGCGAGCACGGGCTCCTTGCGTCTTTCGCGGCACTGTTTCAGGATCGGGCAGTTCGGATCGTGCTTGCCGACGCGTTCGACGCCGGGGCGCGTCCATTCGTTCGTGAGCTGGAATCCGTCCGAAGGCTTCTGGGGGAGCATGAGGACCCGGTCGCAATGCAGGACGTCGAGCAGCTGTCCGGCCAGATAATCGCAGAATTCGCGGATGTCCGGATTCTCGTTGAAATAGGAGAGGATGTTCATCTTGAACCTCTCGACCCCGTGCAGCTTGCGTTCCTCGGTCACGTCGTGCGCGATGCCGATCAGCATTTTCCCGCCCGTGTCGGAGTGGAACGGCAGCAGCCATTTCTCGAAGACGTGCCAGCCGACCCCCGGCACGACCTCGTCAACGTCGGCGTGAATCAGGTCATTCGAGTTCATGGCATCAGCGTGTTCCGAGACCAGTTTGTCCGCGATCACCTTCGGGAAAAGGTCGTAATCCGTCTTGCCGAGCACCTCGTCGCGCGTGCGTCCGATCATGCGGCAGAACTTCCGGTTGCACAGGGAATAGCGGAAATCGTTGCCGGCATCCTTCACGAAGAAGGACATGGGCAGCGTATCGATGATCTGCTCCAGCAGGCGGATGGAGTCCGCCAGGTTCTGCTGTTCGCGGATGCGGTACAGGATGGCGGCGAACGTGTCCACCATCATGAGGCGGGGTTCGTTGTTGTAGGCCGGGAACGGCATGCGTCTCGCGAACTGGATTATCATCGTACCGATATAGCGCTTCTGGTTGAATATCTCGAACGCGAGGTGGCAGCACGGATATCCGGGACACTTTTCGGGGATCTCGGCCAGTTCCGGCACATGGGCGATCTCCGGGATCGCGCAAACGTGCCGTTCCTTCAGGATCGGACGCATGTAGCCGACCATCTTTTCCCTCAGTTCCGGCGTGAGTTCCGGCAGTTTGTCCGCCATGTCCGGACGCACGAAATCCATCTGCGTGTCCATCTCGCGGTTCAGCCACACCATGCGGCAACTGTCGAATTCGCGGAAGATGATCTCGGTGATGATCGACAGGACCTTGTTCATGTCGGTCTCATTCTGCGTCTTCTTCAGGATCTCGGCATTTGCCGTCTCGTACTTGTGGAAGAACGCCTCCGCCGTGATGTCCTCGACCGTGCCGAGGATCAGGCGATGCCCGGACGGGTCGACGTACAGGTTCTCCACGAGGTGCACGAACTGCGGAAATCCCTTGTCGTCCAGCAGCGCCAAACGGAAATTCTGCGTATGCTCCGGATTCTGCACCGTCTTTTCGGAGAAGCCGCGCCATTGTCCGGCGACCGGAGCGGGCAGGAAATCGGCGGCCTTTTTGCCGCGTACCTCCATCTGGTCAACGCGGAATATCTGCGCGAAGCCGCGGTTCGCGCGAATGAACCGGAAATCATTGTCGACCTCCTGCACATATATGCCGAGCTGGATGTTGTTCGCGATGGTCCGGAGAAGGGTCTCCCCGTTTCCTGTTACGCTCCAGTCGGAGTTGTCGGACTGCGCGGACTGGACGGAGAAGAAGAG
>CACWOL010000070.1 GCA_902762495.1 uncultured bacterium | reverse complement strand
AAGCTTTCCTTGTCGCGCATTTCGCCGACCATGATGACGTCCGGGGCCTGGCGCATGGCATGCGTGAGGGCACTGTAGAACGACGGGCAGTCCAGTCCGACTTCGCGCTGCTCCACGAACGACTTTCCGTCGCGGAACTCGTATTCGATCGGGTCTTCGATCGTGATGATATGTTTCGTGAAATGCTCGTTGATGTGCTGGATCATGGCCGCCAGCGTGGTCGATTTGCCGCTGCCGGTGGTGCCGCAGACCAGGATGATGCCGCGCGGGGTCTCCGCGATGGTGCGGAGCACGGGCGGAAGAGAGAGCTCCTCCATGGAGCTGATCTTGCTCTTCACATAGCGCAGTGTGACGCCGTGCATGCCGCGCTGTTTGTGAGCGTTGATACGGAAACGCCCCAGTTCTTCCACGCAATAGGAAAAGTCCGCGTCGCCGTTCTGTTCGTACTCCTTCTGCATGCGTTCGTCCATGATGCTGTGCAGGAGCGTGTCGAGGAAGTCGTGCGTCGTGACGAAGTCGACGGGATAGAGAGAACCCGCGATGCGGAGGTTGGCGGGGGCATCCTCCTTGAGCAGGACGTCCGACGCGCCGTGTTCCACGCACTGAGCGAGGATCTGATGGAAGGTTTCGATAATCTCCGAGGCCATTTCTGAAATCCTTTCTGCTGGGGTAAAAATCAAACGGGCTTATTCGCCCTTGTAATCCTGCATGAGGTCGAGCATGTCCGCGACCGCCGCGCCGACACCCTTCATGATGGCGCGCGCGATGATACTGTGCCCGATGTTGAGTTCGTGCAGATGCGGGACGGCGGAGAGCAGCGGCTTGATGTTTTCGTAGTCGATGCCGTGTCCGGCGTTCACGCCGATGCCGAGCGAATACGCGTATTCCGCGCCCTTCGCCAGACGGTCAAGCTCGGCGGCCTGTTCGGACGCGGAAACGGCATTGGCGAACGATCCGGTGTGGAGTTCGACGAACTCCGCGCCGCACTGCTTTGCGCAGTCGATCTGTGCGAAATCAGGCGCGATGAAGAGACTGACGGCGATTCCGGCGTTCTTCAGCACGGGCACCCAGCGCATGAGGTTGTCGAGGCTTGCCACGGCATCGAGGCCACCCTCGGTCGTGAGCTCCTGGCGCTTCTCCGGCACCAGGCAGCAGCTCTGCGGACGCACCAGCGTGCTCGCGATGCGGACCATCTCTTCGGTCAGCGCCATTTCCATGTTGAGGCGGAGTCCCGCCTGCGAAAGCGCGATCACGTCCGCGTCCTGGATGTGGCGGCGGTCTTCGCGGAGGTGGGCGGTAATGCCGTCCGCTCCGGCGGCCATGCAGAGTTGCGCGGCCTCGAGCGGGGACGGCTGGGAAGCGAGACGGGCCTGGCGGACCGTCGCGACGTGGTCGATATTGACACCGAGTTTCAATGTTCTGTTCATAGTACGATCTCCTAAAAAAAACAGCAACCTAATACTGTAGCACGCTTTTATTCATTTCGCAAGTCCGAAACCATTTTTGCGAACAAATCCGTCTCCGGGATCGCCATGCGGTTTCGGATCGAACGCGGACACAGCATGTACGGACCTCGGAACAGTCGATGTTCCAGCAGCTCCGCCCACGGCCGGAACTGTACCGCGGCGATGTGCAGGCCGCTGTCGGCGTCGTAGACCAGCACCGCCTGGTGTGCCTCGCACCCGAGCAGACCGAGCAGTTCGGATTTATCCTCGTCCGGCTTCACCTCGAACGGGTGGATTTCCAGACTCAGTTTCACGAGCGGACTCAGCGTTCCGCGCATAAAACGTCCCATCAGCGGAGCAGCCTTGATCTCGCGCTCGCTTTTGAACGGGATACGGTACGGGATCTGCAGTTCGAAGTTCTCCCGGTACAGGACAGGGACCAGACGGCGGACGATCTCCAGCGCGACAGCCTCGGCCGCGTCGTCGCCCAGGATACGTCTCATATCAAGCCCGAGGAACGCCCCGGACGCGCCCGCCGCCTTGAGCGTGCGGACCATGATCGAAGCCTGATCCACGAAGTCGCGGCGATAGTTTTCCGCTAGGAACGGGATGTTCTGCGTGAGGTCGGGCGCCATCAGATGTCCGGCGCGCACGGTTTTGAATTTGCAGGACGCCAGACGCCGCTGAAATTCCGCGTCGCTGTGCAGGAAGCACTCTGTCGGGAGCTCGACTGCCTCGAAAGAGCCCGGCGTGAGAAAATCCGGCACGGACGCCGGATCCATCGCGGCATGGCCGAGCGCAAGCCCGAACTGGAGCGCCTTGTAGTCGATCTTTTCCTTTTCCGTTTCCATCAGAATCCGGCCTCCGTCAGGTCGCGCATGGAGATCGCCTTCGCACTTTGTGCGGCCTGCGCGCCGCCGTCCATATGGCGGAGCTGTTCGCAGACGTATTTGCCGATCAGGTCTGTCTCGATGTTCACGAGGTCGCCCGGCTTCAGATCGTCGAGGTTGGTCTCGCGGCGGGTCGTCGGGATCAGCCGCACCGCGAACGTCTCGTCGGTCACGTCCGTGAGCGTGAGGGAAACGCCGTTCACGCACACGCTCCCCTTCGTCACAAAGAAGATCCGCAGTTCGGACGGCATTTCCATGCGGAGTTCGTAGTCGTCGCCGATCTTCCCGAACGAAACGACCTTCACGGCGGCATCGACGTGTCCGCTGACCAGATGCCCGCCGAGGCGGCTTCCGAGACTCAATGCGCGTTCCAAGTTCACACGCGACCCGGTCTTCAGCTGCCCCAGGTTCGTCCGGTCCAGCGTTTCCTTCATCACGAAAAACGTCAGAGCCCCGCCCGATTCCTTCTCGAACGTGAGGCACGCGCCGTTCACGGCGATGCTCTCGCCCGCCTCAAGGTCGGTCCACGGGGTCTCGGGCTTCACGGTCAGCCGTCCGGCCTTCGCGCCGGTTTCGCGCCCGGTTAGTATCCCGGTCTTTTCAATCAGTCCAGTAAACATCAATTCTTCTCCTCAAGATTCGGGGTACAGCGGATACGCCTCGATCCGCAGGTCGCAGCCCAGCTCCGACACGCGCAGGCGATCCAGCCGGACCGCCTCGGACAGCGAGGCCGGATCGGGGCCGCCCAGCACGGGACGGCTCCCGCGTCCGCCGAGCAGTTTCGGCGCGATATGAAACTCGATCTTGTCGACGGAACGGGCGCGGATTGCCGACGCCGCAAGTTCGCCGCCGCCTTCGATCAGCAGCATGGTCACGTTTTCACGCCCGAGCCGGACGAGAAACTCCCGCCAGTCCTCCGGCGTATCCAGCACGGCGGATTCCCAGCCTTCCCCCGCGCCGGACAGGATTTCCGGGTGGTGCGTGGCGACGATCCTGCGCGGCGTTTTCAGGACGGTTCCGTCGGGCGTGCGCGCCGTAAAGCGGGGCGAATCGGTGCGGAACGTCTCCGCGCCTGCGAGCACGGCGTCCGAAAGTCTCCTCAAATACGCCACGCGTTCCCGCGCGATCTCCGAGGTAACCCACTTGGAATCCCCGTTCGCGGCGGCGATCTTCCCGTCGAGCGTCTCGGCCATCTTCAGCAGCACGAACGGACGCCCCGTCGTGATCCATTTGAAAAACGCTTCGTGATGGACGCGGCATTCTTCCTCAAGGACGCCGGTCTCCACCTCGATCCCGGCGGCACGCAGGATGTCGACCCCGCGCCCCGCATGTTTCGGATTTGGGTCGAGGCAGCCCACGACCACGCGCCGGATATTGTTCCGGATGATCGCGTCGCAGCACGGAGGCGTACGTCCCGTGGTACTGCACGGCTCCAGCGTGACATACAGGTCTGCGCCCGCGGCGTCGGATTCGTGCGGCAGGCTCAGGAACGCCTCGATCTCGGCATGAGGACCGCCGCAGCGCTTGTGGCGGCCGCGTCCGATGATCCGTCCGTCGCGCACGATGACCGCGCCGACCGCCGGATTCGGGCTGGTGTACCCTGCCCCGAGTTCAGCCTCGTTCAGTGCTTCGCGCATAAAAAACTGGTCGTTTCCGCCGTCCACGAATCATCCGCTCCGTATCGTTTCATTCCGGCCGAAAACATCAGCCGGGTCTTTTATTCAAAACAAAAAAGTGTCCCGAAAATATAGCTTGTTTTTTCCCGATTGCAAGACTTTTTCCTTCTTTTTTCCGCTTTGGAATTGGTCTTTTCGTTTTTTCGTGCTACATTAATGGAACATTTCCTTTTTTCACTTATCCCGAAAGGACTTCACCATGCACTACACCTACAAGACCAGCCAGCTCGTCTGCTCCTCCCAGATCGACATCGACATCGACAACGGCGTCATCACCGACGTGGTGTTCACGGGCGGCTGCCCCGGCAACCTCACCGCCATCGGCATCCTCGTGAAGGGCAAGACTCCGCAGGAAGTCATCGACAAGCTCGAAGGCGTCGACTGCGGCGGCAAGGGCACGTCCTGCACCGACCAGCTCGCCAAGGCTCTGAAGGAAATCCTCGTTGGGAAACTTTCCTGACCATGCCCTCGGACCGACACGGCATCCAGCGCGACATCGAGGCGTTCCAGAACGAGCTGGACAAGCTCTTCAAGCGCCCGAACGAAGCGCCCGTATACGACACGAAACAGAAGCTCGAAGACGCCATCTCCGACAATCCGCGCTACTATCCGCCCGACCGGCGGCTGGAGCTTGCGGAAATCTTTTTCGGCATCCTCGACTTCGTCTATGAACGCGCCGGCAGCGACGACGACCAGGAGCCCTTCTGCAATCCGGTCCTGCCCGGCGCGGACCTCACACGTCTGCCCGAGCCCGAAATGCTGTTCCGCTGCATGATGCCGCTGGCGTGGTCGATCCGCGGGCGCTGGGTTTATCCGGAAATGAAGCGCGTCACGGACGATTTCATCTCGTCCTTCACGCAGCCGCAGGTCAAGCTGATCTGGCAGATCCTGGATTTCCTGCTCGACCTCTTCCCGGACAAATCTGATTCTCCAGCCTCCTCCGAAGTCCGCGCCTACTGGCGCGAGCTCGCCGAAGCGCCCGAACGGTTCCACGTGGAAACCCCTTCGGAAAAATCGATCCTGCTCAAAGTCCTGCTGGAGGCGGCACAGGACCACAAGATCATCCCGAAAGACTGACGCGCCGCGCCCTGCCCCGTCGCGTCTTCAGTCGGGATAGACGTTAAGAAAAAACATAAATAATCCCGAAAAATCTCCGTTTTCGGGTTTGAAATTCATTTTTCTGTGCTATATTATAAGGATAACGACCAGCTTACGTCAACAACCTCGCCTCCGCGGCACACTCTCCGCAAAGCGGACGGCGAATCAAATCAGGAGTTTATCTGGAAATGCCCGCTATTCCGAAATTCGTCGTGCTCAGCGAACAGCTTCGCGGTCAGATGTTCGAACTGAAACAGGATGAGATCACCATCGGTCGTTCCGACGAACGCACCATCTGCTTGAAGGATCCCACCGTCAGTACGCTTCACTGCAAGGTCACCCGCAACGGCGACAAGGTCATGATCGCCGACGCCGGTTCCACCAACGGCACCAAGGTCAACGGCGCCCCGCTCACCGAGGAACGCGAACTGCAGAACGGCGACATCGTCCGCATCGGCGCGTTCGAGCTGCTCTACGACAGCGAGGACAAGACCATGACCATGTCGATCCAAAAGACGCAGACCGGCATCGACATCAACGCAGCCAGCACGACCCAGACCATCAAGTCCGTCGCCAACTCCGGCTTCACGGAACGCAAGCAGGGCAGCGGCCTCTCCAACAAGCTCATGATCATCATCGTCGTCCTCCTCGCGCTCATCTTCCTCGCCATCCTCGGCCTCTTCGTGAAGAGCTTTATGGATAGCCAGAACTCGAACGCATTCATCCCCGCGCAGGAGGCCCCTGCGACACGGATCGTCTAATCCATGAACGAAAAGAAAGACCCGCCGAAAAAAGCGCTTCCGGGTTCGAAGCGCAAGCCGCCTGCGTCCCTTTTCCTCTGGCTTCTGGCGTTCCTTGTCCTCGCTTCCCTGATCGTCTTCCAGTCTTCGCCCTATTTCGCCGCCACGGAGGAATGGAGCGCGGACGTCTTCCTGTCGCACCTTGAGAAGGGCGAGATCGTCACCGCCGAGATCATGCCGGAATCCGACAAGATCCTCGCGATCTCCGGCGAATTCAAGAACGCGCCGAAAGCCGATGCGAAAAAAGCCGACGCCGATGCCGGGAAAGCGGATGGCGAGGCAAACAAGATAGAGGCCGAATCGAAGAAGGACGAGGAGAAGAAAGCCGAAGAGAAGAAATCTTCTTCCGCACCCGAGATCGTCGAAAAGGATCTGACGAAACCCGCCGCATCCGCCGACACCGGAAAAAAGACCGCGCCGAAGCTCAAACTGAAATACACCACGCGCATCTACGCCACCGACTCCATCATCGACAAGCTGGATGAAAAAGGCGTGCAGACCGTCTACCTGGAACGCGACGTGTGGTGGAAATCCCTGCTCCTGAACCTCGCGATCGCGGTCCCGATCCTGCTCGTCTTCTACTTCATTTTCACGCGCCAGATCCACGGCGCGGGCTCCGGCGCGATCCAGTTCGGAAAAAGCCGCGCACGCATGATCGACCCCAACGAAAACCACACCAAGTTCGACGATGTGGCGGGCTGCGACGAGGCGAAGGAGGAGATGAAGGAGATTGTGGAATATCTCCGCGACCCGCTCAAATTCAAGCTCCTCGGCGGCAAGATCCCGCGCGGCGCGCTCCTCACCGGACCGCCGGGCACAGGCAAGACCCTCATGGCGAAAGCCGTTTCCGGCGAAGCCTCCGTGCCGTTCTTCTCCATCAGCGGCTCCGACTTCGTCGAGATGTTCGTCGGCGTCGGCGCGAGCCGCGTCCGCGACATGTTCCAGCAGGCGCGCAAGAACGCCCCCTGCCTCATCTTCATCGACGAGATCGACGCCGTGGGCCGCTCCCGTTTCTCCGGCATCGGCGGCGGACACGACGAACGCGAACAGACGCTGAACGCGCTCCTCGTGGAAATGGACGGCCTCGAAACGCAGGAAGGCGTGATCGTAATCGCCGCGACCAACCGCGTCGACGTGCTCGACCCCGCCCTGCTCCGTCCCGGCCGTTTCGACCGGCAGATCGTCATCGACCTGCCGGACATCGTGGGCCGCCGGAAGATCCTCGACGTCCATGCGAAAAACATCAAGCTCGCGAAGGACGTCGACCTCGACGCCGTCGCGAAGAGCACGCCCGGATTCAGCGGAGCCGACCTCGCGAACCTCATCAACGAGGCCGCGTTGCTCGCAGCTCGCAACAACAAGGAAGCCGCGACCCAGTCCGACCTGGAGGAGGCGCGCGACAAGGTCTGCTTCGGACGCGAACGCCGCAGCCGCAAGATACCCGAACGCGACCGCAAGCTCACCGCGTGGCACGAGTCCGGACACGCCATCGTCAACCTTTTCCTCGAAAACAGCATCCCGCTGCACAAGGTCACGATCATCCCGCGCGGCCAGGCACTCGGCCTGACCATGATGATGGAACACGAGGACCGCTATTCCCGCAGCCGTCTGGAAATGCTCGACATCATCACCACCGACCTCGGCGGCCGCGTAGCGGAGGAGATCGCGCTCGGCGACATCACCAGCGGCGCGTCGCA
>CACWOL010000069.1 GCA_902762495.1 uncultured bacterium | reverse complement strand
TCCTTCGTGCCGGCGAGGTTGGTCGGCACAAGCGGGACCGGAACTTCGACCGTAACGGTCAGACTGGAACCCGTCAAGTTCAGCGTGTAGCCCGTGCTGCCAACGAACACCGTTTCCCCGCCGACCGTGAGCGTGCCGAACTTGTCTCCGGCTGTGTTCACCACGGAAATCGTACTGCCGAAATCGGCCGCCCCCTCCGCGAGCGCATACACGCCCTCAGCCTCGGTTCCGTTCACCGTGAGCGTATAGGTCGGTGTCCCCCGAATGATCGACAAATCGTTCACGAACGCCTCCGCCCCCGCGGTTGTCCCGGTCAGATCGAAGTTCAGGATACCGCCTTCCTCGAAACCGACGCTCGCATCGGACGCCACATCGATCCGGCCGGTCAGTTTGCCGCCGGATTTCACAGCAAGGGCTCCTTTCTTATCCACAAAGACGCCGGAAACGATGCCGCCGTCGGAGACCACGGCGCTTCCTTCTTCCTGCACGCGGATGTCCTCCGCCATGCCCGACAGCTCAAGCTGACCGTATTCATAGACAGTGGCATTTCGGATCAGGCCGCCCCTGGAAACGTTCACGAATCCGGGCGTGGATTTGACCTCCTTGCCGTCGAGAGACCGCGACGTGACCTTGCCCTGAATCAGAGTACCCTCGGCCGTCCCACCCTCCAGCACCTGGATCCCGGCACCGTTCATGACATAATCGTCCTTGGAGACCCCACCCGAAGCGACCGTTTTCGTCCCCTCGACAACGTTCGTTCCTTCCTTCAGCACCATCACGGAGCGTGCGTCGGAATTGTTCAGGGCGTACAACTCCTGGATCGCGTTGTCGGGATCGATCCTGACGCCGATCGAATGCAGGCCGACACCGAAGTCCGCCGCCAGCTGGATATCATTCACGCGCCGGATCGCCTCGGGATCGAGAGTAAGTGACGGAATGTTATCCTTCTTCACGCCGTCGCAGTAGATCGCGATGTCGAACGCGCCGCTGGCGGTCGTGCCCTGGTTCGACACCGCGAAACTCAGGTAAAGCGGGCTTCCCACGAAGCAGTAGTCCACGGACTCCAGCTGCCCCTCCGCAGTGGTCACGATCAGTTTCCCGGCGGCCCCGGAATCTTCGTCGAAGGGCGACACGGCCAGGTCGATGTCGGCATCCGTCGTCATGAATCCGAAGGTGCAAATGGCTTCCAGGGTGCGCTCTCCGGCGAAATCGTATACGCCGTCCCAAACCATCCGCTGGTCGGATTGATAGCAATTATCAATAATGATTTCCCTTGTTTCGGCATTGTATCCGTAACCGACCATGGCATGGCCGGTTACCAGGACCATGACCGGACGCCCCGCGTCAATTTCCTTCCTGTAGTCGTCGAACGTGAACTCGCCTCCGGCTACATCGGCCTGTAATATTTTGGTGGTCTTCCGGTCCAGATCGAACCCCTTGTCCCGGACATACAGGTACAACCCGTAAAGACAGGAGTTATATTTTTCGTCGATCGTCCGCTCAATCCCGGTCGCTTCGTCAGTGACGGTATACGGCGTATCGTCGTTCAAAAATGCTTCCAGCATGTCGAACGGCGATGTGGCGCTCAGGTTCTTGTTGCCCCGCCAGAACTGCCCGGTGCCGAGATAATCCGCCAGGCAATTCCACACGTCGGTCCGGAGTTCCGGCCCTGCGCCGTCGTTCACGAATGAATAAGGGAGCTCCTCCGCGGGAGTGGTCTCCGTTTCGGTCCTTGCATTGATGACTTCAATAGGATCTTTGGAAAAGAATCGTTCCACATAGTCCCTGGACGCATTGGCCCGGCCGAGCACGGAATCGAAATCGTCCATCATGTAGATATAGTAGCCCGTTCCGCGCGTGTCCAGCTCCACGTCGCCCTCGATCACCTCGGATAAATCCTTGCCACGGTAGCCGTACAGGTCGTAATAACCGAGGATCATGGAGATCGACGTGTTGACGCATCCGTACATGTATCTGGCCTTCGGCATGGCGCCCTCGAGCAGGACGTCGCCGTTGGCCTCCGTGACGGTGGGCGCATTGATCGCGACGCTCAGCACGTCGTCCGTCAGGGTCAGCGTGTAATCGTCCTTGCCGATGTAGACTTTTTCCCCGAGTTTGAGCGTGCCGAGGTCGTCGCCGTAGATGTTCTTCACCGTGATCGTGCCGGCGAAGTCCGCCGCCCCCTCCGCGAGCGCATACACGCCCTCAGCCTCGGTTCCGTTCACCGTGAGCGTATAGGTCGGTGTCCCCCGAATGATCGACAAATCGTTCACCAGCGCATCTTCCCCCGCGCTCGTCTGTGTCAGGTCGAAATCCAGAATCGCCCCCTCGTACATTGAAACAGCGGCTCCTTCTTCAAACGTCATCTTCCCGGTCGCCATTCCCCCACTGGAGACATTCATGCGGCCGCCATTGATTATAACAACATCCGCTGTTCCTCCGCTGGAAACAACGAAGCGGCCTGAATTGACAGTAGTGTTGTTTGCCAAGCCGCCGCTGGAAACATTCATGAACCCCTGACCGTTGACCGTGGTGTTGTTTGCAACTCCGCCACTGGAAACATAGAGGCTGCCTTTTTTATTGACCACCGTATTGATTACAGAACCTCCGGAAAAAACAGACAATCTACCATCATAATTGATGGTGGTGTCTGTATAGATTTCGCCACTAGAAACAACATTTGTAGTGCCAGCTATAACAAGTCCAGAAAACACTTGTTCATCGTTGATAACAACACTCAAAGTTTTATTGGAAAGATACAGGAGATAGTATTTTCCCCCAATCTGAACAGCTTTTGATAAATTGAGTATGCCAAGTTGTTCGCCTGTAGTGTTCTGAAGTATAACCGATTTGCATTGAAAGACCATCGTTATTCCATCAACAAGCGAATATAGGCCGTTTTCCTGTTCCTCGGAAACCGTAAGCGTATACTGGGGCGTCCCTCGAAAGTTCGGATTGTTGACGAGAGCCTCGGTTGTCGGTGTTAGTTCGGAAATGTCGAAATCCAAAATTGCACCTTTATAGGCGGAAATATTAGCATTTTCTGCTAATGCAATTCGTCCAGTCATTGTACCGCCGGAGGAAATGAAGACACTGCCGCCGGAACAAATCGTCATGCCGTTCGCTATGCCGCCAGAGGAGATATACACCTTCCCTGCTTTATTAACAGTGGTATCTTTTACTAAACCGCTGGAAAAAACGGTTAAAAAAGCGGATACTCCATGATCTCCCATTTCTTGGGTGTTAACAACGGTTCCTTCTGCTATTGTGCCGGAATGAACCGTTGCGGCAGCATTAACTCCATAAATAATCAATCCAGAGAATGTATTTTCAGCAAACGAGACATCCGCACCGTCCTTGACATAAACTTCCCCACCATTTTCTTTGATATTTGTTGCCGTACCGCCGGAAGAAACGACTAAGCAACCATTGATCGAGAGATTATCTACAACTCCATCTTCCAAGACAGTAAGAACACCATTGTTGACCGAGTAGCCGGAACAATAACCGTTTTTGATTTCAAAAGCAGACCCGGCAGATGTCCCAGAAACGAAAGTATCCTTTGCAACGGTAAAACGAAGAAACGCCCCTGAATCTGCAATAACATCTGTTGCATATCCCCCGCTGGAGACGGTAAAAAAACCTCCGGAAGCAATCGTGACATTGGACACAATACCCCCGCTGAGAACAGTAAGATCACCGTCGTAATTGATGATGGTACTGATTGCATTCCCTCCAGAGGAAATAAACATGAAACAATAGTAACTGACAGTGGTGCTGTTCGCAATTCCGCCATCAAGGACGGTCATGGAACCGTGTTCAAGGATGATGCCGTTACTGGATTCGCCGCTGGAAACGATGTAGTCCATGGTGAAAGCACCTTTCTAAATTTCTATTTTGAAAGAAACAAAAAGATAGTAAATGGAGGCAATTGGGTGACATCCGAGCACAAAAAAGCCGGACGCTCCCCATGCGCGAACATGTAGGCTCCTCCAAGAGCCCGCTACTAGGACGCAGAGAAACGCCCAGCAAAACACGAAGACACGAAGATACAGTGCTTCCATGTGCTGGTATTTCACCTAGTAGCAAAAGCGTGACAGGAAAACTTGGAGGATTTACATGTTCTTTTGCTGAATACGACTGCAAATGAGCTTGGAAACCGGGTTTCGCTGGTTGCGGAGTGAATTCCACTGACAATTTATCCCCATGTCGCGGAAAAATCAAGTCAAAACACGAAAAAAACTTATATTTTATGACCGCAAAGGTTGGTATAACTGTTAGCGAACCGTCGATTGTTATATTCTCCTGTTTGTTTTTTAACACTTGCAGACAAAAGTTGAATTTTAAGTTAAAACAACCTCATTCTGAGCTTAATTTCTCCGTTTTTGAGGTGATAATACGATGGGCAGGAAAGTCCTGTCCGTAAACAAAACCCAAACCTCATGGAGGAAAAACAAATGAAAAAACAACACCAAAAATGGCTCGGCAGAGCTCTCGTCCTTGCCGGGCTGACCGCCGCCCTCGCTCTGGGCATCATCGGCTACTGCAAGACCAAGAATCGTCCAACGCCTCCGCCTCCCAAGAAAACGGTGAGCATTGAAGCGCTGGATGCCAAGGCCAAGCCTCATTTCGACGAAGCCAACGGGAACATCCACGCTGTGGTGAAGAAGATGACCAAAACCAAAAACCTGTGGAAACTGAGCTGGTACATGGCGCAGGACAAGATGTCCGGCTCGCACAAAGCCCGGCATTTTCTGAAATCGTTCCTGGAAGACCCGATTATAGGTCCCTGCCGTATGGGAGCAAGGGTATATGGATGCGACTTCGATTCCGACGGCTTCCTGAAGATGATGCGGGACGTCAACGCTGATTACGCTCTAACCAAGGCATACGCAATCGGCAGTCTCTCCATCGAAGCGTTATTCCTGCACAAAACGCTTGCCTCGCTCTACACAATCCTTGGAACCGTTGTCGGGCGTCTTGCGGTCTCCGCTGGAAGTGGAACAACCCTGGCTGCCGCTGACGGCCCGCTCCCATTCGGGGATATCCTCGGCGTTGCCCTGGCAGCGGGCGGCACAGCCTGGAGCATTTACGACATTAACAAGGCCAGAAAAGAACTGCCGAAAGAACTGGAGGCCCTGCTGAAACAGGCTGTCCGGGAATGTCAGGACGCCTGCCGCATGGAGGTGCTGAAATGAAGCTGATCCTGATACTCGTTGCCGTGCTTCTTTCGGTCGTGTCGTCAGCCGCTCCGCATTACCACCGCACACGTCCGCGTGTGCCGACCGCCCGCAGGATTATCCGTGCTGTCCCGTGGAAAACCGTGCTTGCCGGTGGCGCAGCCGCAGGGACCGTCATTGCCGCGTACAAAATCAGCAACGGCGTCGAGGATGGCATCAAGACCGTGGCGAAAGAAAAGCCCGAGGTTATCTCCGATGCGATCTCCGATGCGATTTCCATCGTGGACTGGTTCATCCGTCTGTCCGTGCTTCTTCTGGTCGCAGGGGCGGGATACTTGCTCGGAAGAAAATGGTTTAACCTCAGATTGAACACAACGAAAGGATACGACCATGGAAATCTCGCTGAATAAGGCCGAACTGGCCGGAGCACTCGCCGCTCTGGGAAAACTGGTCTCTCGGACGTCTTTGATTAAGGCGTATCAGGCAATCCAGATTGAAGGAGTCGGCAACACGCTGTTCTTCCGTACTTGCAGCATCGTCGAACAGATTGAATTCCTGATGGGCGTTGATCTGGAAGCGGACATCCCGGCATCTCTCGTCGAGTTCGAGCAATTCCGCCTCGCTGTCCGCAGCTGCAAGAATAAAACACTGAAGCTCGGAATCAACAACGGCGAGGTCTGCATTGATGGCGTCAGATTGGCTTCAATTGGAGGTCAGTTCCCGATGCAGGACAGAAAACCAGGGCAGGATTCCACAGTCATGGAACTGCCAGCCGATACGTTGTCTGCTCTTTCGATGCTTGCGCCGCTCACTGACAAGGGGCTGGATGTCAGAAAGATTCTTTCCGGTATCAACATCAGCCGAGACGGCTTCACTGCGACGGACGGAAAGGAATTGTCGAACATCCCGGCTCAAATTGAAACAACCGAAAATGTCACGATTCCATTCCCGCTCACGCTGCTTGCCACAAAAGCCTTCGGCGAATCCGGCAAGCTCATTACTTGGCAGAAGGACGAGGACACGCATTTCGAGCTGACGCTCGGAAGCTGGACCTGGCGGGCAAAAGCAATCCGGGGAATCTATCCGAACTGGAAACGAATTGTCCCGGAGCGAATAGTGGCCACGCATTATGTGAGCTTCCAGGATGACCGAGCCGAACGGCTGATGCGTTACTTGAAGAGCATCCCGGACGACAGAGAGCACAACAATGCTGTCAAGCTGAGCCGTCTGCCCGAAGTCCCGGACAACCTGCATCTCGAAAGCTCGAACGGAATGCTGTTCAGCATCCTCGCCGAGTTCGATCCGAACTGGGGCGATCTGAGCGTCACGGTCAGGAAGGATCTGCTCATCCATCTGCTGAATGCAGGACACCGGATGATCGAGCTCAACGATGCTTACAGTCCGATTGTCGGCACTGGCGGTACAGGCCAGTACATAGCCATGCCCATCCGCACAGCGAAGCAACAGGTCGCGTCCGAGCCACAGCAGGAAACAACTGCGCCCGATTCCACACAACAGGAAACTCCCACCACAAACACCAATACCTCACCCTCAATGAAGGAAACCACCACCATGTTCGACACCAACACCATCAACACCGGATCTGCTCCCGTGCAGACCTACACCCCGAACCGTAAACCCGAAACAAAGTTGAGTCCCATTGACGAGCTCATTTCCATCGTCGATGACTTCAAGGCAAAGTTAAAAACGCTGACCGAGGAATCTTCTGTCATCGGACGCAGAGCCCGCGAGATCGCCATTGACCAGAAGCAGAAGAACCGCGAATACGCCCAGACGAAGAAGACCATCGAGCGCATCCAACGTGACACTGCCAATCTGACCAGTGTTGCCTGATTCGTCAGCGCACATCTCCCCCTCAATATTACGCCCTCGGCAGCTCGTTGCTACCGGGGCATCTTTTTTGAAAGGAAACCACCATGCTCAAACTGAACGCATCCTACAGCAAGAAAGTACCAGCTGATACCGAGTATTCCAGCCAGTCGTACCATGCCTCGGTCGAAGTCGAACTCCCTGACGGGCTCACGCCCGAACAGCTTAATGCCCGCATCCATGAAACGTTCGCCATGGTTCGTGATAGTGTGGAAGCTGAGCTGCACGGAAACACGATTCAGCAGTCCTCTACGGCCTCCCAAATATCGGATATGCAGCCTTACTCGGGTCAACATGAAGCCACGTCTCAAAACGCCTCAAAGTTCGCCTATCAAAAGAAAGGCGGTACGACTTCTGATGCTCCCGCGTCTCCGAAACAGATCAAGTTCCTGCTCGACCTCGCACGTCAGAACGGCTATACACCCGAACAGATCAAAGCACGATTCAACGTCCCTGCACTCGAAAGCCTCACGAAAACGCAGTGCAGTCGCGCCATCGACCAGCTCAACGGAAAGGCGGCATGACATGGAACGCGAAATCGAAACTATCCGGGAGAAACCGCACTGGTCGTACTCGGCCTTTCAGACCTATCTGACGTGTCCGATGCGCTATTATCTCCGGTACATTGCCCATGCAGAGCCGGAACGAACCAATGCAAGCATTCCGTTCGGTCGTGCTTTCCATGCTGTTCTCAGCGAACGAGCCATGAAGGGCACAGATTACACAGTCGAAGATGCGAAAGAAGATTTCGCTGTCTATTTCCGAGGTGAAACCGAGGTCAGCGAAAACCTGACGTACAAGCCGGATGAAGACTACTGGTTTTGGAATCAGCGAGGCTGCGATATGCTGGACGTGGCCTTTGCCGAATGGTCGGACGATTACACGGTCAAGAGCGTTGCTGAATCGTTCAGCGTGGAAGTGCCTGG
>CACWOL010000068.1 GCA_902762495.1 uncultured bacterium | reverse complement strand
CCATGACTTCAGCGGACTTGTAATGGTAGTATCTCATTCGCTGATCATATTCGCTGTACAGATTCTCACCGGAAATATAAGCGGAACCGGCCACAGCGGATTCGCCGCTGCTGCGGGAGCGGATGGATAATTTGAAATGCGGACATGCCATGCCGCGTTCACTCCTTTCATCTTTATTGGCTCCAAACCCGAATGAATTTGTATGGGCTTGGAGCATAAATGGGGCAGCCGCTTTGCGGCGCAGGGGCAAGCCCCTGCTGATGAAGATTCCGGCTGGAATCTTCATCTCAAAGCGAAGGCAGAAGCCGGAGCGTCCGCCTCGCAGAGCGCAATTGCACCGGGCACCGGTGTATAATTGCGCCTGCACAAGCAGGACAGTTACGTCGTTTCCTCGCTCTTCGTCTCGTTCATCAAGGCTTCGACCTTCGCAACGATCCGTTCCTGTTCCGCCAGCGGGGGAAGCGGGAAAACATATTGTTCCGCCTTTTCAATCGTGATCGTATCTACCGTAGTCCCCGTTGATTTGGAAAAGATTTGCGAAACGATAAATGCGGCTGAAAAACAATATTTGAAGAACAAAGAATTCATTTTATGGCAATTCTCCAAACAAATCACGCTTGCATCTTTGTAATAAAACACATCGTTTTTCTTGACGACATAGGCTTTCCCGATTGTTCCGACAGCAGTAACCATTATATCCCCAGGATTAGGCGCTCCGGAGCTTTGCTTATACTCCTCATACTGGTCCTGAGAAATGAACAATTCGTTATCAACAAAACCAAACGCGGCTAACTTTGCAATTTCGCGGGCTCGATAAAAAGGAATCCCCGAAGATTTCCAATCCGCTTTGTGAACTCGCCTTGCAGACACAACAGAGAAAAGCTTTCCCAGCCTCACCCAAGTCCAGGAACCGGGGATATCGAACGGGATCTCATCTTTGGAGATCGGAGGGAGCGGCTTTTCTTTTTTGATCTTTCCGGACTTGACTAAAACGGCTTTTTCGGCATTGATTCGTTTCAGGAGCTCGGACGCGGGCTCGTCAGACGGGGCCTGCGGAACAAGCTTGCCTCGGATCGCGAGGTCCAGAATCTTCTGCCGGATCAGTTTCGTATCAATCATTTTTTCCTTCTCTTTCCGGTACGTTCATTCCTCAATGTCTCCGACGAGTTTTTCGAGTTCGGCGACGGCGGAGGAAAGCGTCTTCATGGAATCGTCGAGTTCGGCGAGGAGTTCGGAAAGGGTATACCGGGCGGCGGAATCGGTCTCCTCGCGAATCCAGGAGATGTCGAGGTTGGTCTTGTCCCGCGCGAGGATGTCCGCGACGGGGAATCTGCGCCATCTGCCGTTCGGATTGTCCGCGCTCCAGGTCTCGGCGCGCGCGGCGAAGTTGTCGGCACGGTAGCACGCCACGAAATCGTCGAGGTCGGTGCGCCTGATTGGGTTCGTGGCGAGGGTATGCTTGATGCCGGTCCTGTAGTCGTAGAACCAGACTTCCCGCGTGGGGATGCCCTTCGTGAAGAAGAGGACGTTCGCCCGGACGCCGTTGGCATAGAAGATGCCGTTCGGGAGGCGGAGGATGGTGTGAAGATCGAAGTCGGACAGGAGCTTTTTCCTGACGACCTCGCCCGCGCCGCTCTCGAAGAGGACGTTGTCGGGGAGGACGACGGCCGCGCGTCCGCCGACCTTCAGCATCAGCATCATGTGCTGGAGGAAGTTCAGCTGGTTGTTGCTGGTGTCGACGTAGAGGTCGGTGCGGAGGTCGGCGATGTTCACGGAGCCCGCGGGGCGCGTGCCGAACGGGGGATTGGCGAGGATCACGTCGACGAGGCGGTCGGGCTCCCGGATGAGGGAGTCGCGGCAGGAAATGGGGCTTTCCGCCGCTTCGATGCCGTGCAGATAGACGTTCATTGCGCCGAGCGTGACGACGAGCGGGGTGATGTCGTAGCCGATCAGGTGCGACGGGAGCTCCTTGAGTTTTTTGAGGTCGTAGGTCTGGCGTTTCATGTAGGCATAGGCGGCGAGAAGGAATCCGCCGGTGCCGCAGGCCGGGTCGCAGACCGTTTCGTCCACGCGGGGCCGCATGACGTCGACAATAGCGCCGATGAGGGCGCGCGGGGTGAAATACTGTCCCGCGCCGCTCTTCTTGTCCTGGCCGTTCTTTTCGAGGATACCCTCGTAGATCGCACCCTTGTCGATGTCCGGGGAGAACCAGTCCTCAGCGTCGATGAGCGAGATGACCTTCTTCAGGGAAACGGGCTGCCCGATCTTGTTCTGCGCCTGCGTAAAGATGGTGCCGATCAGCCCGCCCTGCCGGGAGAGGACAGCGAGCGTTTCCTCGTAGTGGTTCAGCAGGTCCATGCCGTCGAGGGCAATGAGGTCCGCCCATGTGTAACCGGCGGGGATGGCGCTGGCGGAACCCATGGCCTGCGAAATCTCGTAGTCCATCTTCAGAAAGAGCAGATAGGTGAGCTGAATGATGTAATCGGTAAAGCCGACGCCCGCAGCGGCGATGACGGTGGCGAGCCGCCATACTTTCTGAGGGAGGGCCTGTTCGTTGTTCTTGACTGGCATGTATCGGAACCTTTCGGATTAAGCGGCAAGCATGAAAGCGGAGAGGGATTTGAGGAGAGTATCGACGTTTTTCGCGCCGAAGGCACTCCTGACCTGCATCAGGAACTGCGGACCGATCCCGTTCGAAATATTGAGCTGGGTGCAGGCGCCGTTGCAGACGATGTAGTTCGTGAGCTCGAGCGTGAGCTGGCGCTGAACGTCGGTCAGAACTTTCCGCTGGGGCTCTCCGCACCAGAGTTCGAAACGCCGCGCGGAAAGCGAGCGGAGCGACTGGAGTTTCCCCGGATGGCCGCCGAAAGCGAAACGCATCAGCTGAATGAGGTTGGTCTGAGCGTCCTTGTCCTCGGCTTTCAGCGGAACGACTTTTTCGGGATCCAAAACGGAATAGGCATACCAGAGCGTAGCAGGCTGGAACTCGAAATTGAACGCTTTGAGCTTGCCTGCCAGGTCCGCGAGCATGTCGTATGTGATGGCAGAATCCAATTGATCGGCAACGATCCGAATGACTTCCTCCTCGTCTCTGTGCTGCTGGAGGTACGCTTCGAACTCCGTCGTGGTCTCCAACGCCTTTTCCTTGGAGAACCCTTTGCCGACGATCCTGTCTTTCCCCGGCTGGAGAATGTTGACGTAGCCGCTGTTCAGTTCAAGCAGATACTTTCTCGCCTCGACATGAAGCGAAAGCGGCTGGACCAGGGCTTTCCGCAGGAGATTCGGCTCGTTGGGATGAACGAACTGCTCCGCTGCAAGCTGCCCGGAATCCGAGGCGTCCTGAATGCTTTTGGCCATATCGATCATATCCATGCCGGACAGGGCGGCAAACTTTTTGTGCTGGGCTTCCCGATACCTGTCGTGAATCCGGACGAGACGTTTCGCAAGCAGGATCAGATTGTCGTCCGGGAGCCAGCCGTGCGTGATCTGCTCCAACAGCTTTTCCAGGGAGATCGGGACAATACGGTCTCCGTCGTCGCCGTCAATGGGTTTGTTCTTCATGGGATGCCTGGTCACGCCGACTGCATCGACGATCGTGAAGTGATCTTTCGTATCCGCGTTCGGGGTGACATTTCGCAGCACGTCGTCGGGAATCTTTCGGCAACCGCGCCCCCGCATCTGGATAAAGAGGGATTCGGTGTTTACATCACGCATGAAGAGGAGGATTTCGAGCGGCTTCACATCCGTACCTGTAGCGACAAGCGTAACGGTGACGGCGATACGGAATTTCCGGTCGTTGCGGAAGCTGTTGATGAGGGCGTTGCTGTCTCCGGCGGAATAGGTGATCTTCTGCGCGAATTCCGGAGCTTGTCCGGGAAAGACCTCCCGGAGGATAGAGATAATATTGTCCGCGTGGCTGTCGCTCTTGGCGAAAATGAGTGTTTTGGGAATGCTGGCGAAATCCGGAGTGCGGTTCGGATAGAGGTCTTCGTAAATCGCATCACGGAAGGTTTCAAGAATGAGGCGGATCTGTTCGGGATTGACAACGTCGCGGCAAGCTCGGAGGACTCGTAGGACCAGGGGATAACGGTCCGCGTATTGCGCCGCTGCCCTGTATAAACCGTGATCTGCTGATACTTGTCGCCTTCTCCAACGATGCCGCCGTTCATTGTGGCCTCGGTGTCGATGTTGTAAATCCTGTAACCGACATTGATGCCATCGGCAACGGATTTTTCCAGCGTGTAGTTGACGATTCGATTGCTGTTGAAGAACGCCATGGTCTCTTCGCCCGGCGTGGCTGTCAGGCCGATGATGCGGGCATGGTCAAAAAAGGTCAGCACCTTTTTCCAGCGTCCGTAAATGGAACGATGGCACTCGTCAACGAAAATGAAGTCGAAATAGTCGGGCGGCAGATGAAGCGGGCCTGCGAGTTCGACCGCAGGACCATCCTGTGGTTCTTCCAAGGGGGAATCCGAATCGTCCAAGGTCTGCAGCTCCATGCCGGTAATAACGGAATAAAGACGCTGAATCGTGCAGATGACGAGATTGGCATCGGGAATCTTAACCTTGCCGTCAGAGCCGATTTTGAATTCAGCAGCAGTCCAGCGGGAGGTCTCATAGATTGAGGTGAAAGGTGCGCCCGTCTCCGTCTTATCGAAAATGCCGAACTCTCCGTTGGCCTGTTTGCCGAGGTTGTTCCGGTCAACAAGGAACAGTATCCTGCGGGCAGGCGTATAGGTCAGGAAACGATAGGCGGCCAGACAGGAAAGAAGGGTTTTCCCGGCTCCTGTCGCCACAGAGATCAACGCACGCTGCTGACCATTGCGGAACGTGGCCTCAAGATTGGTGATGGCATCAATCTGGCAGTTCCGAAGCCCGTTCTTTTCCAGCCTGGGCAAACCGACGAAATAGGTCGTGAGCCTGGCAAGTTTCGCCATCCCTTTCGGGGTGTGCATTTTCTTCAAAGGCTGGTATTGTCCGTCCGGGTCCTTGAGATTTCGAAAAAGCAGCTCCTTCCCGTTCGAGAGGTAAATGAACGGAAGCGGGTCCTCCCAATATTGGTACATCGACAGCAGCTGATGCGTGTAATTCTCGGCCTGGGAAGCGACTATTTCGGATAAGTTGGAGGATTCCTTCTTTGCCTCCAGAACGCCGATAGCTTTTCCTTCGAGGAAGAGAAGATAGTCAGCCTCCAGATTTCCCTGAAGCAAACCTTCTTCAATGGCTACAGCGGACACTCCGGGAGTGTAGCCGTTCCTGGGGACGATCTCCCACCCGGCATCCCGAAGCAACGAATCTATTTTGACTCGCGCTGATTGTTCCGGCAATAGTCCGTTCGTCCCGCTTTGCGGGCTGGGAGTGTTCTCTTGTCCCATATCCGGATTGGTCCTGTTATAGTCGATTGGCAGTTGTTATTTCCAGCAATATACTACAAACAGAAAAGAAAATCAAGCCCGAAACGGGGAATCTTACGATTTTTTAGATTAGGAATCGCGCAAACAGACCAGACTCCGGTTTGCTCTCACCTCGTATTAGGATATCATGGTCCTGCCGAAAGGTATCATGGCGAACGAGCCTTAACACCCATGATAAGAGCCTTAACACCCATGATGAGAGCCTTAACACCCATGGTCAAGCAGTTAACACCCATGCCCAGGCCGTTATCACCCATGGGAAGACACGAATACCCGAAGAGCTTTTATCCAGACTGCAAAAGCTGAAAAAAAGAGAACAGGAAAAAACGGTTCTGAAAGAGCTCATTCTGGAGTTGTGCACCATAGCCCCGATGACGAGAAGAGAGCTTGCCGGGCATCTACGGCGGAAAGAGGATTACTTGAAACATCTGTTCTTGTCGCCCATGATTGCTTCCGGAGAGCTGAACTGGTTGAAGAAGAACGGCGTGAGAGCGGAGATATAGGAAGAAGCAAATCGCCAATTGGTGAAATGTTTCGAGGCAAAGAGAGCTCACAGCTGGGTACGGACTTAACCCCCAATGGAGCTCTTTTCATCCGGTGAAGAAGACAAAACGCAAAATCTCCCCGTGAGCAGCACTTTTGGTCGTGGACAGGCGGACATCTTCCTTGGATTCCCCTATAGAAAACCCAGATTCAATTCACCCTTAATCTCCCCCAGGTTCCTTCATGCGCGCACACGAAGGAGAACTGAATAGATTGATAATGAGAGCGATATTTAGGTTTCCCGAAAAGAATGAAATGGATCCAGGTTTCCTATAGAGGAGGGGAAACTCATGTCCAGTTGTCCAAATGGTCTATTCTGGGGGGATTTTGAGGCGGGGATGGGGTATTCTTCTGCTTCTGTCGACCGGAAGGAGGCGTGCTCCGTGTCATGTCCGGAAATGGTGCGAAATAATTGGGTGCGGACTTGAGCTTATGACCGATAGATGGCGTTTTGGTATAATTTCTGAAAACAACTGATACTGCAACATTTTATACTACGGTATAATTTTTAATCCCAGCCACCTCTTGGAACGTACCACATGTACGGCGGGATACGGCGTTTACGGCGGAGTTTCTCCCCCATAAGGGACATGCCGCGCTGGAGCGCACGGTTCATGATGCCCGCCAGTCGGTCGTATGAGAGCCCAAACAGCCTCGCTATATCCGCCTGGCTGTTCGCTATCGTGGCCTGGATGCACTTCCGTTCCAAATCGTTCGTTACGTCCTGATGCGGCCCGGCAAACGGAAAGGCAACCGCTTTCACTCCATGCACCGGACACTTCACACGGGGAAGCGCCACATAGAGACAGGTCTCGCGTCCGCAGGTATCCAGATGTTGCAGGGAGCGTTCCGGCATATGGTCGTAGAGCGGGGCCTCGACTCCGCATTCCGGACAGCAGAACGAGTGTTTCTCATGCGTCAGCCACACATTTACACGGGGACCGAGCCCTGACAGATTGACTTTCGACACAATCCACGGCTCGGGCGGATTCAGTATTTTCTGGTAAAAGGATTCCACGGTCATGCTATCACCTCGCTACAATACAGTAGCGGTCAAACAGAACCCTGTCTCTCCTCTCCGGTCATATTGCCACTGCGCCCTATCCACAAAAACTACCGAAAAAACGAAGTCTGCTGTTGCCTACAGACAAACCCGGTTATCCTGCTGCAATTCAATCAGACAAGCCCGTTTGAGCGGTTTTATTCCTGCTCAGATGGGATGCCACTTTTCTCACGTGCAGAATCTGGGCAGACGTTTGGTCGAAACTGCCCGTTTTTGAGCTTAAGATCGTCAGTTTGTCTTTTGAGGTGGTTTTTGGTGCTTACCATTTTCGCAAAATGGAGTTTGGTGGAAGGCATTCCTTACAGGCTCGCGAGGATGCCCTTTCCGGATTCCTCGAAGATTCGCTCCGTCGTGACATCATGGACGACACCGGCAATGTCCCAAAAAAACGCCGCAACAGATCGCTCTGCTACGGCGCTAAGGTTATCTGTTCTTGTTTTTACGCAATGACCGTCCACTGCATGTCAACGCCGCGGCCGAGTTCGACCCACTGGCTCTGATCGGCGGAGACGTAGTAGCCGAGCATACCGGTCGAGTACTGGCGAACCAGAAGGTCATCCATCTTGTCGCCGTTGTAATCGCCCGCGCCGACCACGAACCAATCCTTTGCATCCAGCTGGCCGATGGACGTGTAGTTGTCCAAATTGCCGTCGGCGAGCATGACCATCGAGCCGGAATCCTTGTGGAACAGGATGATGTCGTCCTTGCCGTCGCCGGAGAAGTCGCCGATCGCACGGAGTTCCCAGCCGGACCAGCTGGCATTGCCGAGGCTCACGGGCGCTTCGTCGCCGATGCCGACGGTGTAGAGGAACTGACCGCCGTTATAGCTCATAACCACGGTGTCCTTGCCGTCGCCGTCGAAGTCGCCCATGCCGGCCAGCGTCCAGCCTTCCATGAACGCGCCATTGAGCTGGACCCAGTTTTCCGTGCCGTCAGTCCAGACGCCAACGGAGCCGAGTTCCGGAGCATACCAGGCGATGGAGTTCACGCCGGATTCGTTGCCGGTCATGTTGCCGACCTTGTTCTGCCAGGCAATACCGGCGACGTTCGTCAGGAAGCCGATCGTCACCCAGTTTTCGTCGGTGTCGATGCCGTCCTTGTAGTAGCCGATGTATGCGGACGGAACTTCGTACGCATCCACGT
>CACWOL010000067.1 GCA_902762495.1 uncultured bacterium | reverse complement strand
TGCCTCATAAGAGGTATCGTTATAAGTTCATTCGAAACCCAAAAACACAGAAAACCACGAAAAAGTCGGGACATCCACTTGACTTTTTCATAACAGTCGGAAAACGAAGAAAGGAGCAAAAAACTTTTATGGAAAAACAGAAGAACCTGCTGGCCCTGACGCCGGAACAGCTCGTGGACGTTCTGGTCAGGTCCGGGTTCCGGGACATGACGCTGGAACTGCTTCACAGCGACTTCGAGCTGGGGGCTCCACGGACCCCGGATGGAACCGTCAACCTCATTCACTATACATGGCATGGACGATTAAGGAGATGAATAACGATGCTGAATCCGACCGAACTCAAGCCGATTGAAATCGTGCGAATCGTAAACACGACCCCGCTGATGGCCGTGCTCAATGACCGACAGCTCCGGCGGCACCGTGACCGCGCGGGCTTCCGCATCAGCGAAGATGGCGGCTCGACCGTGAATCTGTTCAAGTATGAGGCCTGGCTTCGCGCTGAGCTCATGGCGAGGCAGAGCGAGGTGCCGGTGACGTATGAGGATAAGAAGAATGCCGCGCGGAACCGGAACTTGGCCATGGCGATGGCTGGCCGCGACATCGGGGAACTCCCGGATGTCGTGGATCCCGAGAGGAAGAAGAAATGCGAGCGGGATTTCCGGCTCTTTTGTAAGGAATACTTTCCAGAGCTGTTCGCGCTCGAATGGTCTCCCGATCATTTGAAGGTAATAAAGAAAGTCGAGCAAGCCGTTCTGCATGGCGGGCTGTTCGCCATGGCGCTCCCGAGAGGCAGCGGCAAGTCGACGATCACTGAGGTCGCCGCCATCTGGGCGATGCTGTACGGACACCGCGAGTTCGTCGTGCTCATTGGCGCGACGGAATCGGCGGCACTGGAACTGCTCGATTCCCTTATGACCGAGCTGGAGGTGAACGAGAGGCTTGCCCAGGATTTTCCTGAGGTCTGCTTTCCGATTCAGCAGCTCGACGGCATCGCGAACCGATGCGCAGGTCAGCTGTATCACGGCGAGCGTACCCGTATTACTTGGACAAGCAATGAGATCGTGCTCCCGACGATCAAGGGGAGCAAGGCCAGCGGCGTGGTGGTCCGCGTGGCAGGTATCACAGGACGAATCCGCGGCATGAAGTATAAGCGGCCGGACGGACGCAGTGTTCGACCGTCGCTCGTGGTGATCGACGATCCGCAGACCTCGGAATCCGCCGGTAGCCTGGAACAGACGCGCAAACGCATCCGCGTGCTCGCGGGGGACATCCTCGGCCTCGCGGGACCAGGTCAGAAGATTTCGGGGATCATGCCATGCACGATCATCAGACCCGGGGACATGGCCGACATCATCCTGAACCGGCAGACGCATCCGGACTGGAACGGGGAGCGCACGAAGATGGTGTATGAATTTCCGAAGAACATGAAGCTCTGGGAGCAGTATGCGGATATTCGGGCAGAATCTCTGCGTACCGAGGGGAACATCCAGCAGGCGACGGACTTCTATGCGAAGCACAGAGCCGAGATGGACGAAGGAGCGAAGGTCAGCTGGGAAGCAAGATTCAATCCCGACGAGATCAGCGCGCTTCAGCATGCCATGAATTTGAAGCTGCAGGATGAAATCGCTTTCGCGAGCGAATACCAGAATGATCCGCTTCCCGGAAGACACCGGTGGTGAGGAGATTCTGAACATCGACGCGATCTGCGAAAAGATCAACGGGCTCCCTCACAACAAGGTCCCGCTGGCCTGCAACCATGTCACCACGTTCATCGACGTTCAGAAAGCGCTTCTGTTTTATGTGGTGGTCGCCTGGTCGGACGACTTCACGGGCTCCATCATAGATTACGGAAGTTGGCCCGATCAGCACCGACGTGAATTTTCCCTCGCCGATGCCAATCCGACCATCCAGAGCTTGAACCCGCGTGCTGGTCTTGAGGGCGGACTGTACGCCGCCCTGACTGCCTTGACCGACGACCTGCTCGGTCGCGAATGGGAGCGCGAGGACGGAGCCATGATGAAGATCGAACGAGCACTGATCGACGCAAACTGGGGGCAAAGTACGGAAATCGTCTATCAATTTTGCCGCGAATCCAAGTTCGCCGGCGTGGTGCTGCCGAGCCATGGACGCTATGTCGGTGCGAGCTCAAAGCCGATGACGGAATACAGAAAGCAGCCCGGTGACAAGCTCGGATTCAACTGGATGATGCCGAGCGTGATCAAGAAACGTGCTGTCCGGCACGTCATCTTCGATTCCAACTTCTGGAAGAGCTTCGTCCACGCTCGCCTCGCAGTGCCGACAGGTGACCACGGTTCCCTCACGCTCTACGGACGTGTCCCCGGCATCCACCAGCTCCTGGCGGAACACCTCACGGCTGAATACAGGATCAAGACTTCCGGTCGCGGCCGCACTGTGGACGAATGGAAACTGAAGCCGGAACATCACGATAACCACTGGCTGGACTGCTTGGCGGGCTGTGCAGTGTGCGGGTCCATGCTCGGATGCACCCTTCCGGAGTTCGGAGCCGTCGTGCTGAAGAAGAAAGGCCGCATAAAGCTGTCCGAACGGCAGGGGACGCATATCACCACAGCGGAACCCCGGAAGAAGCTCAAACTCTCTGACATACGGAGGAAATGATGACCAAGAACGACCTCGATTTTGCCGCGGATATCGTCCGCGGCGTCCTCAGGCGCATGATTGCCGAAAAGAATGGAGAAATAGAGCATAACGAGCTGGATAAAGAGGCAAGCGATGCTTATGTAACAGCGCAACCTCAACCACCTGAAAAGGAGCCTCAAAATGAAGAAGCAAACAGAACCGAAACTGATGAACAGAAAGAGGGATGACGCGACCATCGATAGAATGCTCGCCGCGCTGAAAACCCTGGACCGTCCCGAACTTCTCGAACGCTGGCGCGAACTCTACGGCACGGAGCCGCCGAATTCGAGCAAGAACTTCCTCCTGCATCGTCTGGCCTACCGGACGCAGGAGCTGTTCTACGGCGGGCTTGATGAGAAGCTCAAAAATGCGTTCCGCAATGAGCCTGCGCCAGACAGGCGCACAAGGGGAATCCTCCAGGACGGAACAAAGCTCCTCCGCACTTGGCAAGGAAAGGACTGCCAGGTAACCGTGCGCGGCAACAAGTACGAATACAATAACCGGCTCTATCGGTCCCTGTCCGGCGTCGCAAGGGCGATCACGGGCAGCAACTGGAACGGAAAAGAGTTCTTCGGTATCAGAAGGGATGTGAAATGGAAACGGTGAAACGATGCGCGATCTATACGCGCAAGAGCCATGAAGAAGGGCTCGACATGGAGTTCAACAGCCTCGACGCCCAGCGCGAGGCGGCGTTGAACTATATCGCCAGTCAGAAAGCCTCCGGCTGGGTCGCCCTGCCGGAGAGCTACGATGACGGCGGCTTCTCCGGCGGCAACATGAACAGACCCGCCCTCGAACGACTGCTGGACGACATCCGCGCAGGCAAGATCGACATCGTGGTCGTGTACAAGATCGACCGCCTGTCGCGCTCGCTGACCGATTTCGCGTCCATCCAGACCGAGTTCGAGAAATACAACGTCTCCTTCGTCTCCGTCACGCAGGAAATCAACACGAATACCTCGGCAGGGCGCATGATGCTCAATATCCTCATGACCTTCGCGCAGTTCGAACGCGAGATCATCGCGGAACGCATCCGGGACAAGCTGTCTTCCGCACGGAAGAAGGGAAAATACATTGGCGGCGTCCTCCCGCTCGGATACCGCGCGGACTCCGTAGCCATGAAGATTGAAATCGAGCCGGACGAGGCGAGGATTGTCCGCCAGATATTCAACACCTTCGTAAATACGCTTTCCGTCAAGGCTGTTCAGCGGAAACTCAAATGCGAAGGCATCACGAGACCCGTGCGGACGTCGAAGAAAGGAAAGGAGATGAGCGGCCGCGAGATTTCATGCACCGTCATTCGGAAAGTTCTTCAGAACCCGATCTACATCGGCAAGATACGTTACCGCGGGCAGGAATATCCCGGAGAGCACAAGGGCTTTATCCCCGAAGAGCTGTTCCAGCGCGCCCAGGAAGGGCTGGAAGGCATGAAGCGGGTCGTGCGAGCGCCATCCCCCGAAGTGGAGAACCCGTTCTCCGGCATCCTCTACTGCGGGCATTGCAGGAGGGCTATGTTCCGGGCAAAGAAATCAAACGGGAAACGGCAGTACGAATATTACGTCTGCTCCCGCGACAGCAAGGCCGCGGCAAGCGAATGTCCCGTCCACCGGGTTACGGCGAACTGCATCGACATGGTCGTCCGAAAGGCGATCCAATCCCTCCTCCTCACACCTACGATGCTTGCGCAGATATGCGGAAGGGAACTGATTCCCGATGACGCCAGAGATGAACTTGCCGACATCGACGAGGTCTGGGCCCGGATGTTCCCTGCGGAACGCCGCAAGCTTACTCACACGCTGTTCAAGAGAGTGCTGATCTTCCCCAACGAAGTCAAGATCATCATGAGCGGCGCTGCCGCCGAAAAGATGCTGAAGGAAGCCGGGGTCGAATACAAGGTGGAACACGACACAGGCAACCTTGTCATGAGCATCCCGTGCCAGATGAAACAGCATAACAACAGGAAGGTCATTGCGCTCGTAGACGTAAAGGAAGAACCGGGATTCAGAAGCCAGATTCAGCGCGCCCTCATCCAGGCGGAGAAGGGCATGGAGCGAATCATCTCCGGGAAGGTAACGACCATCGGCGAGATAGCCGACAGGATGAACGTCGACCGCTCCTACGTTGCACGGACGCTCGCGTTGGCCAACCTCGCACCCGATATCGTCAAGCTCATCTGGGAAGGACGCCAGCCAAAGGGGCTTACCCTCGACAAGCTCCGGCAGGGCATCCCGGACAGCTGAGCGGAGCAGAGGAAAGTCTTCGGAGTGGTCTGAACGAAATGGTCCGCCGATTCAGGGATAGCCCCTGAGGACGGAAATTCGCCTTTTCGCTGAGGATGCAGGTCGGATCGCCGTTGCCGACGCCGATATTACGGCCGCGCGAGACACCCGTTCAAGGTTTAGCGGAAACGGTCCTTGAGATCATCCAGCGTGATGACGTGTTCGTCGTTGTAGAATTCGCGGAGAATCGTTCCCCTGTTTGCATCCGCCCAGTCCGTGTGCCAGATCAGGAACCAGGACCAGATGCATTCCTTGTCAATGAATCCCCGGATGGCGGGCAGCTTGCCGCATTCATGGAACGCGAACGGTTTGTTTGCCGCACCGACCCGGAGGAGCTTGTTCCAGCCATTCCGATGTTCGCTCCCATCGTATGTATCGGAGCCGATCACGTCGCAGAAATCGTCGCCGACGTACCAGCCGTCCCTGACCTCGCCGGAATAACCCAGCACCCAGATGAGGTTGTTCAGGTGAAAGTCATCCGTGAACCGTTTGTACATCATGCGCCACAGGCGGATGAAATCTTCCGGCGTGCCCTTGCCCCACCAGAACCAACCGCCGTCGAATTCGTGGAACGGCCTCCACAGAACGACCACGCCGGCGTCCTGGAGTTCCGCGAGCGACCGTGCGGCCTGGTCCCAGTTCGCGATCATCCGCCGATGCTCTTCCGTCTTTTCGTCCAGGAGAAGCTGGAAATTGGGGCGGTCGTTCTTTGATTCATTGTATCCTTTGCCATAGATTCCGGTATGCCAGCAGATTGAGACGAGGCCACCGCGATTCCACCACTCCTTCGCCCGTTTCGTGACGCCGTCGAAATCGCTGTTCATGTAATCCAGTCCCCGAAGCGCCGGTATCTTTCCGGTCTCCTTCAGGATCAGGTCCATTTCATATTCCGGGGAGCCTTTCCAGGTCGACTCCTGCTGGCCGGAGATGATTTTTCTGCCGAAGTTTTCACACAAGAACCTGTAAACGGCTTTTGTCTTTTCGCCTGCGGACGGGTTGGAAAGCCGGTAGCCCGCGGGCAGTTCGGCTTTTACTTCGGATTCCTGACCTTTCGTGCATGCGACGGGACCGAAAGCAATCATTGCAAACAATGCGGAGATGATGGGTAAAAAGAATTTCATGTATCTTACGCCGCCTTTCTTTTTTTGAAATGGAGAATTGGGGAGTGTTTTGCTTTTCGATATGGCTGATCTCATGTCTGTTATTTCCAGCCGGGAATCGTGTCCTTCACGGCTTTGACGGACGCCTCGGCTGAAGTCATGCCGTCGGATTCCGCCTTTACCATGATTTCACCGGATGCGCCGGGTTTTGCTTTCACGACCACGGTGGCTCCGCCGCGGAAACACGGTACTGCCTTGTCCCCGTAGTGGTACGTCGTAATGAGGTCGCCATTGTCGACCGCGACAATCTCGCCCGGCCCCTCCACAGTGAACCGCACAAGATTTTCCGCCGTTTCACAGACAACACCGTTCTTATCCTGCGGCGTTACCCTGAAATAGCACAGATCGTAGAAATCCGAGGCGATTTCCGAGCGGTCGGCGGAAAGGACGAGCTTGGACGGGACATCCGCGGTACGGATCACGTCCTGCGCGACTCTGCGCCCGTTGCGGTAGCCGGTTACGGTCACCGTGCCCGGTTCGTGCAGGACATAGCAACGCACAAATCTGTTCGCGTAATCCGCGACTTTTCGACGAGGATATCCGGTGTTGTTCACCCGGATTTCGATCTCATCGCAGTTGGAAAACACGGCAACCTCCTGAATAGACGACTTTTCATAGTTCCAGTGGGTTGTCATTTTCGGGCTGCCCCACATCGGATTAACCTTATCCGAACGGAGCGAATTGTCGAACACGGCCAGTTTTACGAACGGTCTGTCTGTCCAGTAGCTTTGGAAGAGCCAGGAAATCGGCATGCGGGATTCATCCGTGCGGATGAGCGCTCCCGGCCAGCCGCGCGACGGCCAGCTGAAGGACTCTCCGAGATATGAAACCGCGGTCCACTGGAATCCGCCGACAACCGATTTGCTTTCCTCGACAAAGAACCACGGATTCAGGTCGAGATATGTCATGAACGTATTGCCTTCACCGCGGAAATACTGCACCGCCTCCGTTCCGATGATCAAGGCATCGGGATATGCGGCCAGAATCTTGTCGTAGCGGAACTCCTGATAATTTGTCATCAGCACATCCGTGTATTCCAGGATTCGTCCGATTGCGCGGATTTCGCTTTCTCGTTTGTCGTCCGGGCCGGACGGCGGCACGAAGGAATACCAGGCGATCAGGGCGAGTCCAACGGGACGTGTCGGCTCGAATTTCTTTACATAGGCCGAGAACTTCTTCAGCGTGGCGATCATGGGATCGGAGCCCTGGTCGGCGACTTCATTGCCCACGCTCCAGAGGATAACGCAGGGGTGTTTGCGGTCGCGCGCCAGCCAGTCGTGCATGATGCGTTCCCACTCGTTGCCCTCGGTTATGTAGGGGTAATTCCACTTGTCCCACACCTCGTCGATCACATAGAACCCCATCTCGTCGCAGAGTCTGTAGAAAACCGGCGGATACGGGTTGTGGCTGCACCGGATCGCGTTGATGCCAAGCGCCTTCATTCCGGCAAGGCGGCGTCTCCAGCTCCATTCGGAGGTCGCGGCGCCGATGCCGCCGCCGTCGATGTGCAGACAGCCGCCCTTCAGAATGGTGCTTTCCCCGTTCACAAAGAGACCTTCCTTCGGTCGGAATTCCACTTTGCGGATGCCGGTCTTGCATTGTCTGCGGTCAACGACCTTTCCGTTCACGGATAAAGCCAGGTCCAGATCGTAGAGATTGGGTTTCTCCGCACTCCAGAGAACCGGTTTCTTCACATGGAACACCAGCTTGTTTTCTCCGGGTTTTCCCTCGGAATTCATTCTGATCGCGCCTTGTCCGAGCGTGCCGGAAAGCACACAGTCCGATTCCCCGACGCCTTCAAGATCGACTGTAACCGTGACCTCGGCTTCGCTCATGTCGCCATTCAGCGTGGAAACAATGTCAATGCCGTACTCGGCAATCCTGGCCTTTCCCGTTTCAATCAGCTTCACGTCGCCGGTGATCCCGGCTCCGCTGTACCAGCGGCTGCTCCAGCCTTTCGAGTTGTCCACACGGACGGCCAGGACGTTTTTTCCCTGACGAACCAGTTTCGTGATGTCGAAATGGAAGCTCATATAGCCGTACATGTAGCGGCCTGCTTCCTGCCCGTTGACATAGACTTCCGTCCTATCGAATGCCCGGTCGAAATGAATCTGATACGATTTCTCCGGGTTTACTTCGGCCAGCTCGAATTCCTTCCGATACCACCCGACGCCATTACGTTCGAAAAAGCCCTGCGACCCCTCGAATCTCGCCTGCGCCGGCTTTTCGATCTGCCAGTCATGCGGAATCGTGACCGTCCGCCCCCCTTCCGGAGTGGCATCGCCTTTGACGGCGGTATTGTCTCCCGTATAGAAAGTCCATCCGCTGTAGAGCAGCGTTTCGGTTCGCGGCTTCATGTCTATGATCTTGAGATCGCTTCCGATGACATTGAGAGTGATGCCTGCCACAACAGCTGCAAGCACGGCGGTTGTTTTGTTTTTTTTCATAATGTAATACTGGCCTTTTGTTGGGGTTTCGCAGTAAAAATGAAGGACTGATCGTTCGGATGAAGTTTACCGGGGCATGCCGCCTCTCCGCGCTTCAGCCGCTTTGATCTCTTCATCCGTGAACTTATGCGGTTTGGCGGCGGCGCTTTCCTTGG
>CACWOL010000066.1 GCA_902762495.1 uncultured bacterium | reverse complement strand
GATCACGTATGTGCAGCAGAAACCGGCGAAAAGCGGCTGCCATAGAGGCTTGGTCATAAAACCTCCACGGAAACCGCTTCATAAACGAAGTTCCGCCGCACACAGTGAGCCTTTCCCCTTGGGCGGGGAAGGTGGCCCGAAGGGTCGGATGAGGGGGAGCACCTGATACGCAATCGAGAAATTGAGACGCAATACAACAGCCTCATAAAAGCTCTGCGCCCCGCATCCCTCCTCCTCCCGCGTCACGCCAGCCCTTCCACGACCTCCCGCACGTGGGCTATGGCGGTGTCGAAATCGGGATCGAACGGTTCGGGTCCGCAGTCCGTCAGCAGGGAGACGTCCGCGCCGGGACGCAGCCGCACCGAGATGGGCGGATTGGAGGCGAACTGGCCGAGGATGGCGGCCGCGCGTTCCGGGCCGTAGGCGGCGGTCCAGCGTTCCTGAAGAAGCGGCGGGCAGTCGGCGGGGATGTGCGCGCGGTCGAAGGAATCGTCCCGGACATAGGCGCGGAGGATGGCGTTCACGAACGAGCCTCCGCCGGGGCCGCGGAGCCGTTTGGCGGTGTCGACCGCGATGTTCACGGCGGACTGCCAGGGGAGCCCGGTCTGGAAGAAGACCTGAGCGGCGGCAAGGGAGACCAGGAGACGCATCTGCTGGTTGACCTTGCCCTTCCGTGCGTGCTTGATGAGCAGGGAATCCAGGAAATACTTGTGGCGGAAATACTCGAACAGGAGGGACGCGACGGCGGCCTTCGCCGGGAAATCCCCGGCGCGGAGTTCGTCCAGGCAGTCGTCGAGGGAGACGCCGTCATTTTCCCAGGCGGTCAGGGCGGAGAGCGCGTGTTCCAGGATGCCCTCGGAAATACGGGATGTCTTCAACGGGAAACCTTTCTGTCGAGAGTGCGATGAAATGAAGAAACGGAGCCGCATGCTCCGTATCCGAAATAATATAGCATGAAGACGGCGGAAATGCAACCGCGGGAAGGAAAGATGTCGACGCGAAAGCCGTTTCGTTGCGGAAAGGGGGCAAGTTCAGAAATCGATCGGGTCGTCGTCCGCGGGTGTCGTGCGGGACGGGACGCCGAAGGGGGCATTGAGCGTTTCGGACGGACCGGGGAAAATGTTTCCCGGCCTTTTCTCGGAGCCGGACCCGACGGGCAGACGGCGGAAGAGCGGCTCGAGATCGTCGGACGGGGCGGAATCGCCAGACAGGGCGGCATGCCAGTCGTTGAGGCGCGGGCCATAGAGTTTCGCGAGCCAGGAGTCTTTCGGCAGGGATTGAAACGCCGTGCGAAGCGTGCTGAATTGGCTGAGAATACGATCCGGAATGCGGCCGTTTTCGAGCGTTTCCGGGTCGAGGTCGTACAGGGTGCGGATCAGGCGTCCCAGCAGCACGCGGACCTGCTGTTCCGCCGAGAAATACACGTCCGGCGGATTCGGGTCGAGGCGGGAAAGGACGGCGAGACAGTATGCGTCGGCGGTCGGCGGCGTTGTCCCGGCGAGGGACGCGGCGGACCGGAGATGGTCGCCCATATCCGCCGCGGATGCGACCGCGGAGGGCGCGGCGTCCAGCATTTGGCAGACCGTGGAAATCCAGGCGGCGGCATAGCGTGCCTCGAGCGGAGCGTCGAAGTCGGCGAACGCGAATTCGGCGTCGAGCATCGGGGATTCATAGAAAGATTCGTCCATGAACGGGAAGGTTTCCGCGGGCAGATCGCCGTAAACCGCTTTCAGGGCGGGCGCGGCGTCCAGCAGGGACCGCTGGTCGACGAACCGCGGCAGGAACACGAGGAAACAGAGGCCGCACATCAGGAAGAGCAGGATCAGGAGCAGTGTGACGTGCGAGGCGCGGAACGAATGTTTCTTTGCGGGGTCGATGCGCCCGGCGGGGACGCTGAAGACCTTGCGGGAGTTCGATTTCGGCGCGGTTTTTTCCTCGGAAACGGGCTGCGCGGGACGCATGACGGCGCGGAGAGCGTCGTTGATGCGCGTGATGACCTGCTTGTAGGAAGGACGGGCGGCGGGATCTCGGTTCATCATGTCGAGGATGACCGAGGAGAGCGCGGGGGTGATGTCCGGGCGGACGAGGTCGGGCGGGAGGGGATCGCGCTGCGTCCGCATGTTGACGAGCTCCTGCATGTCGTCCGAACTGAACGGCGGTTCCCCGGTGAGCAGATGGTAGAAGGACGCGCCGAGGCTGTAGACGTCACCTTCCGGACCTTCCTCGCCGGTCAAGACCTTCTCCGGGCTGACGTACTGCGGACTGAGCCACATTTTGGAGGAGTCGAGGAACGACGAGGCGGATTTGCCGGAAACGACCTGGGAAAGCCCGAAATCGGAGATTTTTGCGTTGGAATCGAGGTCGAGCAGGATGTTCCCGGGCTTGACGTCGTGGTGGATGACGCCGAGTTCGCGGGCGGCGTCCAGCCCCTCGCAGACGTCGCGGATCCAGCGGCAGGTCTCCATGACGGGCAGGCGGCCCTTCGCCTTGCGGAGACGGCTTTCGAGCGTGCCGCCGCCCATGTACTGCATGACGATGTACGCGGACCCGTCGCATTCCCCGCAGGAGTAGATGGGCACGACCGCGGGATGGTTGATTGTGGCGGCGATACGCGCCTCGTGGAGAAAGAGATCGGGGGAAACGCCCTTCGCGGCAAGCTCGGGGTCGAAAACCTTGATGGCGACTTCGCGGTCGAGCGCGATGTCGAGCGCGCGGTAGACGGTCGCCATGCCGCCTTTTCCCTCGGGCGCTTCCAGCAGATAGTTGTTGAACCATTTCGGGACGATGAGCTCGAACGAGCAGGCGGGGCAGTTCACGCGGGAAAAAGACGGCATCTCGGAGACGTCGAGCTTCTGTCCGCAGCCGGGACATGCGATCTTGATCCTGCGTGGGGTCTGTTCCGCCATAGGTTCGTTCACTCCAGCCAGAATGTTTCAAGGGGTTCGAACTGCGAGGCGATGCGGAACGAAACATCCTGCCGCTGAAGTTCGGCGAGGCGGGATTCGGCAAGTTCGGCGACAAGTCCGGGGTCGTTGCACTCCTGGCTGAGGTGTGCGAAGACCAGATTGCGCGTATTCGGAGACAGGAGTTCGGCGAGCGCTTCCATGGCGTCGGGATTGCCGAGGTGGCCCTGTTTGCCCGCGATACGGCGTTTGAGCGTGATCGGGCGCGCCGAGGCGCGGAGTTTCACAGGGTCGTAATTGGACTCCAGCACGAGCAGTTCGCAGCCGCTGAGCTTGGCCTTCGCGAGGTTGGAGACGAATCCGAGGTCGGTCGCGAAGCCGATCTTGTGCGCGTGGACCGTGAACGTGAACGCGATCGCGGGGGTGTCGTGCGAAATGGAGAAGGGTTCGACGTGAATGCCGCACAGGTCGAGCGGGGAGCCGGGCGTGATGAGGATCTTGTGCGCCGGGACCTTGTTGGCGCATTTCGAAAGCTCGCAGAACGTCTCCGGCATGAAATAGGCCGGGATTCCGAGGCGGTCGGAGACGATGCGGCACGCGCTTGTGTGGTCGGAGTGGTCGTGCGTGATGAGGATCGCGCGGAGCGAACACGGATCGACGTGGACGCGTTCGAGGCGGCACATCAGCTCCTTCGCGGAGAACCCGGCATCGAGCAGCAGATTGCCTTCCGGTCCGTGGATGACCGAGGCGTTTCCCTTGCTGCCGCTGCCGAGGATGGTGCAGCCGAATGCGCGGGAAAGGCCGGTTGGCGGATTTGAGGAGGATGAAGACGAAGCCGGGTTCATGGGAGTTGTTCAGAGGAAATAAAAGATTCTGAAATACTATAACCTTTTTCAGCGGAAATGCAACCCCCGCGCACGGGAAAGACCATGAAAAAGGGAGGCTAAGCCTCCGCTGCGGTTGTGCCATGCTATGCGACGGCACGGAAGGGGCTCATTCGGAATAATCGTCTGAATCTTCGTTCGTTTCAGATTTGTCGACGTTTCCGGGGGCATCTTCGACCGATTCATCAGGGAGTAGCATTTCCTGTGCGTCGCGGGATTGGTTTCCTTCCGCCTTCTTTTTGTAATGACGGTAAATCGGCGAGAAAACGTGCGCAAGGATCACTGCTAAGATCAGGATCGTCAGGATCGTGACCGGGAGTTCCCTCACGAATCCGGGAAGTTCTTCTCGTTTCATGGAAGCGTTCCTTTCAGAGCAGGTTGTTCAGCAGGGGCTTCAAGAATTTTCCGGTATAGGACTTTCTGCAGGCGGCGACTTCCTCCGGGGTGCCTGCGGCGATCACGCGTCCGCCGTCGTCGCCGCCCTCGGGGCCGAGGTCGATGATGTAGTCGGCGGTCTTGATGACGTCGAGGTTGTGCTCGATAACGAGGATGGTGTTGCCTTTGTCTCGGAGCATCATGAGGACCTGGAGGAGCTGGCGGATGTCTGCGAGGTGGAGCCCGGTGGTGGGTTCGTCGAGGATGTACAGGGTATTGCCGCGCGGTATCTTGGCGAGCTCGGTGGCGAGCTTGACGCGCTGGGCCTCGCCGCCGGAAAGGGTGGTGGCGCTCTGGCCGATGGAGATGTAGCCGAGGCCGACGCTTTCGAGCGTCTTGAGCTTGCGGGCGATGGGCGTGACGGCGGAGAAGAACTCGACGCCCTCGGACACGGTCATGTCCAGGACCTCGGAAATGTTTTTCTTCTTGTAGGTGACGGACAGCGTCTCCTCGTTGAAGCGGCGGCCGTGACACACGGGGCACTCGACGTATACGTCCGGCAGGAACTGCATTTCGATGCGGCGGATCCCGTCGCCCTGGCAGTCCTCGCAGCGTCCGCCCTTCACGTTGAAGCTGAAACGGCCGGGGCCGTAGCCGCGGACCTTGGATTCGGGCAGGGAGGCGAAGAGATTGCGGATAGCGGAGAAGAATCCGGTGTAGGTGGCGGGGTTGGATCGCGGGGTGCGGCCGATCGGGGTCTGGTCGATCATGATCGCCTTGTCGATGAACTCGAGGCCGCGGATCTCCTTGTGCGCGCCGACCTCGCCCGCGTCGGCGACCTCGAAACGGTGTTCGAGCGCACGGCGGAGGATGCCGTTCACGAGCGAGGACTTGCCGGAGCCGGACACGCCGGTCACGCAGGTGAAGACGCCGAGCGGGATCTTCACATTGATGTTTTTGAGGTTGTTGTGCATGGCGCCGAGGATTTCGAGGAATTTGCCGGAGCCTGCGAGACGTTTCTCCGGGACGGGGATGGATTCTTCGCCGGAGAGGAATTTTCCGGTGAGGGAACGCGGACAGTTCACGAGCTCGGCAGGCGGACAGGCGGCGACGATTTCGCCCCCGTGGACGCCCGCGGCGGGACCGAGGTCGATCACATAGTCGGCGCTCTGGATGGTCTCGGGATCGTGCTCGACGACGACGACGGTATTGCCGATGTCGCGGAGGTTTTTGAGCGTGGCGAGGAGCTTGGCGTTGTCGCGCTGATGCAGGCCGATGCTGGGTTCGTCGAGGATGTAGATGACGCCGACGAGGCCGCATCCAAGCTGGGTCGCGAGACGGATGCGTTGCGCTTCGCCGCCGGAGAGCGTACCGGATTCGCGCGTGAGGGAGAGATAGCCGAGGCCGACGTTCTTCAGGAACATGAGGCGGCTGCGGATCTCCTTGAGGAGCTCGGCGGCGATCTTGTCCTGCACGTCGGTGAGCTTGAGGTCCGCGAGGAAATCCAGCGCGGCGGACACGCTTTTGCAGTTGAAATCGTGAATGCTGGCGCCGCCGATCTCGACGGCAAGGCTTTCCGGACGGAGACGCGCGCCGTGGCAGGCGGGGCAGGTCTTCCGCATGGTGAGCTCCAGCAGGCGCGTGCGGACGCTTTCGAATTCGGAATCCTGGCTGCGGCGCTGGAGGTTGGCGAGGATGCCCTCGAACGGCTTCTTCATCTCGTGGCGCTTGCCGCGCATGTAGAAACTGAAGTCGATGATCTCGTCGCCGCTGCCGTAAAGCAGGACGTTGCGGACTTGCTCGGGGAGGTCGCGCCATTTGGTGTCCATCAGCTTCGGGAGGCCGTAGTGGGCGGCGATGCATTTGAGCATGTGGTTGTAGTAGATGATGAGGCGGTGCGCGCCGCGTCGCCAGGCGGGGACGGCCCCGTGGCGGAGCGTGGCGTTTTCGTCCTCGACGACCTTCGCGGGGTCCATGACCTGGAGCGAGCCGATGCCGCTGCACACGGGGCATGCGCCGTAAGGGCTGTTGAACGAGAAATTGCGCGGTTCGGGCGGGGAGATGCTGATGCCGCAGTCCTCGCAGGAGAGGTGTTCGCTGATGAGCTCCTCGCGCCAGACTTTTTCGCCGGAAACGAACGTGGCGTCACGGTCCTCCAGCAGGAGCAGCATGACGCCGTCTCCGAGCTTCAGGGCGGATTCGATGGAGTCGTTGAGGCGGGAGGGCTCGAGCTTGCCGCAGACGAGGCGGTCGACGACGGCCTCGATGTTGTGCTTGACCTTCTTGTCGAGCGGGGCGATCTGCTCGTCGAGCGCGACGATTTTCCGGTCGATGCGGGCGCGGACGAAGCCGTCCTTGCGGAGTTTGTCCAAGATGTCGCGGTGTTCGCCCTTGCGGCCGCGGACGACGGGCGCGAGGATCATCATGGCGGGTCCGGCTGGCAGCTGGAGCAGGCGGTCGCGGATGCGCTGCGCGGACTGCGCGGCGAGGACCTTGCCGCATTTGGGGCAATGCGGAGTGCCGACGTGGGCGTAGAGCAGACGGAGATAGTCGTAGATCTCCGTGACGGTCGCGACCGTGGAACGCGGATTGGAGCCCGCGGAACGCTGTTCGATGGCGATGGACGGGGAAAGTCCCTCGATGTGGCGGACTTTCGGCTTGCCCATACGGTCGAGGAACTGGCGGGCGTAGGCGGAGAGACTTTCGACGTAGCGGCGTTGTCCCTCGGCGTAGAGCGTGTCGAACGCGAGCGAGGACTTGCCGGAGCCGGAAAGCCCGGTGATGACGGTGAGACGGTCACGCGGGATCGTGACGTCGACGTTTTTCAGGTTATGTTCGGCAGCGCCGTGGATGATGATGTCCTGCATGATGACCGCGTCCGTTTCGTGTAAGTTCAGGGAGTGATGTGTTTCGCCTCGGTGTGAGTATCCCGGGCCCTGGCGGAGATGAAGCGCGCCGCCTTGCTCTGTCTGCGTTTTTCGAACTGGAACATCTGAATGGCGTTCCAGCTGTTGTGCCAGAGGATGTAGAACAGCGGACCGAGGGCGGCGACGGGCGAAGCGAAGGTGATCGCCAGATAGATCGTGAAAGAGGTATTTTTCTGGCCGAGGAGCTGACTGGATTCGAGCTTGCAGCGGCGCGGTCCGATCAGCCATCCGGCGAAGAAGTTCAGGATGCAGACGGCGAGCGTGGCGCAGCCGATCTGGAGGAGGATCGTGACGGCGCTGATCTCCTGCTCATCGAACGTTTTGCGCGCCATGCCGCCGAGGATAAGGAGCATGATCGACCATGCCCAGAGCGCGTGCGGGGCAATCTTGTACTTGGCGAAATCGGCGAGCCACGGCCAGAAATGCAGCAGGACGCGCGAAAGGAAGACGGGGAGCGCCATCACGAACGCGATGTTCAGGAAGACCTCGTTGACGAATTCCCATTTCAGCTGGCCTGTGACGAGCGGGAGCAGGCCGATCAGGAAGAGCGAGATGCCGAGGTCGCTGATGAGGAATCCCATCAGCACGGTGGCGACGTTTCCGCCCAGAAACGCGATCACGACCGGGGCGGCGGTGGCGGTGGGGGAGATCGCCGTGAAGAAGACGGCTTTCGCGACTTCGGTATTTCCGCCGCAGAACCAGCAGGCAAGGAGCCACGCCAGCACGCCGATCGCGAGGTTGGCGGCGAGCAGATACCAGTGGTACAGGCGTATTTTCAGACCGCTGAACTTGATGCCGAGGCAGGCGTTCAGGAGCATGACGACGAGCAGCCAGCGGACCATGAAGGACGCGCGGGACATCCAGGGGAAACAGAGTCCGATGAAGAGCGGGATGATGATTTTAGCTGGCTGACTGAGCGCTTTCCACATAGGAAGAAATTTGATTATGAATCTGTAGACGCGAATGCAAAACAAGGAAAGAAATAATATAGCTCCGAAAGGGATGTTTTTCAAGACCGGAAAGCATCGTCGGCTGTATGAAACCGGAAAAGGAAGAACGCAAGGTATGTCACACCCAACCGATAGAAACAGCACACAGTTGTGTCATTCCGAAGGCCGGAAGCATGAAAAACCAGTTTTTGTTGAAGAGTCCGTGCGGCGTTGCCGGGGCCGGAAGCGTGTTTTCCCGCGGCAGGGAAGATCCGGAAGGAAAGCCTCGGAAAAGGGACAAGGAAGACGAAGAACCGCGCGGAAAAGAAGTCGGGACGATGCCGCGGCGACGTCCGCACGGACTCTGATTTCCTGAAATAAGATAAACGTGAACCTACAAACCGGAGGCCATGGGACGATGAAGTTGACGGAATACTTTCTGCCGTACCAAAGACGCTGGATACTGGACGATGCGCGGATGAAGCTGTATGCGAAATCACGCCGGATCGGCATCACATACGCCACGAGCTTCCGCGTGAACGACAAGTGTTTGCGGCGTCCGGGGACGGTGCAGTGGGTGACCAGTCGCGACGAATTCACCGCCCGCGAGTTCATCACGGACTACATCGCGAAGTGGGCGGCTGCGGCGAATGCGGTCTGCCGCGGGCTCGCCGGGGAGAATGCCGCGGTCGTCGATCCTTTGCACGGGATCCGCGCCTATACGGCGGAATACGGCAACGGCAGCCGGGTCATCAGCCTGTCCAGCACGCCCGAGGCGTTCGCCGGGAAGGGCGGGGACATCCTGATCGACGAGGCGGACCTGCACAAGGACAGCGGGAAGGTGATCGACATGGCGCTGCCGTGCACGACCTGGGGCGGCCAGTTGGAAATGGTGTCCGCGCTGAGCGTGGACGGAAGCAGCGAATCGCCGTTCTGTCGGATGCTTCACGAGGCG
>CACWOL010000065.1 GCA_902762495.1 uncultured bacterium | reverse complement strand
CCCCGGCATCAACGACAAGGGCCTCGTGACGCGCGACCGCAAGACGAAGAAGGACGCGTACTATTTCTACAAGTGCGTCTGGAACCCTGAAAACGAAATCCACATCATGTCCTCCCGCTGGGAGAAGCGCGACACGAAGGACATCGCCATCACAGTCTTCTCCAACGCCGAAAAGGTCGAGCTGTACCAGAACAACAAGATCGTCGGCGTCCTCAACAGCCCCACCGACACCATCAACAACGTCGTCTGGAAGTTCGATCCCGTGCCGTTCACAAACGGCGCGCTCGCGGGCAACTACGACACTTTCAAGGCGGTCGGCTACCGCGACGGACGCGTGATCGGCCAGCATTCCGCGGTCTTCACCACCACCGCCGGACAGGACAATAAGTAACCGGATCAAACCAATCTCCCCCGCGCCGGACGAACCCGGCCGGGGGCTTTCTTAAAATAAAGGATACTGGAATATGAAAATCCTAGTCACCGGCGGAGCCGGATACATCGGAAGCCACACCTGCGTCGAACTCCTCAACAAGGGCATGGACGTGGTCGTCATCGACAACCTCGACAACTCCAACGCGGAATCCCTGAACCGCGTCGAAAAGATCACCGGAAAAAAGGTCGTGTTCTACGAGGCCGACGTGCGCGACCGCGCCGCGCTCGAACGCATCTTCACCGACCATAAGATCGACTGCACCATCCACTTCGCCGGGCTGAAGGCGGTCGGCGAATCCGTCGCGAAGCCGCTGGAATACTACGACAACAACCTGAACTCCACGATCACGCTCGCCGAGACGCTCCGCAAGTTCAACTCCAAGAAGATCGTGTTCTCCTCCTCCGCCACGGTCTACAACGGCGCGAACAAGATGCCGCTCGCCGAGGACAGCATCACCGGCGGCTGCACCAATCCCTACGGCTGGACCAAGTACATGTCCGAACAGATCCTCCGCGACCTCGCGAAGGCCGATCCCGAGTTCACCGTGGTCCTGCTCCGCTACTTCAACCCCGTCGGCGCGCACGCCAGCGGCCTCATCGGCGAAGACCCCCGCGGCATCCCGAACAACCTCATGCCTTTCATCTCCCAGGTCGCCGTCGGACGCCGCGACCACCTGAACGTCTTCGGCAGCGACTACGACACCCCGGACGGAACCGGCGTGCGCGACTACATCCACGTGGTCGACCTCGCGCGCGGACACGTCGCAGCCATCGACTTCATGCAGGAAAACAAGGGAGAATTCGTGTTCAACCTCGGCACCGGCGTCGGCTACAGCGTGCTCGACATGGTGAAGGCGTTCGAGAAGGCAAACGGCATCAAAATCCCCTACGAACTCGTCGACCGCCGTCCCGGCGACCTCGCCACCTGCTACTCCACCCCCGCGAAGAGCGAAAAGGTCCTCGGCTGGAAGGCGGAATTCGGTCTGGAGGACATGTGCCGCGACTCCTGGAACTGGCAGAAGAACAACCCGAACGGCTTCAACAAGTAATCCATTCCGTTTTCCGCAAGCGTTGTACCCTTAACTATGGCATAATCGGTCTTTCGCCATGAACGAGAATCCGCAAAACGAAATCATCATTTACAGGACCGCTGACGGCAAAAGTGCTATCTCGCTTTTTGCCCGCGACGGCAGTGTCTGGCTCAACCAAAGTCAGATGGCGGAACTTTTTGCCACCTCCAAACCGAACATCTCTATTCACATCTCAAATATATTGGAAGAGAAAGAGTTGCAAGAGAATTCAGTTGTTAAGAATTATTTAACAACTGCCTCTGACGGCAAACAATACAATGTAACATTCTATTCGCTGGAGATGATTCTTGCTGTCGGTTTCCGGGTAAGAAGTCCTCGCGGCACGCAGTTCCGTCAATGGGCAGGACGACATTTGGCGGAATTCATGCGCAAAGGGTTTGTCATCGACACCGAACGATTGAAGAATCCCGACGGCAGACCGGATTACTTCGATGAACTGCTCGCGCAGATCCGCGACATCCGGGCATCGGAAAAACGTTTCTACCAGAAAGTGCGCGATCTCTTCGCCCTGAGCAGTGACTACGACAAAACGGACAAGGCCACGCAGATGTTTTTCGCCGACACGCAAAACAAACTGCTGTATGCCGTAACGCACAAGACGGCGGCGGAAATCGTACTCGCACGGGCAAATGCGGAGACGGTGAACTTCGGTGCGACCAGTTGGGAAGGCAAGATCGTACGCAAAGGGGATATCTTCATAGCAAAGAACTATCTGACAGCGGATGAACTGGATTCGCTGAACCGCCTCGTGACGATCTTCCTCGAAACGGCTGAACTGGTAGTCAAACGCCGCCAGGACCTCACTATGAGTTTTTGGAAAGACAACGTGGAACAGATTCTCACGATGAACGGATTCGAGGTTCTGAACAATACGGGGCATATTTCCAATAAGGAGATGGAACAAATCGTGGAAGCACGGTATGCCGTCTTTGACTCCCGAAGGAAAGCGGAGGCCGCGGCAGAAGCAGACCTTGAGGATATGGCGGAACTGGACGCTTTTGAGGCACAGATTATCAGGAATCACCCCACGGAGAAATAACATGAAACACCGATTATTTCTGATCGCAGCCTTGTTCGTTTGTGTACTGGGCAGGGGTTCCGCGTTTGCAGCGGAGAATACGGCATCCGCGAACGAATCGCAGAACGCACAGTCCGACAACAGACCGGTCCTCGAAACTATTCCCTCGACAGCGGACAAAAACGAGTATGTCGCCCGGCACAAGGAAGAATGGGGCATGATATATGAAAGGCTTTCCAAGGCGTATCAGAGTTATGAGCGGAAAGCCCGTATCGCGCAGCCGAATCTCATTCTGGTCGGCGTCCCGCAATCTCTTGTAAACGGAGCCGATCTGCGGAACGGGGCAAAGAAAACATTCGGGAAGACATCGTTGCAGATTGTGCCGTGCCGCAGCTCGAATGACGCCCTGATGCACACGCTGTATTCGACATTCGCGGAAAGCCTGAATTCGACTCTCCCGACCACATGGGATAAGATCAAAGCTGTCGATACGCCGTTTGATTTCAGTTCGAATTACAGTTCCGGAAGTTTCCTGAGCGCCGCATTTTACAATACGGAGATCTATATTCATTCCGAGGGAAAACCCCTCTCCGCAACAGATCTGAAGCCCGCTTTCGATTTTGCGACCGGGCTGTTCAACGATTACAAGACGGTAAAAGACGGCAAAAAGGTCGATTATCTCGACCTGAAACCCGAAATCGAGCAGAACGTTGAGGAAAAAACGGAAATACGATTCAGGATGGACTGCGCGTTCCGGGATCAACACAGGAATCTGAAAGATAAGTTCTGGCTTCTCGCCGTGTCGGACAAAGGCGAATTGTCTGTCGACAAGGCCGCCTCCTATTTCAAAAAGAGACAGAATATCCTGACTGGAAAGGTCTATTACGTTTCCGACCGCGACGAGGGGAAACAATACGATTCCATCCCCGATCTCCCCGACACCGTTTTCCTGACGCTCCCCGAGGGAGAAAAATCCGCGACCTTGACGTTCTATTTCATCTCCAAGGAAGGCACGCAGTATTCCGCCCAAAGTATCACGTTGAGCGTGCCGGAGAAACAACCTGAGGAGAAATAACATGAAACACCGAGTATTTCTGATCGCAGCGTTGTTCGCCTGCGTGAGCAGACAAGGCGAATGAGCTTTCTCCCTGAACTCGAAAAACGACAACATAGGAAATATCTGACATGATCGATCCGGTACTGGTTTCAGGGATTGTGGCGGACGGGATCGCGGCGTTGATTCTTGCTGCGATCTGGTGCGCCCCTCGTAAGATACGCTGGCGAGTGCTGCCGTTATGCGTTCTGACTTTACTTCATGCGATTCTTGTTCTGTTGTGCCTTTGTTGCGATTCCGAGGCCGTTGTCGGGGTCCTGCGGGCGCTTTATTTTTTCTCCCCACTTATTTTGCTGCTGTTCGGTATCATCTACACGGGCGTGCTGTCCGAACTCTCCCGCATGACCCGGCATCTGGGAATATCATGTTTCATCTTTATCGCAAACATCATCCTTCAGGGCTTGATGACTATCGTTGTTCACATTGGAGGATACACCGGATAAGGTTTCGTCTCACCCCAACACAGGAAACAATATATGAATAAAACACCAGGACATATCGTTATTTTCAAGACAGATGACGGAAAGGTCTCCGTCGATGCCCGCTTCGATGCCGAAACTGCCTGGCTTTCCCTGGATCAGATGGCCGCGCTCTTCGAACGGGACAAATCGACTGTTTCCCGTCATATCAGGAATGTTTTTGAGGAAGGAGAACTGAAGCCGGAGGCAACTGTTGCAAAAATTGCAACAGTTCAAAAAGAAGGAGAGAGAACTGTTGAACGACTGATAGAGTATTACAACCTTGATGTGATCATATCCGTCGGGTACCGCGTAAAATCCCAAAGGGGAACCCAGTTCCGCATCTGGGCGACGAAACGCCTGAACGAGTATATCCGCAAGGGCTTTACTCTTGACGACGAGCGCTTGAAAAACGGGGGCGGACGTTATTTCCGGGAGCTTCTTCAGCGCGTCCGGGATATCCGGTCCAGCGAACGGAATCTGTATCAGCAGGTGACCGATATCTATGCGACGGCGATTGATTATGATTCCTCCTCGGAAACCACGCGGAAGTTTTTTGCCGCGGTGCAGAACAAGATGCATTACGCCGCGCATCAGCACACCGCCGCGGAGATCATCTATGATCGGGTCGATGCGGACAAGCCGTTCGTGGGAATGACGAATTTCAAGGGAAATTATGTGACCCGCGAGGATGTGTCCATCTCAAAGAATTATCTTACGGACAAAGAACTCCAGACGCTGAACATTCTGGTCTCCCAGTTCCTTGATTATGCAGAGTTGCAGGCGCTTGAGGAAAAGCCCATGACAATGAACGATTGGATCGCCGCGCTTGACACCATCCTGACCGGAAACGGACGATCTCTGCTTGCCGGAACAGGCTCTGGTTCCCATCGTCAGGCTGTGGAAAAGCGGAACATGAGTTCGAACGATACAGGGCAAAGGAAATGCGCGAATTGGAGTCGGATTTCGACCGGATGCTGAAGAAAATTGAGGCGGCAAAGAACCGGAAGCAATAAGTTCAACCACACGGAGGAGAAATAACATGAAACACCGAGTATTTCTGATCGCAGCGTTGATCGTCTGCTCGCTCGCGGCGGGGGCGCTGTGCAGTTCCTGTAAGACCGGAATGGTTGCGCTGATTTATCTTGATGACAATCTCCGGATGGCGGGCTCTGGATTCGATCTGAGCGGGATCGTGACGGACGAAGACGGCAATCCGCTCGACGGCGTCGCGATGCGTGCGGAATATTCCCGCGTGAATACCGCGACGTTCCATTCGGAAGACAAACGCGAGGAACCGGTCGAGGTCAATTCGGAGTTTCACATCAAACAGAAAGGCTGGACCGAACTTGATCTTGATTTCTCGAAGGACGGATACTATTCGGAACGTCTTCATTTTGATTCCCCCTGGCTGGACCGCAAGCAGAAAAAATATGTCGTAAAGGATGACATTCAGGTCAAAATGATCAAGAAGGGGCCGGTCGCGGATCTGTTCAGAAAAAAGGACTATCTCCGGTACGATATTGAGAACGGATACAAAGACATCTGCGATCTTTCCTTTCTTTGCGGTAAAAAAATAACAAGAGAAGACTGGGAACGCCCTCTGATGAAGACGCCCCTTGGAACGCCTCCGGAAACGCCGAAATACATCGAACTTGATTTCAGACGGGACGAAAACGGCGATATCGTTAATGACGCCCGGCTCGGAGGGACGCCGGTTCCTTCCGCCGTGATCGTCCGTTTTCACTCGGACGACCCGGACGACGGTCTGATGCTGATCGACGAGCTTGATCCCCGCGCAAACCCGGAAATGTACGGCTTTGCGGCGGCGGACCGTTATCGCAAGATACATACGACCGCCCCGGAAACGGGATACGGCTTGAGGGAGATCGAGCTCGAATGGGATCGGAAAAGACCGGACGGAAATATTGCCGAAAACCAGCAGACGTTTCTTTTCCTGAAATGCGGAAATCACTATGGGAAAGCCGCGATCAATTCTCCGCTCGACACCAACAGGAGCGGCAAACGGGAGCTTGGGCATGTCCGCGTAAAGATCGAACTGCTTCTCAACCGTGTCCCCGGCGACCGCAATCTGACGTCTTACTACTGAACCGAAATCAGCAACACCAATTCCACAGGAGAAATAACATGAAACACCGAGTATTTCTGATTGCCGTTTTGTTCGCCTGTATGCTGGGCGTTTTCGCCACCTTTGCGCAGGACGCCGTATCGACGACGCCCGCGCCGCACGCCTGGCAGGCGGCGGAAAACGTCCTGATGACACCGTGGGGCGAGACGGTCACGCCGGAGAACGCCTGGCGGGAGTATCCGCGTCCGCAGCTGGTACGGGACAACTACAACAAATGGATGTGGCAGAATCTGAACGGTTTGTGGGACTACGCGATCACACCGCGCGGGTCCGGCATCCCGGAGAAGTGGGACGGAAAGATCCTGGTCCCCTACCCCGTCGAATCCGCGCTGTCCGGCGTGAAACGCCTCCTGAAACCGGATGAAGAAATCTGGTACCGGCGCACGTTCAAGGGCGGCGTCGTGGGAAGCGACAGCGATCCGGGACTGAGCCGGGAACGCCTTTTGCTTCATTTCGGCGCGGTCGATTTCCGCACACAGGTCTTCCTGAACGGCGTCGAGGTCACCGCCGAACCGCATGAAGGCGGCATCCTGCCGTTCACGCTGGACGTCACGGACTATGTGAAACCGTTCATGCCGTCCAGCCCCTCGTCGAAATGGCCGCCCGATTACGACAGCGATCCGGACAACAACGAGCTGGTCGTGTGCGTGTGGGATCCGACCGACGAGGGGATGCAGGCCACGGGCAAACAGTCATTGAATCCGAACGGGTGTTTCTACTCGCGCGTTTCCGGCATTTGGCAGACAGTGTGGCTGGAACGCGTCCCGCGCATGTACATCGAGAGCTATCATGTGGTGACCGACATTGACCGGGAAAGGGTCGCCGTCACGGTCAAAACGAACGGCAATGCTCCCAACGCGAAACTCGCGATCCGCGTCACGCAGGGGGAACGCCCCGGACGCCCCTCGCTCCCGCACCATCTGCCGCCGAGGCTCGGATCCGGGGAAACGGTCATCGCCGAAACCGTGGTCACGGACTGGAGCAGGCCAGTCGTTCTCCCGATCCCGAATCCCGCCCTGTGGTCGCCCGAGACGCCGAACCTCTACACGCTCACGTTCGACCTGACCTCCGACATCGGCCATGATAACGTGAAGGGCTATTTCGGCATGCGGAAGATCGAATGGAAGCCCGACGAGCTGGGCGTGCCGCGGTTCTACCTCAACAACAAAAAGTATTTCATGTACGGCACGCTGGACCAGGGCTGGTGGCCGGACGGTCTCCTCACGCCGCCGTCCGAACAGGCCATGCGCGCCGATATCAGGTTCCTGAAGGACGCCGGGTTCAACATGCACCGCAAGCACATCAAGGTCGAGCCGCTGAGTTATTACGCTCTGTGCGACACGATGGGCATCCTCGTGTGGCAGGACATGCCGTCCGGCCCCGGCAATACGGACGACCGTTACACAATGTACCGCCGCGACCTGAAGGAGATGGTCGATCTGCTCCGCGGCTGCCCGTCCGTCGTGATGTGGATCCCGTACAACGAATCGTGGGGCCAGCCCGGCGCGGAAAAGACCAACATGACGCTGAACTGGTTGAAGAAATACGACCCAACGCGCCTCGTGGACGGCCCGTCCGGCTGGAACGACTACGGCGTCGGCGACGCGCGCGACATGCACCATTACCCGGAGGCCGCGATGTTCCCGGTCATGAAGGACCGCGTGTCCGTGCTGGGTGAGTTCGGCGGGCTCGGCCTCGACGTCCCCGGCCACCTGTGGGAGAAGGAGCACTGGGGCTACGTCCACGACGATTCCGCCGACGCGTTCAAGGCGCGTTACCGGGAACAGATGAAGAAGCTCGCCGTTCTCGCATCCGAGGGGCTCGCCGCGGCCGTCTACACGCAGACCACCGACGTCGAACGCGAGACGAATGGGCTCCTGACCTATGACCGGATCGTCGTCAAATACCCCGCCGACGAGCTCGCGAAACTCCACAACGAACTTTACAAGGCCGCCGAAGTCACGCATCTGCGCGTCGATGTCCCGCTCGCGCCCGATTCCCGCGCCGCCGAAACATGCTGGCGCAGCACGGAAACCGCACCCGCGGAAGATTGGACCGCGGCGGATTTCGACGATTCGGCATGGACCGAATCAGCCGGGGCGTTCGGCAACGACCGCATTCTGGAGGATTTCCGCGATCTCAAGCGCGGCACGAAGTGGGAATCCGAAGATATCTGGCTCAGGCGCGAGTTCACCATTGGCGAGGATCCCGCGCCCTTCTTTGAGCTTGTCCTGACCATGTTCTACGACGAGGACCCGGAAATCTGGCTCAACGGCGTGAAGATCGCCGACCGGCAGGGTTACAACACGCGTTACGAGACGTTCGTGCTCCCGGAGGAAGCCTGCCGCGCACTGAAACAGGACCGCAACGTCCTCGCGGTCCATGTGCGGAATGCGGAAGGCGGCGCGTTCTTCGACATCGGCCTGAAGGCGGTCAAATACCGCACCTTGCCGGGGGGGGGAAACCGTTAATGAACGTACGATACCGTTTATTTAACGTCATTTTTTCACGAACGATGTGTTTTTTGTCGTCTTCGTCCTTGCATTCATGCCGCGCAAAGGTATAGTATTGTCCGGGAGCGCCGGAGCATGTGATCCGTTTTTCGTCGTTCCGCTCCGTAAATCACGCTCAGACAAACAACACCCCGTCAAATGGAGTACGCAAATATGTTCCCGACGCTCAGACACACCGCCGCGCTCCTCGCGCTCGCCGCACCGATCCTTTTCTCCGCCGCGCTTGCGGCTGACGCACAGTTCCAGTTCATGCATCCGGACGCCCAAGTTCAGAAGAACTTCCCCATCCTCTCCAAATTCAACGCCGGGCGCGCGCCCTCCGAACGCATCCTGAAGCGCGGCGATCACGACATCTACGCGATCCTGCATTTCGGACCGAACACGTTCTACGACAAGGAATGGGGCTATGGCGACGAGGACCCGCAGCGTTTCGCTCCGACCGAATTCGACGCCGAGCAGATCGTGAAAGCCTGCAAGGACGGCGGCATCACCGGCATCATCATCGTCTGCAAGCATCACGACGGCCTGTGCCTGTGGCCGACCAAGACGACGGAGCACAACATCACGAAAACGAAATTCCGCGACGGCAAGGGCGACTACGTGAAGGAAATGGCCGATGCCTGCCGCAAATACGGCCTCGACGTCGGGTTCTACGTCTCCCCGTGGGACCGTAACAACGCCAAGTACGGCACGCCCGATTATCTGCCGGTCTTTCAGGAACAGCTCCGCGAAATCCTGACCAACTACGGCCCGGCGTTCGAGCTCTTCCTCGACGGCGCGAACGGCGGCGACGGCTACTACGGCGGCGCACGAGAACGCCGCAACATCGACCATCGCACGTACTACGACTGGATTCACACCTGGCAGATGGTGCGCGAACTCCAGCCCGGCGTGGCGATCTTCAGCGACGTCGGCCCTGATGTCCGCTGGATGGGCAACGAGCAGGGATTCGCCGCTGAGGAATCCTTCGGTTCCTGGACCCCGCGCGCTCCGTGGGGACAGCGCGGTGAGCCCATGCCCGGCTTCTGCGATTTCGCGGACAATCCTGTTGGCAAGAAGGACGGCGTGTTCTTCATGCCGGGCGACGCCGACGTGGCGTTCCGTCCGAACTGGTTCTACCACGCCTACGACGACAACAACCAGAAGAGCGTGCATCACCTCGTGCGCATCTACCTGCGCTCG
>CACWOL010000064.1 GCA_902762495.1 uncultured bacterium | reverse complement strand
CGCCGAAGGTTATCTCGAACTTGTCCTTGTCCGTCGGCTGCTTCGTGTTGTTTTCGCCGGAGCTTTGCACGGTGACCGCCTTGCTGAAATCGGGGGCAAAGGAGAGTTCGAACGGTTTGTCGGTAACGGGCCACGGCTGGGCGTTCACGCTCAGACTGTCGGGATAACGATCCCCCGAAGGCCGGAACCGGACGGTGTTGCCTTCGAAGACGAACGCGTCCTTCGCGTCAAGTTTGCCCTCGACCGAAATCGAGATGTCGCGGATTTTTGCATTGATCTCGCGGATGAGCTCCTGGCGCTGTTTGACGTGCTCCGACGTGCCGATCACGATGCGGTAATGTCTGGGGCCGGCATTCTCGTGGATCAGCATCTCATATTTCTTCCGATCGCCGGTTATCATATAGACCGGGAGGTGTCTGGTCAGATCCTCCGCCTCCGTTTCCAGCATGACAGGCTCTCCGGGGATCGCAAATCCGAACTTGAACGGCTTGTCGAGATTCTCCCACGGTTTGCCGTTGACCGTAACGTTGAGCGGCGGCTTCCGCTCCTCGTGCCGGTATGCGACCTGTTCTTCTCCGACATTGAAAAGAAACAATCCTCTCCCCTGAAAGTCACCCTCTATCGTGATCGTGCCGGGCAGTTCGCCGTAGCCGGGCACCGGATTCTGGTAGGAGACGTCCCCCTGTTTCGGGGCGGGCGACAGAAGCGGAGGCGGGGGTGCAAGAGAAGCACCGCCTGCGGGGGTGCCGTCTTTTTCGGTGGCGGTTTTTGTCTGGGGACCGAACACCGGCGCGTATTGCATATCGTTGTCCTCGAAGACCTTGTCTCCGCCGTTCCACATGATGAACTGGAATTTCGCGGGCTGGTCGGTTTTGTTCGTGATGATGATTTCCATCACACCGTCGTGCTCGAAATACACATAGTCGCAGTCTTCGCCGCGGAAGATGAAGTGCGTGGTCTTCGAAGTGCTGAACATCGCGCTTCCGCCTCCGGGGCCCGCCGAGGAGCCGGGATTCCCTTTCGGAATAGACAGGTTCGTCCACGCCTTCTGGTCCCGGGTGTCGCTCAAGGTCACTTCGGACGCGAATTTGCCGTCGAACAGCACCACCGGATCCTCCGGAGCCGTGCGTTCCGGATCGGTCTCGTAGTTCTGATAAACGATGGTATTGCCATTTTCCAGGCGGAACCCGGCCTTGCGGTCGACCGTGCCCCGAACCTCGACGCGCGCACTGTCGTGGGTGTCGCGGGGATAGATCGGACGGGTCACGGCGGTAGCGGGATGAAGCATCCCGTCCGTCGGGCCATCGACGGTCGCCGCCCGGAACATGATGCCGAACGGATTGAATCCGCCCTCGGGCTCGCGCCGGAGCTGGTCCTTCATGGCAATCTTGAATCTGTAATACCCCGAAGGAGGACCGGGATGATTGAAGTGGAGCTGGAGCTGCGTGGTGGAGCGGCTCAGGCCGGCAGCGTACGGGGCCACTTTCTCCAGCACGACCGCGCGGGAGAAATCCGGGGTATAGCCGAGCTCGAACGGCTTGCTCAGGTCGTCCCACGGCACGCCGTCGATCTTCACGCCAGTCGGCAGCGGCCGGGGTTCGCGCTGGTAGGCGAGCTTCTGCTGCTGGTAGCTGATCGACTGTCCCTTGAAATAGAAAGTGTCGTACCCGCTGAAATTCCCCTCAAGGGTCAGCGTGATCTCCTTGTTTTCGGCGGGATCGGCCGCCCCGGACCGCGACGGCGCCGCACCGGGGAACATGGTCCGGTTGTTCGACTCCTCGAACGCCGGACGTCCGCTTTTCGGCATCCCGTTCATGTCCAGACTCATGTTCGGAAATCCGAAGTCCGGCATGGGCTGGGGACCAAATCCGCCGTTCACGCTCGGCATCCGCACGGGCGCCGACCCGCGTACGCTCCGCACGAGCCGCCGGTCGACCTGGTCCTTCACGGCGAGGCGGACGAACTTATAGTAGGATTTATCCTTGACGGCATGATCGAGGACCAGTTCGAACTTGTCCGGTTCCGCTTCGAGCGTGATCGTGGTCCTTTCCTGGAGCTCCTGAACCGGGAGGATGGACGCCTTGTCGAAATCCGGCGTGAAGTCGAGTTCGAAGGGCCTGCTCAGGTCGCGCCAGGGCAGATAGTTGATCCGCACATCGCGCGCCTCCTCGCCGTCCTCGTTCCGGTACCGGACCGTGTTTCCCTCGAACGTGAACGCATCCCTGTTGAAGAACGATCCGCTCAGCATCAGCCGGAGTTCCTGAGGCTCGTCGGGCTTCTCCGACGGTTCGGGCGAACTCGTCGCGATCCACACCGACCGGGTATTCCCGCGCGGGATCTGGTTTTTGAGCGCGATCTTCACATGGCACTTCTGGTCCATGGAGTCGAATCCCCCTACGTACAGTTCGATCCGGTCTTTTCCCGGGACCAGCATGACCGATTTCTGCCCCTGCTTCTCCACGATCGCGGCCTTCTCGAAGTCCGGCGTGATATCAAGCGTGCATTTACTGTTCGTGATGGACCACGGCTTGCCGTTGACCGTGACGGTCATGGTGGTTTTCTTCAGATAATCCTCTCTCGGTTCGTACGAGATCGTGTTCCCCTGGAAGGTAAAATGACCGTTTTCCCGGATGTTCCCGTCGATGGTGATCGAAATCTCGCCGTCCTGATCGGGCTCGGTCGTGACGGACACATCGGCGGCGACGGAAACGCCGTTCCGGGTGGTGTTGTTACGCGGCTGAGCCTGCCTCTGCATGTTCTCAATCTCCCGGTCGGCACGCTCCATGCGTTTGCGTAGCATTTCGAGCTGTGCCTCCGAGACGCCGGGCGTCCCCTCGAGCGAACGAATCAGCGACTCCAGTTCCGCACGGGTCTCCTGCTCGCGTTCCAACGCAGTGCCGGGAGTACGCCTGGGCGATCCCTCGGGCGTTGCCGACCGCGGAGCCGTCCCCGTGGTGTCGATCGTGACATAATAGACCCCGATGGACGAATCGGTATCGTCGATCAGCAGGGAGAAAGACTCCTTGCCCGGAGTCAGTTCCACGCGGTTCCGCCCCTGTTTCTCCACGATCACGGCTTTCCCGAAATCGGGGACGAAGCCGAGTTCGAACGGTTTCTTCAGGTCGTCCCACGACTTTCCGTTGATCGAGATGCCGGTCGGCTGCTCGTACGCCTCATGCCGGTACTCGACCGTGTTTCCGTGAAAGACAAAAAAACCGCGTCCGTCGATGACGCCCGACAGTCTGATCGTGCCCGCCTCAGATTGTGCGGCTTTCGTCTCCGGTTTATCCGCAGGTTTCGCCACGGATTGCGCGAGCGCGACGAACGGGACGGCGGCGGACGCGAGCAGAACGATGGACAGCATCAAACCCCAAAGCATTTTGAATCGGTTTCGTTTCATGGTTCGCTCCTTGTGTTGCAGGTGGAACAGGGGTTATTGAGACATGTTTCTGACAATTAGACGCACGACCCCCGGAAAATCTTAGCGAAAAAAAGGATTTTTCCAAAGATTTTTTTAGTTTTTTGGCATACCGTCCTGATAACAGGTCAATTTTATCGATTTATTGCGCCAAAATAGAGAAGGAACGATGAAAAAGGACGCCGATCTCAGGATGTACGGAACGTACCGCGCGGGCCTTGCGTCCACACGCGGAACAACGAATGACGGAATGATGGCAGGCGTGCGCGATTGATTACTTCTGCTGGGCATCGGGGTTCTGGCTGTTCACAAAGTCGCGGTTTTCGACGATCTTCTGGAACGTCATGCCGTTCAGGGATTCGATCTTCTGGTTGCCCTTGCGGTACGAGGGCATTTCCTTCAGCCAGTCGTTGAAGGTGGAAACTTTGGACTTCGGGAGCCCGGCCTTCATCTTTTCGAGGGAACTTTCGTAGGCTTCCTTCGAGGAGGTGTCGAGTTTCGGGAGGGAGGCCTTCATTTCCTCGATGACGGCGAGAATTTCCTTGCCGGACTTGCCATTGAGCATGGCGTTGGTGGCGTCGTCGGACTCGGAGTAGAACCAGATCATGGACATGCCGTCGTCGAATTCACGATGTTTCGAGGCAGGCAGAGAATCCATGACCTCGGTCAGGGTCTTGTAGTATTTGTCCTCTGTCGAGGTGTCGATGCGTTTGGTGCATCCGGTGAGGACGGAGAGGAGGACGGCGGACAGGAGGAAGCAGGCGGCGATCCGCGAAATAAAAGACTGGGTCATGGTTTTCACCTTTCTGATGGAGCTGTGTTCGGTTCCGGTTCTTGTTTTTTAATGTAGCATACGGAGTAAAAAAAATCAAACAGTGTCCGCGATTATTTCGGAAAAGAGATGCGGAGGCATGGCGTCAAAACACGTTTTTTTCGGGAATCCGCCTTGAAAACCGTTCCAACCGGATATATATTCTCTTTTGGATTTAGATAAATCAACCCGATACCGCAACACAGAAGGATCGTTACCTATGCCCGCGCCCGTCAGCCCCCATTTCTTTGAAGTCAGCAAACTCGGCGAATGCAAAATCCAGTCCCCGCTCGTCAACAGCCCGGTCCATTTCCATACCGACGACGAAGCCATCCTGCTCGACCGCGACTACACGGACGTGCTCGAACACACGAAGGCCATGCACGGCTGCGTGCCGGTGTTCGAACGCGCCGGCATCCGCAAGATGATCTTCCACGACCCGCGCTGGAGCAAGGCGGCGATCCTGACCGCCGGCGGACTCTGCCCCGGCCTGAACGACGTGATCAAGGGGCTGACGCTGACCCTGCGGCAGACCTACGGCGTGCCGCTTGTGTACGGCATCCCCTACGGCTACGCGGGCCTCAACGCCGACCTGGGCTACCAGCCGGTCATCCTGAACGAGGACACGGTCGACAACATCCACGAGACCGGCGGGACCATCCTCGGCTCCTCGCGCGGCGCGCAGGACCCGGAAAAGATGCTGGAGACGCTCGTCCGCATGGACATCAACATGCTGTTCTGCATCGGCGGCGACGGCACGCTCCGCAGCGCCCACGCCATCGCCGAGGCCGCGAAGAAACGCAACCTGAAGATCAGCGTGGTCGGCATCCCGAAGACGATCGACAACGACATCTGCTTCATGGACCGCACGTTCGGATTCGAGACGGCGGTATACGCCACGAACCCGATCATCACGGCGGCGCACAACGAGGCGAAGGGCGCGTACAACGGCATCGGACTGATCCACGTGATGGGCCGCGACAGCGGATTCATCGCCGCCTACGCCACGCTCGCCAACACGCACATCAACTTCTGCCTCGTCCCCGAAGTCAAGTTCACCCTCAAGGACGGCGAGAACGCGTTCCTCCCGCTCCTCTTCGAACGCATCCGCCGCCGCCACCACGCCGTCATCATCGTGGCCGAAGGCGCAGGTCAGGAGCTCATCCCCGGCGACCGCACCTACGACAAATCCGGCAACCTGCTCAACAAGAACATCGGCACCTTCCTCAAGGACGAGATCAAACGGGAGGCAAAGGAGGCCGGACTCGAAGTCAACGTGAAGTATTTCGATCCCACCTACCAGATCCGCGCGGGTGCGGCCAACGGCACCGACGCCGTGTTCTGCCTCATGCTCGCACAGAACGCCGTCCACGCCGCCATGACCGGCCGCACCGACGTCGTCATCGGGCACTGGAGCGAATCCTTCACGCACGTGCCGATCCCCATGGCGGTGAAGGAACGCAAGAAAATCGACCCGGTCGGCTCCCTGTGGCAGGCCGTCCGCCTCAACACTTGGCACATGTGATCCCAGCGCGACGCCCATAACCGAAGGAACCAGCAGCTATGTCTTATCAGGTAATCGCCAGAAAGTGGCGTCCGCAGCGCTTCTCCGACATGGTCGGGCAGGAACATATCGCGCGCACGCTCAAGAACGCCGTGAAGTCCGGCCGCATCGCCCACGCGTACCTCTTCGTCGGCCCGCGCGGCATCGGGAAGACCACCACGGCACGCATCTTCGCCAAGGCGCTGAACTGCGAAAACCCGCAGGACGGCGAACCGTGCTGCCAGTGCGAATCCTGCCGGTCCATCGCCGACGAGACCAGCGTGGACGTGATCGAGATCGACGCCGCCACGCATACCCAGGTCGAAAAGGCGCGCGAACTCTGCGAGGACGTGCAGCACCTTCCCATCCGGTCGAAATACAAGATCTACATCATCGACGAAGTCCACATGCTCTCCAAGAGCGCGTGGAACGCCCTGCTCAAGACCATCGAAGAGCCACCGGCCCACGCCAAGTTCATCTTCGCCACTACCGAGGTCAACAAGGTCCTCCCCACGGTCATTTCCCGCTGCCAGCGGTTCGACCTCCGCCGCATCCAGCAGCCCGCCATCGCCGCGCGCCTCCGCATGATCGCCGACGCCGAAAACGTCAAAATCTCCGACGCCGCGATCAACGTCATTGCCCAGGCGGCCGACGGCGGCATGCGCGACGCCCAGTCCCTGCTCGACCAGCTCATTTCCTTCTTCGGCGGCGACGAATCCGGCATCACCGAGGAACAGGCGCTCAACCTCTTCGGCCTTACCGCGCCGCAGGAAATGGAGTCACTTCTGAACTCCATCACGCACAACGACCGCGCCGCCGTGATCCGCGACATCCACGATTTCGCCGAACAGGGCAAGAACCTCGAAACGCTCTTCGAGGAGATCATCTCCTGGCTCCGCGGGATCCTGCTCAGCCGCATCCTCGGCGACAACACCGTCTCCGTGCTCGACGAAACGCCGGAGAGGATCGACGCGTTCCGGCGCATCGCCGCCACCATCGCCCCGGCCTCGGTCCAGCGCCTCCTCGAAAGCATTTCCGGCGCGGGCTATCTCCTCCGCGACGCCATCAACAAGCAGGTCTTCCTCGAATCCATCCTCCTGAAGGCCATGCGCATCGCGCACGCGCCCCAGATCGCCGACCTCATTGCGCGCCTCAACCAGATCCGTTCCACAGGCGAACTCGCGCCTCTCGAATCCGTGGTCCCGCTCTACGAACTCCCCGCCGGACAGGCGTTCACAGCCCCCGGCTCGAAATTCGCCGTGCCGTCCATCCCCGCCGTCCCTGTGAACAAGATCGGGAAACAGCCGGAACAGCAGGCCGTATCGCAAGCTCAAGTCGCGCCCGAACCGGAAAAAAAAACGCCCGTTGACAGCGCTCCCGCCGCCCCGGCCGTAGAATCTGAACCGGAGCCTCAGGTTGACGCAAAGCCGGAACAGCCGGCTGAAGAAAAGCAGAAACCGGTTCAGAAAGAAACGCCTGTTCCTCAAGCCGAAGCAGCGCCTGAACCTGTGCAGGAACCCGCACCCGAGCCTCAGATCGAGGTCATCGCGGAACCGGTCATAGAATCGATTGCCGAGCCTCAAAATGAAGAAAAGCCGGAACCTGTCCAGGAACCCGCACCGGAACCTCAGGTCGAGGTCATTTCCGAACCGGTCATCGAACGTCCCCCCGAGGAGGAAAAGGCTGTCCGGGTCAAAGCGCCCCGTACGCGCCGCCGCGCCGAAGCCGCATCGGCTCAAAAAGACGCCGAAGCCGAGACCGAAGAGATCCCAGGCCCGGTCGTCTGGGAAAAATTGATCTTCGACGTCCGCGAAACGCTCTGCAAGAAGACGCTCGCCCAGGCCATGCTCGCGGGCAAGGTGATCTCGTTCAACGGCCCCTGCCTTCAGGTCGCGTTCGACTCCGTATACTCCGCCGGAGAGTTTTTCCTCATCTCGCGCGAAAAACCGCTGCTCGACATGAGGCTCGCCGCCATCGCGGAGCGTCCCGGCGCGTATCTGAACGTGGAACGCCGCCCCGGACTCGTCACGCCTGCACAGCGCAAACAGAAAGAGGACGCTGAAGCCCTTCGCCGCGAAACGGAACGGAAACCGTTCATCGCATCCATCCTGAACACTTTCGACGGGGTTCTGACGGACGTCCATCATCTTGACAATAGCGAAAGTACGGAGGTCTCCGACATGTAGTTGAGCTCAATTAATTCGGTTTTCCAAAAAAAATCGAAAAAAGTTTAAAAATCAATTTGACACTACGAACTATTCGGATTATATTTTATTCGACAAACAAGAGTGTTTGTCAGTCGAATTGATTCTTAAACCCTCAACACAGGAGATCCGACTATGAAGACTCTTAACAAGACGCTCGCTATCGGCGCCGCGTTCACTGCGGCGGTAATCCTTACTCCGGCGGCTTTCGCACAGGGTCCCCACCACGGGCCGCCGCGTCCAAGCAACGGCATCCAGCTCGCGGCCGACATCGTGAACCTGGTACGCGCGGTTTTCGAACCGCGTCCTGCCCCGGTCATCGTGACGCCCCGCGAACGCGTGGTAGAAACCAAAGTGGTCACGACCACGCCAGTCGTAACGACTACCCCCGTTGTCACGACTACGCCGGTCGTCACAACAACCCCCGTCGTAACGACCACGCCGGTCGTTGTCACGACCACGCCGGCAACGGCGGTAGTGACGGAAACAGTAACGACGATCCCGGAGTACAGCTACGGCTACTACTGCGGTGAGTACGTCCCGTACTACGAAGGCTGGTTCTTCTACTCCGACGCCTGGATCTGGGGCGGGATCGGACCGCGTCCCCCCGCTCCGCCGAGATGGGCGCCCCCTCCGCGCCGTCCTGATCCGCCGCCGCGCACGGTCATCGTCCGGCCGGAACCGCGTCCGGGCCATGGCCCCGCACCTGTGGCGCACCGTTTGGAACCGCGCCGTGAACCGGCGCGCACGGTAGTAGTCCGTCCTGAGGCCAAAGCCAAGCCCGGTCCGGAAAAGAGGGGCAGCGACATCCCGGTCGCGCCAAGCCGGCACGGCGTCCCGCGCAAAGGCCGCTGAACTGAACAGGGTTCGGGGATTCCGCGCACGTCGCGCCTCCGACAGGCTAAGGGCCAATTCGACACTCGCCCGGCTCCATCCGTGGGGCCGGGCGTTTGTATTTCGGAACGGACGGACCCGCAAGAAAAAAGGGAGAAAAACAGCGTATTCTCTTGAAAAAACGCCTTTCAAGGCTATTGTTATGTAGTATGTTCTCGTTTCACCAACAACCTACTATCAGAACAGGATGCAACAATGAGCTACTATCTGGGTCTTGACTCCAGCACGCAGGGCCTCAAAGCCGAGGTCATCGACACCGTCGCCGGCAAAGTCGTCGGCTCCTTCGCGGTCAACTTCAAGAACGATCTGCCGGAATACAAATCTCCGAGCGGATACCTCCCGAACGACGACGAAAGCGTCCGCTGCGCCGATCCGCGCATGTGGGTCGCCGCCATGGACATGCTGTTCGACCGGATGAAAAAAGCCGATTTCCCGATGGCGCAGATCGCCGGCATCTCCGGTTCCGGCCAGCAGCACGGCTCCGTGTACCTGAACGCCCCGATCCCCGACTGGGATCCCGCGAAAAGCCTCGCCGACCAGCTCACGCCGATCCTCTCCCGCGCGGTCGCCCCGATCTGGATGGACAAGTCCACCGAGGCGGAATGCGCCTGGCTGACCGAGAAGTTCGGCAACAGGATGCGCAGCGACACCGGCAGCCCGGCGATCGTCCGCTTCACCGGCCCGCAGATCCGCAAGTTCGCCACGAAGGAACCGGAAGCCTGGGCGAAGACGAAGACCGTGCACCTCGTGAGCTCGTTCCTCTGCTCCGTGCTCTGCGGCCATGACTGCCCGATCGACTACGGCGACGGCGCGGGCATGAACCTGCTGAACCTCCACAAACTCGTCTGGGATCCCGAGATCACGGCGGCCACCGCCCCCGACCTCATGAACAAGCTTCCGCCCGTGAAACCCTCGAACACTATCGCGGGCAAGCTTTCCGGCTACTTCACGAAGTACGGCCTGAAGACGGGCATCCCGGTCGTGGTCTGGTCCGGCGACAATCCGTGCAGCCTGATCGGCGTCGGCGGCGGTTCCTTCGGCACCGCGGTCATCAGCCTCGGCACCAGCGACACGTTCTTCGCCACCATGCAGAACTTCGACACCGTTCTGGGCAAGAACACCGAGTTTGGCTCCCACGCCTACGGGTATCGCTACAACCCGAAGACGTTCAGGTATTACGCCTACAGTGGCAATGCCCTGTACGGATACGCCGATTCAACGGCTGAGCGCTACGCGGCGGATAACAGTGCTATCACCTTCGTGCCGCTTGAGTCTGGTGCTGTGGACATCGCCACGTGCACCATCAGCGTCCCGGATTATGCGTTTGTCTCTGCGGGATATAGGCCGACGGTGACCGTGAAAAACAGCAACGGCGTGACGCTGACGCAGGATGTCGACTATACGCTTGCGTTCACGGGCTGCGACGCTGTTGGCACTGGGTCGGTGACCGTTCAGGGGATCGGGGACTACGCCGGCTCGGTG
>CACWOL010000063.1 GCA_902762495.1 uncultured bacterium | reverse complement strand
CGGATGAAGTTTACCGGGGCATGCCGCCTCTCCGCGCTTCAGCCGCTTTGATCTCTTCATCCGTGAACTTATGCGGTTTGGCGGCGGCGCTTTCCTTGGTGCGCTTCTGTTCGAAGAGCCACTTGTACATTTCGGGATCGTTGTATGTCGTTTCCCAGCAGTTGTGCTCCACGCCGGGACACTCCTTGTATTTGGCTCTCTTGCTTCCGGCATCCTGAAGCGCCTTGATCATTTCGCGGGAAAGAACGGTCGGGACGAGCGTGTCTTTGTCTCCGTGATAGATCCAGATGGCCATTTCCTTCAGGACGGGGGCCTGTTTCGGGTCACCGCCGCCGCAGACGGGGACAGCGGCGGCGAAAAGGTCCGGACGGCGGCAGATGATATCCCACGTGCCATAGCCGCCCATGGACTGACCTGTGATGTAAACACGGTCCGGGTCGGCGTCGATTTCCCTGATCTTGGCTTCCACGAGGTCGGGGATCAGTCCGGTGCACTTGCTGGGAAGCGGCTGAAGCGCGGCCGCCGCGCCGCCGCGATGAAGCGGAGCCCAGAGTTCGGATGACGGACACTGGCAGGTAATGAGAAGGACTTTGCGTTTGTTGTCGCGGATATTCTTCACGATCTCGGTCACGGCAAGTCTGTTCTGTGCAAGATTGTCGTCTCCTCGTTCGCCGATGCCGTGCAGGAAGATGAGGATCGCCGGTTTGCCCTTCTCGTCCTTGTTATACAGATGCTGGTTGTAGTTCAGCTTGTCTTCGCCTTTCCTGAAGACCTGCTGCTCCAGCTCAAGGTCCTTTTGAAGTTTCTTCTCACGGGCGAAAGGTTCCGGCCGTTGAGGAGCGGGGCCCTGTGCATAAAGCCCGGTGGTTACGAAGATGCCGAGGGTGATCGCGAGAGTTCTGACGATAGTTTTCATTCCGTTGTCCTCCATACGGTGTGTTTTATGAAGCTTGTTGAAAAAATCGTGTTTTTCAAGGTTCCCATAAGAAAGATCATGCTGGTCTTCAAAAACCGATATCGCGGTTCGTGTTTACTTTGACTTCGATTTGATCTCGTTCCAGAAATCATCGTAAATCTTCATCCGGTCGGTCGTGCGGCCCCGGTTGTCGAAGAGTCCGCCCCACTGCGGGCTGGTGGCTTCCCAGATGAACGTCCCCGCGCCGAGTCCGTCGGACACGCCGTGGACGATCTCGTTGACCTCCTTGCGGTAATCCTGATACTCCACCACGACCACGGGCTTCCCGTAGCGTTTCGCGAGATCCTTCAGGTTGAACTCCAGTTCCTCGAGTGTCCCGTGGTATTTCGGATAGTACGACTGTCCGATCACGTCGAACTTCACGTCGCGGGAGATGATCTTGTCGAAGAACTCGACCGAACGCGGGTTCAGTCCGCCGCGCGCGATGTGGATCATGACGGGGATCTCCGGGTCCGCGGCGCGTACGCCCGCCGTCGCGCAGCGGAGCATCACGCAGAACGATTCATACTGATAGACGCCGTCCGCTTCCGTGATCCGGGCCTGCGGCCAGACAAATCCGTTGTTGAGTTCGTTTCCGGTCTGGATCATGTCGGGGCGGACGCCCTCCTCGATGAACCTCTGCACGGTTTCCTTCGTGTAGGTGTAGATATGGCCCTCCAGCCCGGACCCGCTGTGGATCTTCCATGATTCCGGCATGTGCTGTTTTTCCGGGTCGGCCCAGTTGTCCGTGTAGTGGAAATCCAGGAGGAACTTCATTCCCGCGTTTTTGATGCGTTTCGCCATCGCGATGGTCTGGTCCAGTCCGCAGTAACCGTCCGCCGAATACCCGCCTCTTACGGTCGGATCGACGAAGAGACGCAGCCGGATCCAGTTGAAGTGATGGTCTTTCAGGATTTCCAGCACGTCCTTCTGCACGCCGTTGTCGGAAAAGACCGTCCCGCGGTCCTCCTGCGAGGGAACCCACGAGATGTCCGCGCCGATGATCGGTTCGTCGAACTTGAATTCACGTTTCAGCGGCGGCACGACCAGCGACTTCTTCATCGGCTTCGCGCTGTCCTGTTTGAGCCGGTCGTAAGCGGCAAAGAAAGTCCTGTCCGCATAGCCGTTCCGCTGGAACAGCACGCGCGTCGGCGCCCATGCCATCGAACCGTAGCCCAGGCCGTTCGGCACGCTCCGCACGATGTCGTTGATCTTCCGCACGTTGTCCGGGGCCAGCCCGGCCTCGTATTCGCAGATGCAGACGGGCTTGCCGTAGCGGGCGGTCAGGTCGAAGATGTTCGCCTTCATGTCCTCGTAGGTCTCATGCCATTTTTCGTAGTAGGAGAGCCCGATGATGTCGAATTCCGCGCCGTACTTTTTCATCTGGTCGAGGAACTCGCGGCAGAGGATGTTCTCCCCGCCGAGCGCCAGATGCACCTGGAGCTTCGCTTCGGGCAGGACCTCGCGGACGGCTTTCTGTCCGGCGATGTACAACCCCATGCAGGCCGCCCAGTTTTCCTCCGTGGCAGTGTCCATCACTTTCCCCTCCGGCCACACGAATCCGTGGCTGATCTCGTTGCCAACCTGCACGATCTCCGGCGCAACGCCCTCAGCCTTGAACGCATCCAGCGTTTCTTTCGTATACGCATAGAGACGATCTTCCAGTTCCTTTCCGGTCAGTCCCGCCCACGCGGACGGCTTGTACTGCTTGTCCGGGTCGGCCCAGGTATCGCTGTAGTGGAAATTCAGGGCGAAGTGCATTCCGGCGGCTTTGATGCGCTTCGCAAACGCAATCGTGCTGGCGGTCCCGCAGAACCCCTCGCGCGAATATCCGCCGGACGCTTCCGGATTCACGAAGAGACGCAGCCGGATCGTGTTGAACCCGTGCCGGGCCATGATCTTCAGCGGGTCGTCCTGCACGCCGTTCACATCGGTGTAACGCGTCCCCCGAGCCTCGTTGGCGGGGATCTCGGAGACATCCGCGCCGATGCTGTAGAACGCCATCGGCTTCGTTTGCACGGGATTCTGCACCGGCTGCTGACCGGGGAACGGGAATTGCGCCTGCGCCGTCAGATGTATACCGAGGGTCAGTGCGACGAGTCCCAGGATCATGCTGATCTTTTTCATTCGGGTGAACTCCCTATGGGGTGTTTGAAATCGTGTGGAAAAATCTTACTCGGCCGGGAACGCCGGCACATCAATGCGCTGGCCCCAGACGGCGACGCCGTCCTTCGTGAGCCCGGTGAAGATCAGGGTCTGCTGTCTGCGGTCCTGATCATAGCCGTAGGCGCAGACGGGAGGACAAGTCCTCCACTGCGGTAGTGCCGTGCTTCGCGACGGCACAATATGGTTCAATTGTTTTCGGTTTTCGGCGGGATGCGCTGCCCCCAGACGGCGACGCCCTTGTCGGTGAGTCCGGTGAAGAAGACGCTCTGGCATTTGCGGTCCTGGTCCCAGCCGTAGGCGCAGAAGCCGTCCGCTTTCACGCCGTTCGGGAGCTCGACCAGCATGATAATGCCGTTCCTGCTCTGGACATAGCCTCCATAAGGGCCGTCCGCGAACATTGTAATCGATTTGTCGTGATCGAGCTCCCATTTGCCGCCGCCCTCGATGGTCCCGTCCGCTTTGAGCGTGTAGATCGTCGATTCGTCGATGCGCCGGAACGTGGTGTCGTCCGTGACGCTGAAGACGATGAAATCCCACTGCGCCGACTCGCCGGAGTTCAGGATGCCGTCTTTTTCGACGATGTTTTTGCCCCAGGTCCGTTTGCCATCGACGACTTTGACCCCGCTTCCGATCTCCAGATCCTCGCCGCCGTAGATGCAGGGCGAGAGCAGCGGCCAGCCGTCCTTCGACCAGAAGACCCGGCGCAGGCCGACGAACGACGTGCCGTTGGGGCGGTCCTTGCAGTTGCTGCCGAAGAAGAGATGGCTGTAATTGCTCCCCGGGGCTTCTCGGAAGAGCGTGGTGTGGCCGGTGCCGACCCAGCCCGCGCCGGTCGATTTCCAGCGGTACGGTCCGATGAGCTTGGTGCCGTTCACGTCCTCGGGGCCCTGTTTCTCCTGATCGTAGACCAGCGGCTTGCCGTTGTAATCCAGATACGGTCCCTCGATGTTTTTCGAACGGCCGACGCGCACATGGTAGGTCAGGGCGAGGCGGTCGTAGGAGACGAAGAGATAGTAGCAGCGAGTTTTAGGATAGAAGACAATGCTCGCGCCCTCGATGCCGTAGGCGGTGAAGCTCTGCCCGTCGACGCTGACCGTGGGCTTGCCCTCGAATCCGTCCTGTTCGTAGACCTTCTCATAGCCGCGGCAGGCGATGGTCTTGCCGTGCGTGCCGGGGTGAAGCAGTTTCGACGGGTCCTTCGGGTCCAGCTCCACGATGGCGATGCCGCCGAAGAACGACCCGTAGATCATCCAGAGGCGGCCGGTCTCATCCTTGATCACGACCGGGTCGATGGCGTTGTACTTCCTGCCGTCGCCAGTGCGCGTGTGGATCAGCTGGCCGCAGTCCTCCCACCCCTTGTCCAGCGTTTTGCTCTTCGCGCAGCCGATGAACGAATTGCGCGTGCCGTAGGCGGAGCAGGAGTAGTACAGGTAGTAGGTCTGGTCCGCGGCGTTGCAGTAGATGCACGGGGCCCAGAACGGCTGTGCGCCGCCGAGCCGGTAGTTGTTCGCGCCGGGCTTGCGTTCGGTCCGGAACTCGTATTCGCCCTTGTCGTCGATGGTCACGGCGTTGAAGTCGTAGCTCCAGCCGCGCGGCCCGACGTTCAGGATCTTCGGCGCGTTCGCCTGCGTGAAGACGCGTCCGACGTCCTTCCAGTTCACCAGATCGTCCGACTGCCAGATCGTGATGCCCGGTCCGCGGACGTCCGTGCCGACCGCGAAATAATGCTCCTTTCCGTCCGATCCGAGGCCCCAGATCATTTCCTCGTCGTGCGAGGGCCCGAGCATTCCAGCGGTGCGCGGGCCGTCCTTGTTCACTTTGAATTCGAGCGCGGGCTCCGCAGCGAACGCAAGAACTGTGCCGCAGAGGATCGCGGCAATGGTGCTGAATGTTTTGATTTTCATATCAAGTCCTCCGAGGTGTCGAGGTTAATTATTCGAGGTGGATTTGTCTTTGTTTTGAGGCGGAATTCTTTGTCCCCAGACAGCGACTCCCTTGTCGGTGAGTCCGGTGAAGAACACGGTCTGGCATTTGCGGTCCTGGTCCCAGCCGTAGGCGCAGACGCCGTCCGCCTTCACGCCGCCGGGAAGCTCGACCAGCATGGAAACGCCGTTCAAATATGTTTGCTGACCCCATCCTCTGCCATCATTTGTTCTGCCGTCCAAAAACATCATGTCCGAATTCCATGTGCCGATCTGCCACTTGCCGCCGCCCTCGATGGTCCCGTCCGCCTTGAGCGTGTAGACGGTCGATTCGTCGGTGCGGCGGTTCGAGCGGTCCTGCGACTGGCTGAAGACGATGAAATCCCACTGCGCAACCTCGCCGGAGTTCAGGATGCCGTCTTTTCTGACGGCCGTGTTGTACGAGATCAGTTCGCCATCGACATATTTCGAGCCGCTTCCGATGTCCATGTCTTCGCCCGCGTACAGGCAGGGCGAAAGCAGGGGCCAGCCGTCCTTCGACCAGAAGACCCGGCGCAGCCCCAGATACGAGCCGCGCACTCCCTCCCACTTGCTGTTGCTTCCGAACATGACATGTTCCCACTCCTTCGTCTGCACCTCGAAGACCGTGGTGTGCCCGGTCCCCGCCCAGCCGGTCCCGGTGGATTTCCAGCGGTACGGTCCGATGATCTTGGTGCCGTACACGGTATCCTCGCCGAGCTTCCGCTGGTCGTAGATGAGAGGTTTGCCGTTGTAGTCGAGGTACGGCCCCTCGATGTCTTTTGAACGTCCGACGCGGCAGTGGTAGCTCCACTCCAGATTGTCGTACGAGACGAAGAGGTAATAATAGCCGTCGCGAAGATACCTGTGATACAGGATGCTCGCCCCCTCGATGCCGGATCCGGCGCCGGGGTCGTTCTTCGGCGCGGCCTTTTCCTTTTCGAGCGTGCTGATGTCGAAGACTTCGTCCGTGGTGCGCGAGGCGACGGTCTTGCCGTGCGTGCCGGGGTGAAGCAGTTTCGAGGGATCCTTCGGGTCCAGCTCGACGAGCGCGATGCCGCCGAAGTACGAGCCGTAGACCATCCATGTGTGGAAGTCGTTGTGAATGACCGCCGGGTCGATCGCGTTGAAGCGCTTGCCGTCGCCGACGCGCGTGTGGATGAGCTGTCCGCAGTCCGTCCAGCCTTTATCCAGCGTCTTGCTCTTCGCGCAGCCGATGAACGAGTTCCGGACGCCGAACGCCGAGCAGCAGTAGTAGAGGTAGTAGGTCTGATCATACACATGGTAATAGATGCAGGGCGCCCAGAAGGCGTTGCCGAGGCGGTTGTTTCCCTGCGCGGGGGTGTCGAGGAGTTTGTACGCGCCGTCGTCACCGATCTCGACGTTGCGGAACGTGTAGGCGAAGCCGCGGCCGCCGTTCTCCAGGATCGCGGGCTTGTTCGCCTGCGTGAAGACGCGCCCGACGTCCTTCCAGTTCACCATGTCTTCCGACTGCCAGATCGTGATGCCCGGACCGCGGACGTCCGTGCCGACCGCGAAATAGTGCTGTTTGCCGTCGGAACCGAGGCCGAAGATCACCTCCTCGTCGTGCGTGGGGCCGCACATCCCGGCGGTGCGCGGTGCGGCTTTGTTCACCTTGAATTCGAGCACGGGTTCCGCGGCGAACGCGGAAACGAGCGTTGCTGCGGCGAGGACTGCGACGGTCAGAACGGTTTTGTGTGGCATGTCGAAAACCTTTCCTTGTGGTATGGATGAAGTGAAACGTTGGTGCGGGAGAAAGATGATATTGACGCGAAAACAGTCGGATGCGGTCGCCTCACGGGGTGATGTAGATGACATTTTCCGCGAAGTCGGTCTTGACCGAGAGGAACGCGAGGACGGCGGCAAGCTCGCCGATGAGCTCGCCCTGTTTCCTAGTGAACTCGAAGTTGGTCAGGCTGGATTCCGTGCCGTCGTCGAGGAAGATCTCGGTGAATCCCGGCGCGAGGTAGAGCGTGTGCTCTCCGGCTTCCACCACGCAAATGGATCCGCGGGCTTGCTTGAGCTGGCTGATCGGCGAATCGGACGGGGATACCGTCCTGCAGCTTATCGGGACGCCCTGTTTGATCAGTTCATCCAGCACGATGCGGATGGGGCAAACGACGCCCGTGGCGGAATCGGGCCGAAACGGCTTGCAGTTGGCCGGGAACTCAACCGGCTTCGAGCCGACGTAGACCGCGCAGGGCCTTGCGTTCGGATCGTCCAGAACGGGCGCGGGACCGGACCCGGACGCGGCGACGTATTCGACGGGCTTGAAACGGCCGGGCGGGATTTCATCGTTATACGAGCCGAACCCGCCGTTGGACAGGTCGGCGGCGCGTGCCTCGATCGTCGCCTCCGCTTCGAACGCGGGCGACTTTATGTCCGGGGTGTCGATTGCGGCTGAACGCGCCTTGAGCGTGACCTTGCCCTTCTCGCGTGTGGCGCGGACGAACACGCGGTTCACGCCGCATTCCGCGAACACATAATTCTTGTGGATGACGGATTCCTTGCCGAACTTGCCGGAATTGTAGCCGCCGAGGAAGACGCCGGGACCTTCGAGCGTGAAGTCGATCCGGCGGGAATCGCACGGGCAGACGCGCCCCTTGTCATCGACCACGGCGACGTCGAAGAATGCGATGTCCGCGCCGTCCGCAAAGAATCCGCTGGGGCCGGTTACGGGCGTGAGGCGGATCCCGGCGGCGGGTCCGGCGCTTTCGATGCGGTCGCGGGCGACGATCCTGCCGTTCGCCCACGCCACGGCCTCCACCACGCCGGACTGCGTGACGTCGATATTCGGGAAATCATACACGAATCCGTCGCGCGGCTTCGTGCATTCGGAGACCTTTTTCCCGTTCACGACGAGCTCGACCTTGTCGCACTTCGCGGCGAGGGCGTAGACGGTCTTCCTCGTCGGGTCGCGCCGGAGCAGGTTCCCGGTCGGCTTCATGTACGTGCCGTCGTTTTTGCGTTCCTGATAGAAATAATTCGTGTCCGTGAGCGCGGGGTAGTTCCAGTGGCCGACGATCTTCACCTTCGGCACCTCGGAATGGTACACCTGCACGGCGTAGAACGTCCCCTTCGGGATGCGGACCGGGTCCACGCGGCCGGAGGTGCGGCAGTTCTCGGAACCGGCGTTGCGGCCGTGCATGTTGGAGTCGGACCAGACCATCATGGCCGCGCCGATGTAGCAGTTCGCCCCGGTCCCGCCCACGCGGTTGTCGTAGAAATAGGAATACCCGTCGATACGGTCGCAAAGCGTGCGGCTCAGGTCCTCCTGCGTGGCGTCCCACACGTCGTAGCCGTCCGTCTTCTTCGCGCCCGGCCCGAGCCACTTGTTCACGTAGTCGTAATCCGGCGGCGAGTAGCGGTCCCACGCGCGGCGGGGCGATTCGTCGCGCTTGTATTCGGTCTCCAGGATCGGCATGAACTTCCCGATCTTCTTCATGGATTCGAGCGCCTTCGCGCCGTGGCGGTAGATCATGGTGCCGACCCATTCCGCCTCGGCGACCTGCTCCGGCGAGGAGATCGTGCGGCAGCCCATGAAGCGTCCGCCGTCGGGATCGAGGCGGCGTTTCAGCGCGGTCATTTCGCGCATGTGGGCGGGCGTGATTTCGTTGTTTCCCGCCTCCCAGAAGAGCACGGACGGCGAGTTACGGAAATAGACGATGGCGTCGCGCATGGCCTCGACGCGCTGGTTCCAGGCGCGCCCGGCGATGTCCTTTTCCTTGTCGCCGGCGGGGCAGACGGACACGATGCCGTACTTGTCGCCGGACCGGATCGCGGCGGGCTTCGGGGCGACGTGCATCCAGCGGATATAGTTCGCGCCGGATTCTCGGACCAGCGCGGCGTCGAAGTCGTGCAGCCACTGGTTTGCCACGCCGATCGCGGCCCATTCGTCGGTGGAACGCTGCGCGTAGCCCTTCAGGTAGTACGGGCGGTCGTTGATCAGGAGTCCGCCGCGGTCACGATCGTATTCGACCTTGCGGAATCCGGTCCGGAGCCGGTACTCCTCGAGGAGCTCGTCGCCATTCCACAGCCAGAGCCTGATGTCGTAAAGGTCCGGGGTCTCCGGCGACCAGAACTTCAGCCCGGTGACTTTCTGCTTGAACTCGATGACGGTCGTTTCGGGCGAACGGACTCCGGTCGGCGCGGGGGCGCGGTCGTAGGCGTCGGACTCGACCGCGGTCGGGAAGACCTTTCCCGCGTCCTTCGCAGCCGGAACACGGACCGGTTCGCTGGTAAACTTTTCCCTGACGAGTCCCAGAGTCCCGCTTACGGGGTGGTCGATCATGCAATTGACGCGGAGGTCGGCAACGGCCCCGGATTCGTTGCGGACCTCGGCCCGGACGGTGATCACGGCGGATTTCTCCTCGAAATCGAAATCGGACGCGGTGATGTACGTGCCGACGGTCTTCAGGTTGTTGTACAGTGGCAGCGTGAAGTATATGGACGGCTTCATGTGCAGGGTCACGTTGCCCGTGATGCCGCCCTGCACGGGATTGAAATCCTTCTGGTTCCACTGGAAGCCCTCGCCCGAATTGTCGCCGGGCGTGTGGCCGGGCCGGGTCTCCCGCACATAACTTGTCATCCCGCGCGACGAGGTGTTGTCCGTGGCGACCGCGATCAGGTTTTCGCCGGGTCTGATCCACGGCGTGATGTCGAATCCCGCGGGCGCGACGCCCGCTTCGTAGTATCCCGCGAACTGGCCGTTCACGTACAGATAAATCGTCTGACGGACGCTTTCGAACTCCAGGAAAAACTTCTTCTTCTCATTCTCATGGGAGATGGGCCTGAACTTCTTCCGGTAGAACATGAATCCGCGGTAGAGGTCCTGTTCTCCCGCGTCCGCGATCAGCGAGTCGAAGGAATCGTCCGCGTTGACCGCGTGCGGCAGGCTGACCGTCTGCCAGTCGGAATCGTCGTAGTCAACGTCGTAGAACTGCTTCCCGTCCTTCTCTATGCCCTTCAGGGCGTCCGCGAGCGGGAACGTCGCGCCCTTCGCCTTCGAGAACTTCCAGTCGACGTTCATGCCCAGTTTCCAGGCGGATCCGGGCTTGACATCATCTGCATGCAGGGGCGTGACGCGCAGGCAGAAGACCGCGCAGAGCATGGCGGCGAGCATACGGAAAAAGAAACGGGCGGGGAAGGTCATGGAAGCAGCGGACGTCGTTTTCATCGGATACCTTTCCTGTTTTGTTCGGGAACAGCCGTGAAGCAAGAGGGCCTTCGAAGCGAAGCCCCGGCCAGATCAACGAGGACATAAACGTATTTCCCATAATATAATTTAGGTTTTTACAAAAATCAAGTTAAGAAACTCAAAAAAGGTGAAAAGATGATATGCTGACGGTATTTTGGACAGTCTGATTGAGACGCATCCAAAATACCGTATTTGTTATACACCTTTAGGTCAAAAAAAAGGTTCTTCGACGGTTTCTGACAGGAAAAACGGGAGATAATTGAGATGAACCAATGAGATAGGGTTGAAAAAAGCCGACATCGGTACTATTTTT
>CACWOL010000062.1:9371-20391 GCA_902762495.1 uncultured bacterium | reverse complement strand
TCGGCGGCGGCTTCGGCGGCGGTCCCGGCATGGGCAGCGGCTTCGGCGGCGCGCCCGGCGGTATGGGCGGCGGTTTCGGCGGCGGCCCCGGCGGTTTCGGTGGCGCACCCGGCATGGGCGGCGGCTTCGGCGGCGGTCCCGGCATGGGCGGCGGTTTCGGCGGTACGCCCGGTATGGGCGGCGGTCCCGGTTTCGGCGGCGGTCCCGGTTTCGGCGGCGGTCCCGGCGGCATGGGCGGCGGCAACTCCCGTCGCAATATGTCCATGCTCGACTCGATCCCGGCGGAGGAACGCGAACGCCTCATGCAGCTGATGCGGACCGATTACGAAGCGTTCCGGAAGGAACTCCGCAACCTTGTTTCCGGTCAGCAGGAAAACGAATACAAGGCCGCGATGGAACTTCGCGAGAAGTATCTCAAAGCCACAAGCAGCGCCGAAAAGGACAAGATCAGAAAGGAACTCCACGAGCTGATCGGCGAGCGGTTCAAAACCTCCAATAAGTCCGCGGAACGCCAGATCAAAGAGACGGAAGACGTCATCGCGTCCGCACAGGAACGCCTCGACATCCTGAAGAAACAACACGCGGAACGCGTGAAAAACGCCGACCTCTTCATCAATTCCACGATCGACGATTACCTGAATCCCGACAAAGCGCCCACCTACGAAGACGTCCTGCGCAAGCAGAACGAACAGAGCGCCCGCAGCAGACTGCCCGAATTCGACAACAACCGTCAGGGCGGCAGAGGCGGCAACGGCGGAAGAGGCGGTAATGGCGGCCAGCGCGGCGATCAGCCACGCGGCGGTCAGGGTGGTTTCGGCGGCGGCTTCGGCGGCGGTCAGGGCGGTTTCGGCGGCGCACCCGGCGGTATGGGCGGCGGCTTCGGCGGCGGTCAGGGCGGTTTCGGCGGCGCACCCGGCAGCATGGGCGGCGGCTTCGGCACCGGTCAGCGCCCCGGCGGCGGTTTCGGCACACCTCCTCAGTCGACACCTCGGAATTAAGAGTTACAGCACTTTTTTGCTATCATATCCCCGTTGGATTTCCCGGTCCGACGGGGTTTTTTATGTCGATGATCCTTCCTGTGTGACGGCACGAAAAAGCGGATTCCCGACGCATGTTTGCGAGTTCGGAAATCCGCCTTGGAAACGGAGGGAAACCCCTCCGGGTATATCCGTCAGGAACGGATCACGGCGAGGATCTCGTCGCGCTTGGCTTCCATGGTGGCCTTGTCCTTGGCTTCGACGATGAGGCGGAGGAGCGGCTCGGTGTTGGAGGAACGGATGTTGAACCACCAGTCGGAATACTCCACGCTGATGCCGTCGAGCTCGAACATGCGTCCGTCGGCGTATTTGGTGCGGATCTTGTCGAGGATGGGTTTGACGTCGGTGACCTTGGAGTTGATCTCGCCGCTCTGGTAGTATTTCTTGAGGGGCTTCACGAGCTCGCTGACGGGCTTGTTCGACTTGCAGATCAGGTTCGCGAGCTTGATGATGGCGAGGCCCTGGGATTCCGCCATGTAGTTTTCGCGGAAGTAGTAGTGGCCGGAGAGTTCGCCCGCCATGACCGCGTTTTCCTTGCGCATCTGGTTCTTGATGAACGCGTGTCCGACGCGGGACATGCTGGGCTTGCCGCCGTGGTCGCGGATGGCCTCGCGGACGGCCCAGCTGCTGCGGAGGTCGTAGAGGATGGTGGCGCTGCCGCAGCCGGGTTCGCCGAGGATGTCCATGGCGATCAGGGCGGTGAAGAGGTCCATCGGGATGATCTCGCCCTTGTCGTCGATGAAGCCGCAGCGGTCGGCGTCACCGTCGAACGCCGCGCCGAAGTCCGCGCCGACCTCGACGACTTTCTTGCGGATGGCGTCGAGCGTGTTGGTCTGGAGCGGGTTGGCGAGGTGGTTCGGGAAGGTGCCGTCGAGCGTGTCGTACATCGGGACGACCTCGAAGAAGTCCTTGATGCCGGCGAATTCATAGAGTCCCATGGCGTTCGCGTAGTCGACTACGACTTTGAGCTTGCGGTCCATCTTCGCGTAGGAACGCAGGAATTTCGTGTATTCGGGAGCGATGTCGTACTGCGTGACCGTACCCTGTTTCTCCACGGCGGGGAAATTGTCCGCCTCGACGAGCATCTGGATGTCCGCGATGCCGGTGTCGCCGCTGATCGGGACCGCCTGCGCCTTGCAGAGCTTGAAGCCGTTCCATTCGCCCGGATTGTGCGACGCCGTGATCATCACGCTGCCGTCCGCGCCGAGGAATCCGTTGGCGTGGTAGGACATCGGAGTGGAGCAGAGGCCGATGTCGATCACGTCCGCGCCCTGTTTCGTGATGCCGCGGGTGAGGCCTTCGAACAGCGGGGCGGAGTGCGGACGCATGTCGCGTCCCACGACGATCTTCTTCGCGCCGGTGAAGACGACGAATGCGCGCCCGATCTTTTCTGCGAGATCGGCGTTGATTTGCTCCGGGTAAATGCCGCGGATGTCGTAGGCTTTGAAAATTCCAGACATGGTTATGCTCCTCATAAATGGTTGAATATGTGTGCAGAAAACGGCCGTTCCGTGCTTCGTGTTCCCACACGTCCCGGGAATTCAAACAATAAACATATCACGCGAAGGGCGGAAAGTCAATCCGAAAAATGAAAAAAGGCTTGAGAAAACACTGTTTCGGGAGATATTTGACTCGATTTTTTCCGAAACAATAACGTTTTCATCTTGATTTCAGCGGGTTTCGAGTGTATATTATATAGATTTACCAAAACGATTCAACCAACCGTTCCTAACAACCCCAAAACCATAGGGAAACTCAAGTATGAAAGAACTCAATGCCGCCCCCAATGCGCCGAAGCTGGTCGCATGGGTGAAAGAATGGGCTACCCTCTGCGAACCTGATGCCATCTACTGGTGCGACGGTTCCCGCGAAGAGTATGACCGCCTCTGCAACGAAATGGTCGAATCCGGCCTCGCGATCCGCCTCAACCCGGTGAAGCGCCCGAACTGCCTCCTGTTCCGCTCCGATCCGTCCGACGTCGCCCGCGTCGAAGCCCGCACCTTCATCGCCGCGAAGACGAAGGAAGAAGCCGGCCCGACCAACAACTGGATCGACCCGGTCGAACTGAAGAAGACCCTCCGCGGCCTCTACAAGGGCTGCATGCACGGCCGCACCATGTACGTCATTCCGTTCTCCATGGGCCCCGTCGGCTCCCCGATCGCCAAGATCGGCGTCGAGATCACCGACTCCCCGTACGTCGTCGCGAACATGGAGATCATGACCCGCGTCGGCACGAAGGTCCTCGAAGTCCTGAACGACGGCGAGTTCGTCCCCTGCATCCACTCCGTCGGCAAGCCGCTTGAAAACGGTGCGAAGGACAACGGCGTCTGGCCGTGCGCCCCGATTGACAAGAAGTACATCGCCCAGTTCCCCGAGACCCGTGAAATCTGGTCGTTCGGCAGCGGTTACGGCGGAAACGCCCTGCTCGGCAAGAAGTGCCTCGCGCTCCGTATCGCCTCCGTTCAGGCCCGCGATGAAGGCTGGATGGCCGAACACATGCTCATCCTGAAGCTCACGCGCGAATCCGACGGCAAAGTCAAATACATCACCGGCGCGTTCCCGTCCGCCTGCGGCAAGACCAACCTCGCCATGCTCATCCCGACCATCAAGGGCTGGAAGGTCGAGACCGTCGGCGACGATATCGCCTGGATGAAGTTCGGCGCGGACGGCCAGCTCTACGCCATCAACCCGGAAGCCGGTTTCTTCGGCGTCGCGCCCGGCACCAGCATGCAGTCCAACCCGAACGCCATGCTCTCCTGCGCCAAGGACACCATCTTCACGAACGTCGCCCTCACCGACGACGGCGACGTGTGGTGGGAAGGCATCGGCTACGATGCTCCCGCGCACCTCATCGACTGGAAGGGCCAGGATTGGAAGCCCGGTCAGGTCGACGCCGACGGCAAGCCCGTCAAGGCCGCCCACCCGAACGCCCGCTTCACCGCCCGCGCCTGCAACTGCCCGGCCATCGCTTCCAACTGGGAAGATCCTGCCGGCGTTCCGATCGCCGCGTTCCTCTTCGGCGGCCGCCGTCCCAGCACGCTCCCGCTCGTCTACCAGTCCAAGAACTGGGAACACGGCGTGTTCATCGGCTCCACGGTCGGTTCCGAAGTGACCGCCGCCGCCCTCGACGTCAAGGCCGGCACCGTCCGCCGCGACCCGTTCGCCATGCTGCCGTTCTGCGGCTACAACATGGGCGACTACTTCAAGCACTGGCTTGAGATCGGCAAGAAGGAAGGCGCAAAGCTTCCGAAGATTTTCTGCGTGAACTGGTTCCGTAAGACCGCCGACGGCAAGTGGCTCTGGCCCGGCTACGGCGACAACAGCCGTGTCCTCAAATGGATCTTCGAGCGCTGCGACGGCGAAGGCAAGGCCGACGAGACCCCGATCGGGTATGTCCCCGCTCTGGACGCCATCGACCGCACCGGCACCGACGTGACCGAAGACGACATGAAGCAGCTTCTCGCCATCGACAAGGAAGGCTGGAAGAAGGAACTCGAGACCATCTCCGAGCACTATGCCAAGTTCGACCGTCTCCCGGCCGAGCTCGAGGCGCAGCGCAAGGCCCTCGAAGAACGCTTCAGCAAGTAATCTGAACGATCGCTTCAAGTCCGCGGTGCGTCAAAAACACCGCGGGCTTTTTTGTTCCATTTGAACTCGGACTATGTGAATTGACGCGAAAGGAACCGGTATCCATGTCAGAGACGAACGCCCCGAAACTCCGCAGTGAACTCGCCCCGGAAACCTGCTGGGACCTCACCCAAATCTACAAAACCGACGCGGACTGGGAGGAGGCGTTCCGTACGCTCGACGACCTGCTCGCCGCCCATCAGGCGTGCCGCGGCCATCTGGCGGACTCCGCCGAGGCACTGAAACGCGGCCTGGAGACCGGCGACGCCCTCGGGCTCCGCCTCGAAACGCTGTATTCCTACGCGCATCTGAAGTCCGACGAAGACCTCGCCAACGGCAAGAACGCAGGCCGCCGCGACCGCATCGCCGCGCGTTATGCCGAGATCGAGGGCGAAACTTCCTGGTTCGATCCCGAACTCCTTGCCATGCCGGAAGCGCGTTTCAAGGAGCTCATGGACGACCCTGTGCTCGCCTTCTACCGCCGCACGCTCGAAGACACCGCCCGCCAGCGTCCGCACACGCTCTCCGAGCCGGAGGAACGCATCCTCGGCCTCGCCTCCGACGTCTTTTCCACCGGCAACCACGCGTTCTGCAAGCTCAATGACGCCGACCTGCGCTTCCCTCATATCAAGGACGACAAGGGCAACGATGTCGAGCTCACGCACGGCAACTACATCAAATACCTTGAAAACACCGACCGCCGCGTCCGCCAGGACGCCTTCGCCGCCTGCTACAAGACGTATTCGTCCTTCGCGAACACGATCGCCGCGCTGCTCGACGGCACGGTAAAGGCGGGCGTGCTTGAGGCGAAACTCCGTCATTTCCCGTCCGCGCGCGCCGCCTCGCTGTTCCCCGACCACGTGCCGGAATCCATGTACGACGGCCTGATCGACGCCGTCCGCGCGAAGCTCCCGCTCCTGCACCGTTATTTCGAGCTCCGCCGCCGCGTCCTGAAGCTCAACAAGCTCGAACTCTTCGACCTCGTGACTCCGCTCGTCCGCCCGGCGAAGGTGCTGTACAGCTGGGAAGAGGGCTGCGACCTGGTGCGCCAGGCCGTGAAGCTCTACGGGGCCGAGTATTGCGAGGCGCTGGAACACGCCTTCAAGGACCGCTGGATCGACGTCTACGAATGCCGCGGCAAGACCTCCGGCGCGTATTCCGGCGGCTGCTACCGCAAGCCCCCGTACGTGCTCCTGAACTACACCGGCACGCTGGACAGCGTTTCCACGCTCGCCCACGAGCTCGGCCACTCCATGCACTCCTACCTCTCCGACCGCGCGCAGGAATACCATTACGCGGGCTACTGCCTCTTCGCCGCCGAGGTCGCGTCCACCACGAACGAACTTCTGCTGAACCACTACCTGCTGGAGCACGCGCAGGACGACAATCTCCGCGCCTATCTGCTGACGCACCTGCTCGACCTCATCCGCGGCACGGTGTTCCGCCAGACCCAGTTTGCCGAGTACGAACGCGATATCTATGCGATGAGCGAGGAGGGCGAGCCCCTGACCGCCGAAGCCCTCAGCGACCATTACTACAAGCTGAACGGCGAATACTTCGGCTCCGGCGTCGTGAACAACGAGCCGATCCGGTTCGAGTGGGCGCGCATCCCGCATTTCCACTACAATTTCTACGTCTACAAGTATGCCACCGGGCTTTCCGCCGCCGCCAAGCTCTCCGCCGACATCATCGCCGGGAATCCGGCGCCTGCGCTCCGGTTCCTCAAGTCCGGCGACACGCGCGACGTGCTGGACCTGCTCCGCGACGCCGGGGCGGATTTCGCCACGCCGGAACCCGTCAACGCCGCGATGCGCCTCTTCGAGACCTCGCTCGACCAGCTGGAGTCGATCCTGCTCAAGTAAGCTCAATCATCAGCATAAATGCTACAAAAACGGCGGCAGGCTCTTATACCGGAGTCCGCCGCCTTTTTGCGATTCTCTTTTGTTTTTATATATAAAGCACTTGAAAAGCACATGATTTGCGATATATTATATCCAAACAGTTAATCAATGCAGGAGAAACATCATGCCTACTGTCCCGACAACAAACTTTACGGTCCGCCTGGATTCAAAATTGAAACAGGATGCGGAAACGCTCTTCAACGATCTCGGAATGACCTTGTCTGGCGCGGTCAACGTGTTTCTGCGTCAGGCTGTGCGTGTTCAGGGGATTCCATTTGAAATCCGCAAGGAACAGCCGAACGCAACGACCCTCGCAGCCATGAAGGAGGCCATAGCCCTAGCAAACGATCCGAAGGCCAAAACCTACTCTTCCGTAGCTGAAATGATGCGGGACATTGAAAAGTGATGTATCAGCTTCAGCTAACCTCGCAGTTCAAAAAGGACTGCAAGCGCATGAAAAAGCGGGGGCTGAACATGAAAGACCTTGCTGATGTGCTTGAACTCCTGCAAGCCGGAAAAAAGCTTCCCGTTGCGAACCACGACCACAATTTGAGCGGTGCTTATGCCGGATTCCGCGAATGCCACATCAATCCGGACTGGCTTCTGGTGTATTACGTTCAATCCGACCGTCTTGTCCTGGTCTGTGCCCGTACGGGTTCACACAGCGACATCTTCGGGTGATTACAAAAAACGGGACGGTTCACCTGCGGCATGAATACTGCCGGAAGAAAAGGGAAAGGGCATCCTTTGACATCTTCCCGCCAGTGACTTGAAGAACGACTTCGGTAAGTTCCTTGTCCGAGGCGTCGAAGTCGTATCTGTTCAGTTCCAGAAAGACCAGCGCGGCCATCGTGCCGACACGTTTGTTCCCATCCACAAACGGATGGTTCTCGACGATGTGGAAAAGATATGCCGCGGCCATGTCCGGGATCGCCGGATGCAGGTAGTTCCCGTTGAATGTCGATGCCGGCATGCCGATGGCTGATTTCAGCAGGTCCAAACTGCGCAGCCCATTGGTCCCGCCGAAATGCTTGATTTGGTATTCGTGGATCTCGATGGTCTCGGTAAGCGTGAGGAAAACAGGTTCGCGCTTCAATGTGCAAGCTCCTCAAACGTCTTGCTGTAGCGCTTGCCGGTTTTTGCCATGGCTTTCCGGAATCTCTCGTGGCGCACGGCATTCTGAACAGGCGTGAGGATAAGGGACTTCCCATCCGTCACGACCTCGAATTCGGATTCGGCCGTTGCGCCAAGCAAGCTCAAAATGGGCTTTTCGATTACGAGCGCGGAACTGTTGCCGTGTTTCACAAGCGACTTGATCATGGGAAAACTCCTTTTGTGGAGGTTGTACAATGTTGTTACTAAGATATCCCAAAACAGAGAAAAGTCAAGCGAAAAATGCAAACAGGACGAAAGAAAAAACTTCTTCCAGTCGTTGGTGTCAGTCGAGGCGGATGAGGTTGTAGCTGCGTGTGCCGAGGCCGATCTTTTCGGCGTAGGCGAGCTGTTCCGCGCCCTTGAATTTCTTTCCGGCCTTCGCGGCGGCGTCCCAGCAGGCGGCGTCGATCGCGACCGGGTCGAGCGAGGCGAACACGCCGATGTCGTGGACGCAGGTCATCATGGGGCGCGGTTCGCAGTCGCAGCCGCGCGTGATGTTTACGGCGAACGTGATGTAGAGGTTATGCTTGCCGTGGTGGGAGGCGTAGGCATATTCGACGAGTTTTTCACGGAAGAGGCGGCCGCCGAAGAGGGCGTGCTTCAGCCCGGCGAACGACAGGATGGAGACGGCATGGTGCGGACAGATGGAGAAGCACGCGCCGCAGCCGATGCACTTGTCGTGGTCGATGAAGGAGCGTTCGCCGATGGTGATCGCGCCCTCGTTGCACCGTGTGAGACACAGCTTGCAGCGTTTGCACTTCCAGTTGCGGATGCGCGGCTTCACGTTCAGGTGCATGGCCATCTTCCCGCCTTTTGCCGCGAAGCCCATGGAAAGCTGCTTGATCGCGCCGCCGAATCCGGCGAGCCCGTGCCCCTTGAAATGCGACAGCACGACCACCCGGTCCGCTTCGGCCAGCGCCTTCGCGATGCTCGCGCTTTGGAAGTGTTTGAGGTTGACCGGAACGGACACCGATTCCTCGCCGTGCGCGCCGTCGGCGATGACCGCCGGGATGCGCGTAAAACCGTGTTTCTTCGCCAGCGCGAGGTGCTTCTCGCGGGAGAAACGCTCGCCGCCGTACAGCACGCTGGTTTCCACGAAATGGCACGTGCGGCCCTGTGCCTGAATAAAGTCGATGATGCCGTCGTACACCTCGGGTTTCAGGTAGGTGCGGTTGCCCTTCTCGCCGAAATGGACTTTCAGGGGTACGTCGGCGGGCAGTTCGGAAGCGGACCGCTCCAGCAGAGTCTGAAGGAGACGGAGTGCGGCCTGCGAAAGACCGGCTGTCCCCGAGGCGGGATCGAACGGGATGAAGAAAACGTCGGACATGGAGATTGCTGCCGTGAAACGGGTAATTATGTTGTTGAAAAAGAATTTTTTACAGTAAAATATACACGAAATATCAAAAAAAACCAAAGAATATTGAAAGAAAACCGAAAAAAAACTTGTATTTTCTAAAAAGGACAGTAGATTATTGAAAGAATACATAAGTACGCGCGCAAGATGCGTTTTTTCATGCGGCTTTGAGGTCTTTATGTCGCGGAAGGACATATCCGGCGCTTTCTCCTTCCCACGGAAAACACGATTTGAGGATAGGCTCCACATGAGACAATGTCGAAACCTGCTGACGAAATCCCTGACCGTATTTTTGATTTTTGTTTTATCCGCCGTATTTGCACAAACTTCGGAGTCGGAACCGGCGAATCCGGAGCAGAGACCGTTTCATAACAATGTCCGGACGATCCTCCTGCTGACCTCCTATCCCGTCGCGGACGCCGTGACGAGCAATTTCTTCGATTCCTTCCGCAAGACCATTCGCGAGCTGAACCTCCCGATCGACTGCCACGTAGTGGAGCTGAACGCCACCCACAAAGGCAACGAGGACCGTGTGGAATCCACGTTCGCCCGCCTGGAAAGCTCGCTCAACAACGGGTTGTATTCCATCATCGTGACGCTGAACCACGAAGCCGCGAACGTGATCATGCGGAATTACGACAAATTCCCGCATACCCTGCCGGTCCTGTTCGCCGGGCTGGGACGCATGCCGGTCGACCTGAAGCGCAAGTATCCGAACTCGACCGGCATCGGCATCATGGACGACACAGTCGGGACGGTGGAGCTGGGGCTGAAGCTTTTCCCGGAAGCGCAGAATCTGGCGATCGTCGTGGATGAAACGACGATCACGGAGGAAACGCGCAACGAGATCCTGTCCAACTGCAAGCTGCATTTCCCGCAGCTGGACTACCAGTGGATCAATTCGCTGATGCCAAAGTATGAGATACAGAACCGCCTCGCCACTCTTCCGAACGAAAGCCTGATCCTCTTCTTCCCGACGCACGACTATGCGAACGGACACAACGAGACCATGACGGCCTTCATGCGGAACATCGGGTTCGACGAACGGTTCCCGTGCCTGGTACTGGACGACACCCTGATCGGCAACGGCGCAGTCGGCGGCAGCATGATCGAGACGAGTAGACTTGGACGCGAGGCGGCCCGCATGGTCGCGCAGATTCTGAACGCGGGCAGCGCGCAGCGCGTTCCTATGAGGGAAATCACGCCGCGCAAAATCGTCGACTACACCCAGTTTAAGAACTACAAGGATTTTTCCGGCAGAATCCCGCTCGGTACTACGATAATCAATAAGCCCGAAACGATGTGGACGCGCCACTGGCAGACGTTCCTGTCGATCATTGTCATGGGCCTGATCGTGAGCGTGCTCCAGATCGCTTATTTCAGCTGGATGCGCCGCCGTCTGCGTACGAGCCGCAACATGCTGTATTCGCTTCCCGGCCGCGTGATGGTGCTGAACCGCGCCGAGACCATACTCTTCGCCTCCTGGATCAAGACCGGTTCCGGCCAGAGGGAAAAGGCTCCGAAAAAGCTGGACCAGCTGATCGGGATCGACTATCCGAAACTGTCCAAGGCGGTCCATGACGTTTTCCAGAGCGGCAGGCAGATGACGATCGAGTACAACTACGAGGACGTCCACCGCGCCATTTCGTTCGCCCCGCTGGAACATGACATCTTCGGGCAGGACGCCGTGATCTGCTTCTCGCTGGACAACACCGAGCTGCAGCAGGCCCGCCGCCAGGCGGAGAAGTATTCCGCCCAGCTCAAGAAGACCACCAGGATGTGGGACATCCTCATCAACTTCCTGCCCATCCACATCTTCGCCAAGGACATCGACAACGACTTCCGCTACGTCTTCAACAACCGCACCCGCTGCAAGTTCTACGGCGTCGGCGAAAACGAACTCAATGACAAGACCGACTTCGACTTCCTGCCGTTTGAAATCGCCG
>CACWOL010000062.1:0-9359 GCA_902762495.1 uncultured bacterium | reverse complement strand
GGAGGACGAGGAATTCGTGAATAATCCCGATGGCCTGATCCAGATGGAAGCCAACGTCGACATGATATCCAGGGACGGCACGGCTCAACACCTGCGCACGATCCAGCGCGTCTTCACCGACGAGGACGGTACGCGTCTGCTGCTCGGCACGGCCATCAACATCACGGAACTGGAAGAAGCGCGCCGCGAGATGCAGAAGCTGAACTCGAAACTGCAGGAACTTCTGCAGCAGCACTCCATCCTGCTCGACAATATGCCGTCCTTCGTGATGACGAAAGACGTCGACGACGGTTTCCGCGTCATCACCTGTAATGACGCCTGCCTCAAATTCATCGGTCAGACTCTTCAGTCCGTCGCCGGAAAAACCGATTATGACCTCCTTTTCAACCGCGAGGATGCCGATGCCGTTCACACGGACGACCTGCATGCCGTCGAAGTCCTGGAACGCCGCCCGGAATATCACTCCACGGGGCGTCTTCACGACCGGACCGGACGCATCCGCATCGGCAATTTCTACCGCAAGCTCATCCGCTCCTCCGGTAACCGCCGGATCCTCTTCACGCTGTTCCACGACGTCACGGATCTGGAAAATGCGAAGCGCGAGGCCGAGGAGACCGCCGACCGTTTCCGCCTTACGCTCCGGTCCATCGGCGACGGCGTCATCACGACGGATTCCAAGGGCATCGTCACGCTGATCAACCCGAACGCAGAGACTATGCTCGGCTGCAAACAGGCCGACGTGCTCGGCAGGCCGCATACCGATTTCTTCCGCATCATTCACGAGCAGACCGGAAGGTCGGTTACTTCGCCGCTCACCAGCGCTCTGCGGTCCGGCATCGTCACCGAGGGCGCCGACCAGACCGACCTGATTTCCGCGTCCGGCCGGCGGTACCATATCGCCGCCAGCGCCGCCCCGATCCACTCGCGCTCAGGAGCGATCACGGGCGCCATCCTGGTGTTCCGCGACGTTACGGACGAACGGAACAAGCGCGAAGAACTCCGCCGCGCCATGCTGGACCTCGAAGGTGCGTCCGAATTGGCCCGTCTCGCATCGTTCCGCTACAATTTCAATACGTGCGTACGCACCGGATCCAACCTTATCTGCGAACTGTGGCCCACGGACGAGAACGGCAATGCGCTTCTCGAGGAGCAATGGGTCTATCCGGAAGACATTCCTCCCTTCAAGCAGAACATGCGCACCCTGCTCGAAAGAAAGAGCGAGACCGTGCAGTTCTCGTTCCGGGGCGGTTCCTCGGCCGAAAACTTCCGTTACTACCGCATGAAACTTGCGCTCGACCGGAGCGATCCGACGGGGGCCTCGGTGACCGGCATTGTGCAGGACGTGACCGAGATCACGCTGAATACGCTGAAGCTGAAAGACACCCAGGCGCTGTGGGACGCCGCCATCAACTCCATTCCCATCATGTTCACAGTGAAGGATATCGACGACGATTACCGCTATCTGCTGTGCAACAAGGCGTTCTCCACCGTCTTCAAGCTCTCGCCCGAAGAGATCGTCGGCAAGACGGACCACGAAGTCTTCCGCGATGAGGAGATACTTGGCTTTGCCGACCAGATCAACTCCATGATGACCCGGGAGAACTGCGGGGCTCAGGAGATCGCGGGCGAGCTTGCGGACGGCAACGGAAACCTCCGCTACATCAAGACCATCATGCGCATGTTCAGGGACGCCCGCGGACACCGTCTGCTTTTGGCGGCCGCCAACGACCTCACGGACATGAATCATCTGATCCAGAATCAGAGGACCATCAGCGAAAACCTTGAGAACATCCTCGGCGAGGACGATTTCGACCGGTGTATCCAGCGCACGCTGGAAAATGTCTGCACCCTCCTCGGCGCCAGCCGCGGCTGCCTGATCCAGCACGAGGACGGAGGGACCAAGGCGCACTGCGTGGCCGAATACGTCCGTCCGGACCACCCGAACGTGCGCATCAGGCTGTTCGACCGCACATTCAGCCGCGTACGCGGGATCCTGGAGAGCACGGAAGACAAGCGCACGTTCGTCTGCAACGACGTCAAGGCCCTCGACTGGTCGACCGACAAGGAAGACTGGCACCAGGCGGCCCTCGCGCTCGACCTCCGCGCGATCTTCCTCTCGAACATCATCTGCAACGGCGAGATCTGGGGCACCATCGGATTCAACTTCGAGCGCGTCGACCATACGTTCTCCGAGAACGACATCGCACTCCTGCGCGCCACGGCCCACATGATCGAGCTGGCGATTTCCAGAAAACGCTCCCAGACCATCATCATGGACGCGCTTTCCCGTGCCCAGGCGGCGGACAAGGCGAAGAGCTTCTTCATCGCCAGCGTCAGCCACGAGATCCGCACGCCGTTGAACTCCGTCATCGGGTTCGCCGAACTCCTCCGCGAGGGCGGCGTCTCCCAGAAGCAGCAGAAGGAATATCTTGACGCCATTTCCACCTCGGCAAACGCCCTGCTCATGCTCATCAACGACGTGCTCGACCTCTCCAAGCTCGAGGCGAACCAGATGCAGATCATCACGGCTTTCACCGACTTCAACGCCCTCTGCCGCGAAGTCCTGCTCATCTTCACGTTCCGCGCCCAGGAGAACGGCAACAGGCTCGTTTCCGACGTGCCGGAAGACCTGCCGGAGCTCGACGTCGACAACATCCGCATCCGCCAGATCCTCATCAACCTGCTCGGCAACGCCGTCAAGTTCACGAAGAAGGGCGCCATCACGCTCAGCGTCAGTTTCACGCCCGACGTGGATTCCGGCGACACCGGCACGCTCAGATGCTCCGTTACGGACACCGGCATCGGCATTTCCGAGGACGACCAGAAGAAGCTCATGGAACCGTTCGTCCAACTCTCCAAGATGCGCGGCACCAACGCCGTGAACAACGGCACCGGCCTCGGCCTCTCCATCTCCAAGCGTCTTGCCTCTTGCATGAACGGCGAACTGACCTGCACCAGCACGCTCGGCGAAGGCAGCACCTTCACGGTCACGCTCAATGCCGTGCATTTCCGCGCCAAGGAGAAGCCGAAGAAGACCGCGAAGGCCGCCGCCGAAAAGACGAAGATCGCCATCCCGGCGGCCAGCGACGTGAAGTCGATCCGCATCCTCATCGTCGACGACGTCCCGATGAACCTCCGCGTCGCGAAGGCGCTCTTCAAAAAGATCGGGTTCAACAATGTTTCCACCGCCGGATCGGGCAAGGAAGCGCTCGAGTTACTCGAAAAACAGCCGGTTGACCTGATCCTCTCCGATATGTGGATGCCGGAGATGAACGGCGCACAGCTCTCCGCCGCAGTGAAGGAGAATCCGAAATTCGCGCATATCCCGATCGTCGCGCAGACCGCCGACGTCGAGACGAGCGGAAATTTCGACATGTCGCACTTCGATGCCATCGTCCTGAAGCCCCTCACCGGGGAAAAGCTCTCCAACATGGTCAAGCGCATCATCGAGGACGGCGACCTCCGAAAGGGCGACGACGGGGCGCCGGTCAACCTCGGATGACCATGATCCATGTTTGAAGTCCCGAAAAAGTTCGACATCGACTTCGGCGGCGTCTACCGGTCCATCGGACGCGACGCCATCACGTCCGGGATCATCCGCAAGCACGAGGAGCTTGACTGGCATGGAGGCGTTTTTCCGCTCTTCTCCGTCTCGGTCGTCCTGCGCGGCACGGGGACCTACATCGACGCCGCCGGACGCCGGGAACCGCTCTGCCCCGGCAAGCTCTTTTTCCGCATTCCCGGCGTGAGCCATTCCAACCTGATCGACCCCGGCAGCAACTGGCTGGAATTCTACCTGGCGTTCCATTTCATGAAGGACGCCCCGGGCGGCGAGCCGCACGACGCCTTCCTGGACTACACCGAGGCGGGAACGCCCGGTTATCTGAAGCTGAAGAATATGCCCGGCCAGGACGATTCCTGGGTGCGTTCCATGTGCCGCCATCTCTTCGCGCTGGATTCGCAGGGGCCCGTCCGCGACATCAATCTCTCGCTCGAACTCCTCAACCAGTGCTACGATTTCCTAGCATACCTGCGGACCGCGGGCGATGAATCGCAGATCGCGTTACGCGCCCTCAAGCTCCTGACCGTGATCCTGGACAGCCGCATCAAGGGATTCTCCGACGAGATATCCGATGCGGTCAAGGAGGTCATTCAGGCCAACATCAAAAGCAATTGCCCGCTGCCCGAACTCCTGAAGGACATTCCGTTCAGCTATCCCTCGCTGCGCCGCCATTTCCAGATGATTAACGGTTACAGCATCGGCCAGTACCAGATCCAGTGCCGGATGGAGAAAGCCGTGAACATGCTGGCCTCCGGCATGAGCGTCAAGGAGACCGCCGAACTCCTCGGCTACAAGAACCAGTTCTTCTTTTCGAAGCAGTTCCACCAGCAGATCGGATTCCCGCCCAGCGTTCTGAAGAAATCCTGACGCATCTCCGCCCTCGAAAAAGAAAACCGGCCTCCGCATCAGCTGCGGGACCGGTTCTTTCGTTTTCAGCAGAAAATCTGGTTTACTGCACGAGCGGGACGAGCTTCGCGTCCTTGTCGGATTCGAAGCGGACGGTGATATCCAGGAGCACGGACGAGGGCAGGTCGATGGTCCGCGCGATCGGCGGCGGCAGCCGGTACCACGGCTCGCCCCTGTAGTACAGCCAGACGGGGGACTTTTCTTCGCTGAACGGGGTGATGTCATAGCTGACCATGCCGTCGTCGAGGTAGAACGCGCGCAGCGGCACCGCCGGATAAGACCGGTCCGTCGGCTTCCACGGCAGCACGAAGAACGCGCCGTCCTTCTGCGGCTCGGTCGTGACAGCCCACACGCCGCCGACGAGGGAATCCTCCGTGGCTTCCTTCACCTTGTCGCCGACCCACGAACGGTTCCGCGGATCGCTGGAGGACGCGCCCTCGTAGATCCACTGGTCGTCCCAGAATTCGATCCAGGAGTGATTGCCGGAACGGTCGGTCCACTGGGGGCAGCCGGTAAAGCGCGCCGGGATGCCGCAGGCGCGGCAGGCGTCCAGGAGGATCACGGAGAGGCCCGTGCAGGAGGCGTAGGAGGCGGCGATGGATTCCTGCGCGGACTGGTCGGGCTTCGGGCGTTTCACCGCGTCGTAGGTCACGTTCAGTTCCTTGAAGACGTGGTCGTTCAGGTATTTGACGGCCTCGCTGGCGGTCTTGAATTCGCGCACGGCGGGCATGAACTTGTCATAAAAGAACTTCCGCCACAGGTCGCGCTTCTCGTTCACGCCCCAGTACGGCAGGATGTAGCGCAGGAAGAGGTCTTCGGATATCTGGTCGGCCCAGGGGGCGTCCCTGCGCGCTTTCAGCGCGTAACGGACGTGTTCCAGCAGCTGGAATGGCTCGACGTCCGCATAGTCGCATTCGGGCATTTCCGCCAGCAGCGCGGCCAGATACGGTCCTTCGGGGGGCGTCATGCCGAAAATGGCGATCCTGTCGAGCTTGTCCTGCGAAATATTGGAGAGTGCGCGTTCGAGACGGGCGGGGAGGTCGGCCGCAGTCGCTCCGGCGGGGAGGGCGGCGAGCATCTTGCGGAGCGTTCCGGCGGCTTCGGATGTGTTTGTGTTTGCGCTTGCAGTCTTCCCGTTTCCGGCGGCTTCCGAGACCTTTTCTGCATTTCCGGCGTCTTTGATCGCGAGCGTGATCGTGTCGCCCTTTTTGAACGGGCCTTTCAGCTTGACGCAGGCGAAGATCGAGGACGTGATGACGTCGGCGTCGAATGATTTGGAAACGACTTCGGGCGATGTCATCACGAATCCGTAGGGCAGGTACACGCCCTGATCCTTCCACTGGTCTTCCTTCAGTGCGGTCAGCTTCAGCGTCAGGACGCCGTCCGCGCCCAGGGAACGCGCCAGTTTGAGCGTCTGGCCGGGTTTCGGGTCGATGGCCGCGCGCATGGCGGGATCGCCGTAGAACGCTACGACGTCGCGGTCGTAGAGCAAGCCCAGCGCCTCCTTCTGTTCCTCGGAGTCCTTGAACCGGAGCCCGCGCAGGGAGGTCGCCGCCGTGCGCTGGAACGTATCGTAGTCGGTCGTGTTCAGCGTGACACCGTTCCAGCCGTGCTTGACGAGGTTTTCCACGATCCAGGCGTTCGTGAAGTGGAACGATTCATTGAACGAATAGTAGCCGGGGTAGTCGGTCAGCATCCCCTGCGCCGTCCAGCCCTGCCGCCCGAACCACGTTTCGATGGTGTAGCCCATGAGCTGGTACACGCCGAACGAATGGATCATGGCGGTGGCCATGCAGGAATCTTCGCCGTGCGGGATGTTTCCGATCAGGCAGTTTCCGGCGGCGCACCAGATCTTCGGCGTCATGTCCTTGAACTCGGTCACGCGGCCGCGCGTGTCGCGCGCGGCAAGTCCGCCCTTGCGGTCGATCAGGTACATGTTATTGCTCAGATAGCCGCTCGCCCAGTCGTGTTCGGAGGCGTGCCCGGAGGTCATCATGATCTGGAATCCGCCGCCCTTCACGAGCTTGAGGAATTGTTCGGTGAAATCCTTGTCGGTGCGTGTCTTTTCGTTGTCGTATTTTTTCGCGGGGTCGGTGATGCGGAGATTGGTCTCCTTCGTTTCGTCGAAGCTGTAGCAGCGGCGCATGAGCGAGTGGTGGAACCCGCCGACCATGTCGAGGGCGTCCGTGATGTTGATCGGTCCTTTGAACTCCGCCACGCGCCTGATGTCCGAGTTGTCGTAACCGGTGATGATGCCCCAGAATGTGTCGACGTACGGATCGGGCAGGATCTCGCGCGCCATGCGGGATATTTCGCCCGTGAACTTGCGTCCGGCGAGCTCCTTCGGCGTCACGAAGCAGGTGTAATAGGGGAGCATTTCCTGAAGGCCGGGCAGCGCCTCGCGGACGTCCTGTTTGTACGTGAAGACCTTCGGACCGAGCGCGGCATGTTTTGTCTTGAGCGCCTGGACCGCGCCGTCCAGCTCGGGATAGTTCGCCGGGACCACGATGGCGTAGCCGGGCATTTTTTTCGTCGCGGATTGTGCCGGCCGGGCATTCCGAGTGAGGATCGTTGCGGCGTGGATCGCGGGGATGAACGCCGCCGCGAGCATGACTGCGGAAAGGGCGAGGAGATGTCGTGTTTTCATGATACCGGAAACTCCATGGGAAAAGATGAATCCCCGCCTCAAGGCGAGGCAGGGAAACGCTTGTTCAACGCAGGTTAAAAAAGATCAATCCTCGTCCTCGTCGCGGCGGTGGCCGGTGAAGAACCGGTACATGGCGCGGAGGAAGGGATTTTTCGGAAGATCTTCGTCGTAGTCGTCGCTGACGACCGGGATTTCGAGCGGCATCTGGTTTGCGAGGAGGCGTTTCGGATTCTCCTCGAAGAGGATGTTCGCGGTTTCCTCGCCGTACTGTTCCGTGATGAACTTCCTGCACGCGGTCTGACGGAACGCTCGCGAGGTGGAATGCGCATCGGAGGCGACGTAGTGGCACAGGCCGTGGTCCAGCAGGTCGAGCGAGAATTTCTGGCAGCCGCGTCCGAAATCGCCGAGGATCGAGGCAGCGGTCAGCTGCATCGTGTAGCCCGTGTTGTAGATGTGGTGCACATGCTCCCAGCTCTGGAAGAGGCGTTCCGGGTGTGCGCAGATCGGATGGAATCCGGCGGAATGCGTGGACCGGCTGATGGCGTCGACGGAGGAGTCCATACGGCTGCGGACGAAGTCGATGAGGATGAAGTTCGTCTTTGCGAGGCCGACCGCGGTTTCGTCCACCTGAAACAGCTGGGGCAGGTTGTATTCGAGCCCGCGCAGGAGCCGGATGCCGTATTCCGCAGCTTTTGCCTCGGTCGCGGCGCGGATATCGTCCATGCGCTTGATCTGGTCTCCGGCGGGCTGTTTGCCGTGCGGCGTGCAGATGATCGTGTCGATGCCGTCGGCTTGCGCCAGTTCGAACAGCTTGACCGTTTCCTCCATGTCCGGCGAACCGTCGTCGCCGGGCACGTTCGGCAGGATGTGGCAATGAATATCGATCATGATTCAAACACGGGGCTTAGTTGAACAGATGATGCTGCACAGGGGGTTATTTGGATTCCTTCTCTCCTGATTCCGCGCCTTCCGTCGCGCCGGGCGACATGAGGGAGATGGAGGCCTCTTCCTTGGTGAGAACGGGTTCCGGACCTTTTCTCTTTTTCTTCTTCGACCTGTGGCTGTAGCCGTAACCATAGCCATAGCCGTAACCATAACCGTATCCGTACCCGTAGCCGCCGTATTTCTTGCCGTATCCGTAACCGTAGCCATAACCATAGCCGTAGCCGTATCCATAGCCGTAGGCGCCGGAGGACTGTGCGAACTGGTTCAGGATGATGCCGGAGATGTTGAGCTTGAGTTCTTTCAGACGGCCAATCAGGACCTTCAGCGAGCTGAGCGAGGTCTTGCGTCCGTTGACCACGACGATGATGTCGTCGACCAGCTTGCCCAAGACGAGCGCGTCGGCCAGGATGGTCGCGGGCGGCGTGTCAACGATGATATAGTCGTAGTCCTTGGCCTTTTCCGCCACGAATCCGCTGTCGGCGAACACTTCGATCAGGCGGAGCGGGTTCGGCGGGATCGGTCCGGGCGGGATCACGTCGAGCTTGGTGCCGTTGATGCCGCGGTGAACCACTTCCTCGAACGTCTTCTTGCCGACGATGTAGTCGACCAGACCGACGGAATGCGCCAGGCCGAAGTAGTCCGCGGAGTCGCCCTTGCGGATATCGGCGTGGATCATGAGCACCTTCTTGTCCTTTTCCGCGAGGAGGAGGGAAAGATAGCTGGAGAGCAGCGTCTTGCCTTCGTTCGGGGTGGAGCTGGTGACCATGATGACGTGCGCGGTGTCCTTCTTCGGGCGGGAATACTGCAGGTTGGTGAGTAGGATCTGGAAGTCTTCGTAGAAACTGTTGAAATTGTACGTAGTCTTGTCGTTCAGCGCCACGTTCATCTTCTTGTCGTTGCGGTACGCCTTGCGGCGTTTCAGGCGGACCATGGTGCCGAGCAACGGGACCTGGAGTTCCTTCGTGATCTGGTCGGTCGAGGTGATATGGTCGCGCAGCATGGCGTAGAGCGTGAGCAGACCGAAGAGGAATGCGCTGGAGAAGATGAATGCGACGCCGGCCTTGAAGACGGGCCGGTTGCTGACCGGTTTTTCCTGCGCCTGCGGAACATCGATGTTTCTGAGCTTGGAGATGCCGAGCTGGGTTTTGATGGTGTCGAGGAAGACTTCGTTCGTCACCGTAGCGGCGGCCAAGGCCATTTCCTTGGATTCGGAGAAGAACGAACAGTCGATGAAGTGGGTCTTGCGGCTGAGTGTGATCTGCTTTTTGTACGGGATTTCCTCAAGGGTCCGCTCGGGAT
>CACWOL010000061.1 GCA_902762495.1 uncultured bacterium | reverse complement strand
CGGCGAAAAGGCCACGTTCACGTTCAACGTGCCCTCGGGCATGAAGAAGGACATGTTCATCCTCGTCTTCCCGTCGAAGAAAGACAGCCTCGTCCAGTACAAGCTCGTCGAGGAAGCAGATCCGGTCGCGCTGCTGAAGTCGAACAAGGTCGAAGAGGCCCGCAAATATGCGGTCGCCTATGAGGCGTTCACCGCCGGCGTCGATGCGACTCCGCTCAAGGTCGACACCTCGAAGAGTCCCGATCTGGCGTTCATCGACCACAGCAACAACAATATCACCGTCCACAACGACTACTTCGTCGTGCGGTTCGTCGACGGCAAGATCGAATTCATCACCTGCGACGGCGAAATGGTCATCCGCAAGGGCCCGGAACTGAACTTCACCCGCGCCCGCGTTGACAACGACGGCTGGATCGGCGGCAACATCGACCGCGCCATGAATGCGGAACTCGATGACGAATGCCGCAGCCTGAAGGCGGTGCAGGTCTCCCCCAAGCAGGTCGACGTGGAAGTCGAACTCTACGTGCGCAAGGGATTCAATTACTTTGTGAACACGAAGTACTCCATCTTCGCCGACGGCACCATCCGTTCCTCCAACACGATCAAGCCGGACTTCGATGAACGCAACAGCGCCATCCCGTGCCTCGGATTCACGATGGAGCTGACCTCCGACTACGCCAAGGTCGACTACCTCGGCCGCGGCCCGCAGGAGAACTACATCGACCGCCGCACCGGCACGTACTACGACACCTTCCACACCACCGTGAAGGACATGTTCGTGAAGTACTCCAAGACGCAGCACTACGGCAACCGCACCGGCACGAGCTGGGTCAGCCTCACCTCCGACGACGGCAAGACCACCGTCACCGTCCGCAGCGAAAACAATGAAAAGGGCATGGAGTTCACCGCCGCCCCGTGGACGCAGAAGGAAATCCGCGACGCCCGTACGCCGGACCGTCTGCCCCCGTCCGAAAGGACCGTCCTGGAGCTCGATCTCTTCCAGGCTCCGCTCGGCGGCAACAGCTGCGGCCCCGGCCCGCTGGAACAATACATCACCCGCGGCAACCGCAACTCGACCTTCAAGATGGACTACACCATCCACATCGACAGGAAGTAATGCCTGAAGGCGAATCCCGAAAAAGGGGAAACTCAGCCCGGTACATATCAAGTGTGCCGGGCTTTCTATTGCGTGAGGTCAGGGGCGGAGGCGGGGTTCAAATGCAGAGGTGCATTCAGTTTGGCCAGGCGGTCTGCTCGGAAAAAGCGTCGCTCGTTACCCCGACGCCCAATGGGAGCTTGAGCTTCGGGAGCGCGTTGCAGCCGGCGAATGCCTGAGGACCGATGCCCCTCAGAGATTTCGGCAACTCGATGTGTTTCAGGGCGGTACAGCCCGAGAACGCCCCCCTGTGAATGGCCTTCACCCCTTCCGGCACCCGAATCTCCGTCAATCCGGTGCACATGGCAAACGCGAACTCTTCGATCTCCTTCACGTCCGGCGGGATGACGCAGAGGCCGTCCGGCGGCGCCACGCAGGAAACGAGCGTCGAACCGTTGTAGAGGATGCCGTCCTGATAGCGATACCCGTCAGGGAGACCGTCGGGAAACACGAGCTGACAGCCGGTCCCCGAAAACGCGCCGTTGCCGATGGATTTGACGTTGGGGCCGAGGGTGACTTGCTTCAGGTTGCGGCAGCCCAGGAACGCGTATCTTTCGATCATGGTCACGCTGTCCGGGATATTGATCTCGGTCAGGCTGGCGCAGTTCATAAACATGCTGTCGGGGATCCGCTGCACCCCCTCCGGGAGCACGGCTTTTCTGAGACCGGTGCAATGACTGAACGAATGCCACGCTGTCCCGATGCTTTTTGCCGCGGACGCGGGCAATACGACCTTTTCCAGTCCGCTGCAGCCGGAAAAGGCATACTGATTGATGAATTCCACTCCCTCCTGAATCTCGAGTTTTCTCAGCGAGGTGCAATCCCGAAAGGCAGTCAAGTGGATTGATTTCACATTGCCCGGGATCACGATCTCCCGGGGCCTGAGGCCGAGGCGTTTGGAAAAGGTGTCGCTGGCAATGTCTGTTGCGTTTTCCGGGATGATGTAGTACCAATACTGCAGATACGACTGTATTTCCGGTTTGTCCTTGATCCATGGCAGACCGCAAAGGAATTCGCCGAGGCTTGATGCGCGCGGGGTCGCGCTGATTTCGATCACGGTGGTCCCCAGCGGGATGATCCTGTAAACGTGCAGGTACGACATGAACAGCTGGATCGCCACCGGCGTCAGCACCAGCAGAAAAAACAGAAGGACCGGCCTCAGACGGGTGAGGAGGGGGTCGCGCGGCGGGATGTCGTCCTTCACCGCGTCGTGTTCCGGTTCGTGTCTGTCAGCGCCGATCATTGCCGTTCCTCCTCGTTTGCGTTCAGTGGAGCTGGGTCGGGAGGATGTGTTTCTCGCGCGGCGGGAACCATATCTCGAACTGTTCCACCTCGGCGGGGTCGATCTGGTACGGATCGCTTTCCATGTAGCGTCCGGCGAGGTCGGCGTCCGGGTCGAACCGGAGAAGCTGCAGCACGTCGTAGAAATTGCCGTCGCACGCCGCGATACCCGCGTCCTGTCCGGGCGTGAACCCGAACCGTCCGTAGTAGGCGGGATCGCCGAAGATCACGATGCCGGGGTGTCCGGCGGCTTTCACGAGCGGGAGCGTGCGGCGGATCAGGGCGGAGCCGATGCCGCGTTTCTGAAACGCGGGCGCGACGCCGACCGGGCCGAGCGTGGGGATTGGGATGCGCGAGCCGTCCGGTTTTTCAATGGCGCACATGGCGTACCAGATGCCGCCGACGGGCTGTTCGTCGAGCTCGGCGATGAAGCTGAATTCCGGCAGATACGACGGGTCCTGTCGGAGCTTGTGGATCAGGAGGTGTTCGCTCGCGCCGGGGCGGTAGACGTCCCAGAACGCGTCGCGGATCAGGTTCTCCATGGCGGGATGGTCGGCGGGCTCTTCGGGACGGATGATGAGATTTGTCATGGTGAGTTATGACCTGTGTTCAATAAGCCTGCCGTTTGAGGATAAATAACCTCAACGCCGTACAGGTGTTGCACGGCGCAAGAAATAGTTGTTTGAAGAAGAAATGAGCGTGAGAGCGCGGAATCAGGCGCGTTCGACCACGATCTCGGGATCGACGGATTCCCGGAGGATGCGTTCGATGCCGTCCTTGAGCGTCATCTGCGCGTGGGGGCAGGCGCCGCAAGCGCCGCGGAGACGGAGGAGGACGGTTTTGCCGGTGATGGAGACGACTTCGAGATCGCCGCCGTCGGCCTGGAGCATTCCCCGGAGTTCTTCAAGTTTTTCTCTGATTGCCTCTTCCATAGTGTCTTGCCTTTCTTCGGGCGGATGCGCCCTTTGAGTTAAAGCCGCGTTGCGCGCGCGGCGGGTTGTTGTTTGGTGCATGGTAATAAAGTAGCACGTGCGGGAGAAAATACAAATGGAAACCGGGACTTTTTGCGAAATAAAACGGCGGTATCGTGCGGCGGGAATCCTGATAACGTGAAAAAATAGTCGTATAATCCGAATATACAGTAAAATGCTGTCACTTTGTAATTTGTTGGTGTGCAAGGTAAAATGAAGATATTTCGGAAAGCTGTCATGATTTTTGCGGAAAAAAAGCGGATGCCCGGCAATAAAACGCAAACAGGATGCGTTATTTGAGATGAAAGCGCTGCGGAAAACGCCAAGAAACGCTGCGGGAAAGAGTTACGAAGCGGGCAGGGCGCTGAAAGTCTGCAGGAAATTCCCGAAGATCGCATGAGGTCATGCGGTCGGAAAACGACAAACGGTTGACACAACCTTAAAACAATTGGCAACACAAACTTTAACAATAAGGAGAACGACTATGAAGAACCTCAACGCGATCATCATCCTCGCCACGGTTGCCGGAATGGCGACCCTCACCGCCTGTTCCAGCGCGAAAGCCGAACAGGTAACTGACACGAACGAAACGGCTGTCCCGGCTGAAACGACGGCCGCGGCTCCGATCCCCGGTCCCGGCCCCGGTTTCGGCGGTCCCGGCATGATGGGCCCCGGCATGGGCGGCTTTGGCGGCGGCATGGGCATGGGGCCCGGTGCAGGCATGGGCGGCTTCGGCGGCGGCATGGGCATGGGGCCATGGGCGGCTTCGGCGGCGGCATGGGCATGGGGCCGGGCGCTGGTGCCGGTATGGGCGGCTTCGGCGGCGGCTTCGGTGGTCCGCAGGGCGGCTTCGGTGGTCCGCAGGGCGGCTTCGGCGGTCCGCAGGGCGGTTTCGGCGGCGGCTTTGGTGCCGGTCCGCAGGGTGGTTTCGGCGGCGGCTTCGGTCCTGCTCCTGAAGGTGGTTTCGGCGGCGGTTTCGGTGCCGGAATGGGCGCTGGCCCGCAGGGCGGATTCGGCGGCCCGAACGCCGCGACTCCGGACGGACAGCCCCGCGTGAGACGCGAAGGCGCACGTCAGCCCCGTCGTGAAGGCGGCGCTGCCGGTGGTCCTGCTGCGGGTGGTCCCGGCGCAGGTGCCGGTTTCGGCGCTGGCTTCGGCGGCGGGGCTGCGGGTGGTCCCGGAATGGGCGGCTTTGGCGGCGGCATGGGCGGATTCGGCGGCCCGAACGCCACGACTCCGGACGGACAGCCCCGCGTGAGACGCGAAGGCGGCCGTTTGAATCGTGAAGGCGGCGCTGCCGGTGGTCCTGCAGCCGGTGGTCCTGGTGCCGGCTTTGGCGCAGGCGCTGCTCCGCAAGGCGGCTTCGGTGCGGCTCCGCAGGGTGGTTTCGGTGCCGGTGCCGGCTTTGGCGCAGGCGCTGCTCCGCAGGGTGGTTTCGGTGCCGGCTTTGGCGCAGGCGCGACTCCTCAGGGCGGATTTGGCGCAGGCATGGGCGGCGCGACCCGTCAGGGCGGCTTCGGCGGCGGCGCTGCCGGCGGCTTCGGCGGACAGGGCGCGAGACAGCGCCGTGCCGCGGGCGCAGCCGGCACGACTCCGGCCCCGACTGCCCGTCCGGGTGCCGGTGCGAATGCCCAGTATGATACCGGTGCGAGCAACATCCGTCCGTTCGACGACGAAGACCTCTTCGTGGAAGATTGAGCAGACAGATTCCTTCTGAAAAGAACTTGATTGTGTGGGGCGTCGGTCCAGGGGGTGGACGGGCGCCCCGCCTTTTATAGTGCGCTTGGCATGGTACACTATAAAAAAAGTGCCCGGTCTGAGCCGGGCACACCGCAAACGATGCTGAAGCAGTGTTCTGCTACGCGAGAACACAGGATACATAAAAAAGCGCCGGAGCATCAGCCCGGCACTGTATCAGTGGAGGACTTGTCCTCCGTGCCCGGGCGGAGCCGGGCACTACTGCATAGGGCTTGCCCTCACTCATTTCCAGCGGAGAATTGTAATTGAGTTCGCGGGGAAGGTGTAGCGGAAATCATCGGATTTCGCGCGGATTTCCTTCTTCTTCGGGACGACGCGGAGCGGATCCTCGAAGGTGTTTTCCAGCGCCTGATCGTCGCCGGCGAGTGTGACCGCCGTGCCCTTGACCGCGGCGGACTTCGTCGCGCCGGTGTCGATCGTGAGCGTGATCGGTTCGCGGTCGGAGTTGACGAACTTCAGGATGGTCTCGCCGGTCTTCTGGTCGAGTCCGGCGACGGCGGCGAACGCGGTGTTCTGCTGGATCTTCTGGTCGAAGACGACCTTGCCGTCGATGCTGCACACCACGTTGGATTTGTTCACGTCGATGCGGATGTCGTACCATTTCCCGGTCTCGATGACGCCGCGGGTGCGGCGCGTCGGGGTGTCGGGATGCTCGATGCCGTGATCGGTGTTGCCCCAGCCGCCGAGGTTGAGCCAGCTCTTGGTCTCGGCGTTCGGCATGGCGAAGCCGATGAGGAATCCTTCGTTGCCTTCGAGCTTCTTCGCCTTGACGGAGATCGTGTACTCTTCCCATTCTGGTTCGCCGATGATGGCGAGGGTGTCGGTGTCAAGCGTGGACTGCGTGAGCTCGCCGTTCTGGGCGAGCCACTGGCCGCGGATGGGCATGACGCCGTCGAGTCCGGTCTTGAATTCGGGGGCGGCGAGGACCTTGTCGCCCTGCGTGATCTTCAGGTCCTTGTAGGCGACCTTCGTTTCCCAGGAACCGAGGCCGACGAAGCCTTTGAAGGTGTTCTGATGCTCTTCTGCGACGGTGAGAGTCAGGTCGTAGTTGCGGTCGGCGCGGTTGTTCGAGAACATGACCTGCGTCCAGTAGGAGGGCGTGCCGAAAACGCGGCTCTGGTCGAAGACGATGGCGTCGGGGTTCCAGGTCTCCCATCCGGCGCGGCGGAAGAGCGGCGCGTAGGAGCTCATGATCACGATGTCGCCGTTGCGTTCGAGTCCGGTCATGAACGCGGCCTCGCCGAGCGCGGCGTTGAGGTTGCCCTTGCCCGCGCCGCTGGTCACGGCGTATTCGCCGAAGTAGATCTCGGGGCCCTTGCGGTCCTGGTTGTCGAAGCGCGTGGCGTCGCGGCGGAACGTGGCGGAATCGGAGTAGAGGTGCGGATCGAGGATGTCGTTCTTGAACCCGTTGGTGGCTTCGTTCGCCACGAGGCGCATCTTCGGGTATTTCTCGAGGATGGCCTTCGCCATGAGGGCGTAGCGTTCGGCGTAGGCTGCGCCGCCGTTTTCGTTGCCGATCTCGATGTACTTCAGGTTGAACGGCGCGGGATGTCCGTTCTTGGCGCGTTCGGCGCCCCACTTCGAGCTGACGGGGCCGTTGGCGTATTCGATAGCGTCGAGGGCGTCCTGCACGAAGGGCTGCATTTCGTTCATCGGGACGTTGTACATGGTGTCGCGGCCGTTGCGCGTTTCGTGGCCCATGCCGCAGTTGATGACGAAGAGCGGTTCCGCGCCGAGGTCTTCGCACATCTGGAGGTATTCATGGTAGCCGAGGCCGTTGCTGGCTTCGTACTGCCAGATGCACCACTGGCCGACGCGCTGTTCGACCGGGCCGACGGAGTTCTTCCAGATCGCGCGGTTTTCGATGCCGCGTCCTTCCACGAAGCAGCCGCCGGGGAAACGCACGAACGCGGGCTTCATGTTTGCGACCATCTTCATGAGGTCGGGACGGAGGCCGTTCTTACGGTTTTTCCAGGTGCGGCGGGGGAAGAGGGAGACCATGTCGAGCCAGTATGTGGCGGCTTTTGCGTTGCCGATCACGAGCTGGGCGTTCGTGTCGGTGCGCTGGGCGGTCAGGAGGAGCGTGTACTTGCGCCAGTCTTTGGTCGGGGTGATGCTGGTATGCGCGAGGACTTTGCCGTCTCCGCCGACGAGGGAGATGTCGAGGCGTTCGCCGCCTTTCTCGGAACGGGCGTACAGCGTGAGGTCGTATTCGGCGCCGGCCTCCACGAAGAGCTGGGCGGGCTGTTCTGCGGCGTTTTCCTGCCACTGACGGTTCGCCCGGTGCGGATTGCCGCCCTGCGGACCGCCCACGAATCCGCGGTTCATCACGCGTCCGCCCGCCTCGGCGACGACTTTCAGCGCGGTCGGGTTGTTCGCGTGGATCGCGGTGGTGCGGTCGAGGGAGATTTCGGCCTTGTCGGAGAACCAGGCGACGGGGAAGGACGTGTTGTCCTCGAACGAACGGTTCTGGATCATTTCGGCATAGATGCCGCCTTCGCCAGCGCGGTTGATCTCTTCGAAGAAGATGCCGTAAAGCAGGGGGCTAATCTTCGCGCCGGGGTGCGCGGTGTCGATGCGGATCGTGCCCGCGGACTGCTTTTCGGGGGCGGCTTCGGCGGAGGAACATGCCGCGAGGAGAGCGGCGGCCGTCGAGGCGGCGAGGAGGGAGATGGAGATGTTTTTCAGCATGTGGATCATCCTTTCTGTAGGTTTGTTTTTTCGTTTTTGAATAATGTAGTTCCGAAACAAAAAAAGTCAACCGTCGCAAGCGGGAAAAATGAAAAAAAGAAGCTGGAATCAGAAAAAAGCTCCTGTACCGTTTCCGGCACAGGAGCTGAACTCTTTTTGTATTTGCGTGTGTCAGGCGATGACGGTCCAATCCATGCTGACGCCGTTGCCGAGTTCAGTCCACTTGCTCTGGTCGGCGCAGACGTAGTAGCCGAGCGTGCCCGTGGAATACTGGCGGACGAGCAGGTCGTCCTTCTGGTCGCCGTTGTAGTCGCCCGCACCGACGACGAACCAGTCCTCCGGATCGAGCTGGCCGATCGATGTGTAACTGTCGAGGTTGCCGTCCGCGAGCAGGACCATGGATCCCGTATCCTTGTGGAAGAGGACCACGTCGTCCTTCCTGTCGCCGGAGAAATCGCCGATGGCGCGGATTTCCCACCCGGCCCAGTTCAGGCCACCCATGGACGTCACGGAACCGTCGAGTTCGACCGAGTAGAACCCGAGCCCGTTGGCGTAACTCATGACGACGGAATCCTTGCCGTCGCCGTCGAAGTCGCCGCATCCGGCCAGCGTCCAGTCTGTTCCGCCGAAATGGCCGCTGATCATCTGCCAGTCCTCCCTGCCGTCCTTCCACACGCCGAGCGCGTACAATTCCGGTGCGTACCACAGGATGGAGTTCGCGTCCGCGTTCCCCGTCATGTTGCCGACCTTGTTCTTCCATTCGATGTTGTTGTCGTTGGTCAGGTAGCCGATCGTGACCCAGTTTTCGTCCAGGTCCACGCCGTCCTTGTAGTAGCCGATGTACGCGCCCTTGAAGCCGGGCGCCGGTTCGACGTTGCCGACGAGGACCGTGTCGGCGTTTCCGTCGCCGTCCATCACGTAGTTGCCCAACACTTCCCAGTCCTTCGAGTGGGTCATGCCGGTACACTTCCATGTGGACTCGCCCCCCTCCACGGAGCGTCCGTTCATCCAGTAGCCGAGCTGATAGCCGCCGCCGGTCCACTGGAACAGCACGTCGGAGATGCCCGACTTGTCGATGTCGCCGCGCGAGACCTCGATCCCGGTCATGTCGGTGATCGTGACGCCGAGGTTGCCGTTCGCCTGACGCAGTGTGTAGTTGTTGTCGCCGATCTTGACCGTCTCATTGAGTTTGAGCTTGCCGAGTTCCTGCACGTTCCCGTCCACGACCGTGATCGTACCATCGAAATCCGCCGCGCCGGAGGCGAAGACGTACGTTCCGCGCGTCTGGTTCGACTTGACGACCAACCGGTAGTCCGGAGCGCCCGTGATCCTGGAAAGATCGTTTGCCAGAAGCTGTGTGCTTGGAGCTGTCATATAGTTCAACAGGAAGAATATCTGGCCGCCTTCCTCGACGTGCATTTCCCCGCCGTCGGTGAGCAGGACCCTTTCAAGGACGATTGCGTCGCTGCCGACTTCGACCCTTCCGCCGGCGCCCGCCGAGACAATATCAAGATATGCCCCCGATTCCACGGTGACCGTCCCGTTCTGGATGATCGTAACATAGACTCCCGTATCGAAAAGGAAATCGTCTTGTAAACCGGAACCGGTGACCCGCATCGTGCCGCCGTCGATGACCACGCCCATTGCCTCAGCGCCCGGCGCGAGCGTCATGGAGGCGCCGCTGCCGATCTCGGCCGCCTCGACTTCGCCGCCGGAAAGGACCCGGACGGTCGCCCCCGCCTCGGTCGCGGAAACGTAATAGGCACTGACTCCGCTGGAAATTTCGAGGACAGCGTTTTCCCTGACGATCGTGTTGGAGAGCGATTCGCCGGCCATAAACGCGACGCTCGCGCCGGAATCCAGAATCGTGTCGGAAGCCCGGACATAGGAGTAAGAATAAAAACTCGAGGGATCGCCGGAGGAAGATACATAATAACCGACCGAAGCGCCCTGTTTGATGACAGTGCCGGAAAGAAGCACATTGCTGTAACTGCCGCCCGAAGTGAAGAGCATCGTGCCGCCGGACTCAATGACCGTGTCGACCGCAACGGCATATCCGCTGTATTCGGGCGACAGATAGAATACGCCGCCCTCGGAAACGACTGTATCGGTCATGGAAGCCGATCCGCTGTAAGGCCTGAGATAGAGCGAGCCTCCCGAGGAGACGTGCGTTTGCGAGACGAAGGGAGTGTCGAAATATCCTCCGCTTACCATGAATACGCCGCCGCCCGCCACCGTGGTGTTGATCGCCGAAGCGCCGCCGCGGTAGTCAAGCTCCATGTGGCCGTCGGAATGGACCAGCGTGTTGAGCGCGGTGCCGCCGCTGTTGATGTGCAGGCCGCCGCCCGCCACCGTGGTGTTTTTTGCGATGCCGCCTCTGAATATATTCAGGCTCGCGCCGTAGCCGGACACGTTGTTGCTGCCTCTTTCGACCAGGATCGTCGTGCTGTCCGCGACCGTGCCGGAGTGGGCCGTGGCGCTCTGTCCGAACGTCAGCGTCACGCCGGTGAAGGTGTTCTGCTCGAATTCGATCCCTCCGGAGCTGGAGGATTCGTAGTAGTAGAAATATCCGCCGTTTTCTTTGATCTTCCCTTCTACGACGCCGTAATCGTAATACATGTATCCGCCCTGATTGACCGTGATCACGTCCGCGCCCTGGACCGTTCCGCCGTTGACGTAGAGTTCGCCGCCGTCGGAGATCGCGGCGTTCTGATCCAGAGTCAGCACACCACCATCATAGAGACTGAGCTGGAATCCGTTTTCCAGCACGGGGAAGTCGGCGGTCACGGCTCCGTCCTTGATCTCGAATGCGCCGCTGCCCGCGCAGGTTCCCCGGACAAGCGTTTCCGAATCAACGTCGATTCCTATATTTGCGCCTTTTTCGAGTTTGAGATCCGTTGCGGATGCGCCTTTTCCGACATGAATCCACCCGCTGCTCTGCACGGTCACGTCGTCCGCCATGCCGCATCCCTCATATCCGTACCAGTAGCTTTTATCCTTGGAGCTGAGATACAGGCTTCCGCCGCTGTTCACAACGGTCTTCGAAGCGGACCCGCCGTATGCAGCCGTGAGGTTGCACGCGTAGCCGACCGTGGTATCGACGGAGATGCCGCCGTTATAAACGTAAAGGTAGCCGCCTCTGTCCTCGGTCCATTCACTGGCTCCGCTGCTGTGGATCACCTGCGTGGCGCTGAGGATGGTCCCCGTCGCCGTCGCGCCGTCGCCCATGCTCACATAACTGTAGCCCGTGACCTTGGCGTTTTCGAGCGCAAAGGTGTATCCGGCGATGACGCTCCCGCCGCTGTTCACGACGGCGTTTTTGGCGGTTCCGCCGTACAGATACATATATCCGCCGTTCACATCGACGTCCTGAATCGTTCCGGAAGTCATGGAAACCCGCCCGCCTTCGAGCGTGATACTGTTCACCTCGCCGCCGTAAATGCCGAGGAAGGCGCCGGCGGAGGAATAATAGTGGCCGTAGGAATCGGCGACGCCGTGGAACGTCGCGCTTGTCAGCGTGCCGCCAGCGGAAACGCCGACCGCGCCCCTGCTGGAAACATCGAAAATGGTCGCCGTACCTCCGGAGGAAACAACGATATCACCATCTTCGAACGTGATGTCGTTCACCACGCCGCCGTTCGCGATGCTGAGGCCGATCCTGCTCGTTTTGAAATGCTCGAACTTGCCGTCCTTCAGCAGGATTGGCGTGCTTTCACCCATCGTGCCGGAGACGAAAGCGCTGGTCGTGGGATCGACCCGAAGCCACAAATACGTCTGTTCTCCGGCAAGGACAAGACCGGTCACGGAACCTCCGGTGACGGAAAGAGTGCCGGCGCTGAAGTCGAGGCCTTCGACGGTTGCTCCTGAGTAAACATAAAGATAGCCGTTGTTTACGGTCAGGTTCGTCACGGTTCCGCCGGAAGAAACCTCTCCATAGCCGTTTGTGAAGATCGAATCCTCCAGTGTGCCGCCGCTCTGAACGAATACCCCGACGCCCATTCCGTCGACATTGACCGTGGCGGAAATCAATTTGCCGCCGCTTTGGATCGTGGCGCTTCCGTAATTATTAACGGTCGCCCGGCTCACAGTACCGGCGATTTTTGCGCCGCCGGTCAGGTCGTAGACGACCGCGCCGCTTTCGATCGTAAAGCGGTACCCGCTCAGTCCGCTCGCCACAGCGTTGCTGTGGATGAAGCCGGGACAGTCGTAATAACCGGAAAGGCCCATGGTCACGTTGTACGCCGAGCCGCCTTCGTAGAGATGGAATGCTCCGTTGGAGATGACAATGTCGGTCGCCGTGGTCCCGGCGTGGACCGTGACCAGGCCGGAAAGCGTCTGGCCGCCGAACGAGTTGGACAGGAAGTTGACGCCGCTCATATCGAAGCCTTCCGCGAACTCGAATCCGCCGCCGTTTTCAGTCAGGTTGGTCACCGTCGCGCCGTTTGCGATGCGGACAAGTCCGCCGGAACCCGCGGTAACGCTGTCCGCCGAAGCACCGGAATACAACTGAAGAAGACCGCTGAAGAAAGAAGAACTGCTGCCGCTGCTGATGTAATCTCCGGTCACGGCCGCCGAATTGACCAGGCCGCCTTTGTAGACAAACATCTCTCCGCCGCTTCCGATCGTCGTATTGGTCGCCGTGGTCCCGGAGTGGACTGTTGCGGCACTGCCGTTCACCGCGACATCCTTGAATTCATGCGCGATGAACGTCGCGGAGTGGGCAGAAGATACATTGACATAACCGCCGTCTTCGATGATGCCGACCGCTTTATCGTAAACAGCCAGATACCCTCCCTGCTTCACGGTCGTATTGGACACCGTGGTATAGCCGGAGGCGTAAAGGATCCCCCCGCTTTCGATCGTCAGCCCGTCCACTGTCCCGTTTGAAACGGACAGTTCCTTGCCGCCGCTGGTCCCTGTGAGAACCGTATAAGGGTCCATGTAAAGCTGCAGCGTGGCTCCTTCTTCCATTTCGACCCCGGTCGCGGAAGCGGTAAAATAGACTCGGAACGAGCCGCCGGACGCTACGATGACCCCGTCCGCCTTTCCATAGGATTCGACGTCGATGAAACCGCCGTCGTTCACGGTGGTGTTGCTCGCCATGCAGCCGGAATAGATGGTGATATCGGCTCCGCTGTTCACAACCGTATCCTGTGCGATTCCACTGCTGGTATCCAACCACATGCGTCCGTTATTCAAAACCGTGCCGATCGCGGAGCCTCCGAGGATACAACACATGGTTCCGCCGCTGTTGACGGTGGTATTCAGCGCCGTACCGCCGCTGCTGACTAACATGAAATCGTCATAATCAAGGATCGCTCCGCTGAGGACGGTTTCGGATTCATTGGGGACATAGTATGTGGTGTTGGACATTTTCGGGGCCCTTTCCGTGTTGATTACAATTATTTCCGATTCACGACAATACCATATAGCGGAAACAAGGAAAATTCAAACGAAAAATCCGAAAAAAATGAAAAAATAAAAAAAGGAATCCGGAAAACGAAAAAAGACTGTGATTGAAGAAGAAAAAGAAACGCCGCGGATCAGTTTTTCCGTCCAGGAATGGCGGAGAGCGGGACGGCGGACAGGGCCGCCTGAAGCATCGCCGGGTTGCTTGTGATGGCGGAAAGGCAAAACTCAAGCCGTTATTTGCTTCGGGTCTTTTTTCCCGATTCCGTTTGACTTTTTCGAGGGGGATGGGTATATTATGCAGGTTTGCGTTTTTAAGCATCAGAAATACACCCTTTCACCTCATAGTTCACCAAAGGAGCAACCATGAAATCCAAACTCCTCCTCGCCGGTTCGATCCTCGCGTCGGGCCTGCTCATCACCGCCTGCAATTCCGCTGACAAAGTCTACGACGGCACCGATCTGGAACCCGCCGGCAACCCGATCTTCACGGACGCCTGGACCGCCGACCCCGCGCCGCTGGTCGTCGGAAACCGCGTGTACGTTTACACGGGCGAAGACGTCTACCGCGACGGCGAGCGGAACGGTCTCCCCGGCAACTACAACATCGCCGACTGGCGCTGCTATTCTTCGGACGACCTCGTCCACTGGCGCAGCCACGGCGTCCTGCTGCGTCCGGAACAGTTCCCGAGCGGCATCAAGGGCACGGCGTGGGCCTCGCAGGTCGCGCACAAGAACGGCAAGTTCTACTGGTACTGCACGTACCGCGACGACAAGAACGGCGGCAACTCCATCGGCGTTGCCGTCGCGGATTCCCCCGTCGGCCCGTTCGTGCCCGTCGAAAAACCGGTCGTGCTCGACAACATGACCAGCGGCCGCGCCGGATGGAACGACATCGACCCGACCGTGCTGATCGACGATGACGGCACCGCGTGGCTCTCCTGGGGACACACGAACAACTACGTCGCGAAGCTGAAAGACAATATGATCGAGCTTGACGGCGAGATCACCGACACCGGGATGCAGAACTACACCGAAGGCCCCTGGCTCTACAAGCGCAACGGCCTCTACTACAACTTCTACCCCGGCATGGGACGCGGCGGCGAAGTCATCAACTACTCCACCGCCAAGGACCTCAAAGGCCCGTGGACGTTCCGCGGTCAGGTCACCGGCGCGGCGAAGAACAGCTTCACTATCCATCCCGGCGTGATCGACTTCAAGGGCCGTACGTTCCTCTTCTACCACAACGGCACGCTCGACCGCGACGGCCAGAAGGGACAGGGCCTGCGCCGTTCCGTCTGCGTCGATGAGCTCTTCTTCAACGAAGACGGCACGGTCAAGCCGCTGACGCAGACCAAGGAAGGCATCACGGAGCCGGTCAAGTAAAACGGCTTCGGTTTCTCCTTCAAAAAAACAATTCGGCTGCCGCGCCTCATCACGAGACCGGCAGCCTTCCTGTTTTCAGAGGAAAGAGACAACCGGGGGCTTTACCATCTCCCGGATGCGCCGCCGCCCCCGAACGAACCGCCGCGGCCCGATCTGCGGGAACCGCCGCCCGACCTGTGGCTGGAGCTTGACCTGTGGCTGGAACTTGAGCTTCGCGAACTGGAACTCCGGCTGTATGAGCTGCCGCCGGACGACGAACCGGAAGAATGCGAGGAACACAGTTTGCGGAATTCAGCCGGATCGAAGATGTAATAATCGGGCAGCGAGGTCTTCATGACGCGGCCCCAGTACCCGAGCACGACGCCCAGCAGGGCGAGCAGGATGCCGAACACGCCCAACGTCGCCTCGAAATAATCCGGCTGACGGGGATCCCGGGACGATTCGGGAGGCTCGATGGACGGGATGATCGCGATCGCGCCTGTCTGATTCAGCCCGCGGGCTGTATCCAGGACCGGGTTTTCCGCAAGATGCTTCTCCATGCCCCGGATGATTTTCACGCAGGCGTCGGCGTATCGTGCTTCGCGGAGTTCCGGTACGGCCTCGCGGAGCAGATCGCCGCAGCGGGCGTCGGTCAGGAAGGCTTCCCAGCCGTAGCCGACCTCGATGCGGTTCCTGCGGTCGTCGATGGCGAGGAAGAGCAGCGCGCCGTTGTCTTTTCCGGCTTCGCCGATCTCCCAGCGGGAGGCGACTTCGAGCGTGTACTCTTCCAAGATGGCGTAGCCGATGGTCTTCACGGTCAGGACCTGGACCTGCCCGCCGACGGTGTCTTCCAGATGCCCGACCGCTTCGGAAATGGCGCGTTCTTCGTCCGGCGTGAACGCGTCCGCGAGGTCGACGACGACCCCGGACGGCGCCTCGGGGACTTCCCCGGTGTACGTTGCCCGGCGGGAAGAGGGATAGGGATTCTTGATTTCCTTGTCCAGCGTGTAAGAATCGGAATCCGGTCCGCTGAAGACGCCGAAGAAAACAGTAAGTCCCCCGAAAAACACGGCGAGCAGGATCGCCGTTATGACCAGAGCCGGATGGCGGAGGAACCTGAATATGCCCGGATCTTTCGGCTCGTTCAGGTCGAAGAGCTGCAGGTCCGGCTCGTTCGGGTGCCGCCGTTCGAACTCCGCCAGAATATTACGGTAACGTGCCAGATTTCTCGCTCGCTCCGTGCGTCCGTCTGCCCAGAATACCAGCCCGAAGATGATCGCGATGATCCCGATCACGAGGCTGATGACCGCGGCCGTATACCGGGGCGCGCCTTCCGTATGGAACGGGGCCCAGTCGAAATAGACTAGCAAACTCGGTTCGCCCGGCAGGATGGATCCTGAACGGCGATCTCTCCGCAGAGCCACGAGTCGTCGTGTCCCGCCAGTCGCCATTCGCCGCCCGTCAGAGCCATTTTGATGTTGTCGTCCTGCAATCCGTACATCAGCAGGACGCCCTTGTCCGGCGACCAGTCCGCCAGCACGGCATCGAACAGCGCATGAAAATCTTCGAAATGTTCGTCCGCGAACAGTACGGCGACGTCGCAGTTTCCCTCGTCAGCCACCTTGTTTGCGAGCTCCGTCACGAAATTCAGGTCCTCTTCGTGCAGGACATGGCACGGGTCGGACACGGTAACGTGTTCCGTCGGCGTCTCGCAGTCGATCGGGCGCTTGAACGTCGTGCAGAAGAGCAGAAGCCCTCCCGCGATGACGGAAAAGAAGAAGATGAAGAAGATCCAGAAGCAGCCGAGCCGCGGCAGACGGAACTTCAGTCGTTCGTCGATGTCGGGTTGCGCGGACTTGATTTGGATTGAGGGCGGTTCTGTTGTGTTGTTCTGAGCCATGATACACCGGGAAGGGGGCTTTTCAATAGTTTCTTTTTGCAGATAAAGTACAGCGAAAAAGAGGAAAAATCAAGCGCGGATTGAAAGAATCCGGGCTTTCACCAATGTAAAAAGATCGGGACGCCTCCCACCCCCTGGGAGACGCCCCATGGAACAATCGCTGTTTTCGAGGTGCTTTAAGCTCGTCTCAATCCTCCACGAAGAGGTCCTCGTCGTCGAACGGGCGGACGTGGAGCTCGCCGTTTTCATCGTAGGTGATGGACGTGTTCACGGCCGAAGCGGTGGGCGGCAGAGGGACGATCTTGCGATTGGAGGCGTGGACCGCGCTCTGAGCGGTGAACCCGTGCCCGAATCCGCCGAAATCACCCGCGAAATGAGCGTCGAAATGATGCCCGCCGAAGTGGCCGCCGAAGTCCATGACGGGACCGAATCCGCCGAATCCGGCGAAGGTGTAACCGAAGTCCATGCCGTAGCCGCCAAACCCGTATCCGTATCCGAATCCGCCGAAGGGCTGGAATCCGCCGAATCCCATGTAGTCGCTGGTGTGTGCGAACGCGTTGATCGAGACCAGACCGGCGACCGCGGCGATGATGATGACGGCGGAGAGTTTGCTGATAAAAAGATTGGAAATGGATTTCATTGTAGGCTCCTGATTGTGTGTTGATTGTGTTTGTTGTTTCTGTTGCGCGCTTCTGATCAAATAACGCTCCCGCCGTGCCTGATATTGTGCCGGACATCGACTTTTTTTCAAAATCAGGTCTTCCTTGGGACACATACCCTAAAGGGTATTTTTTTGTTGGGGCGGCATCACATATTTGATAACCGATGATAAACACCCTTTTTCTCATTCACACTTGATTTTTTACTGAACCGGCGCTATAGTATATACCTGTTCGAAACTAGCACAAACAAGCAGAAGAAACCACAAGTCCGTTGCCGAAAGAGACGATAAACTCGGATGACGGTTTTATTTTGGTGCGGTCGGCTTCCCTGCAAAGATTCTGACGCGGTGGCATAGCTCAGTTGGATAGAGCGGCTCTCTCCTAAAGAGCAGGTCGTGGGTTCGATCCCCGCTGCCACCGCCATTTTATTTTAAATTTTAAGCTCAAAAAGAGTTGATTTGATAGGAATCGACAAAACCTGCATTTTCCCGGTTCTGTGACAGAAATTACGGAAAAATTACGGAAAAATTATGCGACACATCGAGCTCAAAACGGACTGTTTTTGCATCGGTATCTCAAAAATTCCGGAAAATGGTTTTGGAAAAGCCCAAAGCTCGGTATCACGATTCTTTCCAGTGATGTTTTGAGGCGAAAGGATAGAATCGAATACCCGATGGAAAGCGTTTTTCCGTAATTTTTCCGTAATCTGAACAGGGCTTGAGGTGAAGATGCGGGAAATTTGGACATCCCGAAATGCCCCTGTTGCCTTTCGTCGGCTGGCGGCAGTAATGTTCATGATTCCCGTATCAGCCTGTTTTTTTCCTGTTTTTCCGCAAAAAGCCTTGATTTCTTCCGTCTTAAGGTTATTTTTTTATACTAACAGTATAAATTTCAACGTTTCCATCCCGAGGACATGATGGCGCATTGGCTTCCTAAAAAAGAAATGACGGAAGAAGACATCAAGCTTCATTTCATCACGCCTGCCATTCAGCAGAAGTGGGGAAACGATCGTATCACGATGGAAACGAACGTCCAGCTGACCGACGGCAAGATCGAACTCAAGGGCAACACACCTGTTCGCAAAAAGCCAAAGAGAGCTGATTACGTCCTGTACCAGAGCCCGTACAATCCGATTGCTGTCGTGGAGGCCAAGGACAACAAGCATACCGTATCCGCTGGGCTTCAGGAGGCAAAGGGATATGCGAAAATGCTGGACGTGCCGTTTGCATACAGCTCGAACGGGGATGCTTTTTACGAGTTCGATTTCCTGACTGGGGAGGAACGCCTGATTGAGCTTGACCAGTTCCCATCCCCGGAAGAGCTGAAAAGCCGTTACCGCCAAAGTGTGAATTTCGGAAAAGGTCTGACTCCAGATGAAGAAACAATCATGGCGCAGCCCTACTATTCCGGCCAGAACACCTATCCTCCCCGGTATTATCAGCGTGTGGCGATCAATCGTACGGTGGATGCCATCGCCAGAGGGCAGCAACGCATTCTGCTTGCCATGGCAACCGGGACAGGAAAGACCTACACGGCATTCCAGATCGTTTATCGTCTGCTGAAAAGCGGCATGAAGCGAAAGATTCTGTACCTTGCTGACCGAAACAATCTGGTCGATCAGTCCATCGAGCAGGACTTCGCTCCGTTGGGCAAAACGATTCACAAGGTCGATTACAGCAAGGACGATCCCACAACCATTACCAGTTACGAGGTCTATTTCGCGCTTTATCAGCAGCTGATCGGGG
>CACWOL010000060.1 GCA_902762495.1 uncultured bacterium | reverse complement strand
TTCAAGGACCCCTCGCACGTCGAGTTCAAAGAGCAGACGCGCTGGAGCCTGCTAAACGCGTTCACGGAAATCGTCAAAAAGTATTCACCGCAGCGCGTGAATCACAGCTACCTCGCCCTAAACCGTGCGTTTGGGCTGGACGGTCGTCAAGCAGCGATCTTCGCTTGAATCTGAACGCATCCAAGCACAAAACTGTTACAGCCGGAGGAAGGTCATTCCTCCGGCGTTTTCAAACAAAGGACACGCTCATGACAAAGCAAATGAACGAGCTGATTGCCGAGCTCAAAGAGGCCGGTGAGGATTTTGAATTCTATCCGACCACACGCGACATGGTGCGCCGGATTTGGAAGTTCAAACTCGCAAACAGGCACGGTCACTATGGTTTTGGAACCGTGCTTGACATTGGCGCTGGCAAATGTGATTTCCGCAAATGGATGAAAGAATTCAACAGGGAAAATCCGCATGCTCCTTCAGCAGACATCTCGGAATACTTCGTCATCGAGAAAAGCCGTATCCTGATCGACAGGCTCGCCCCTGACTTGATCGTGCTCGGTACGGATTTCAACGAGACGACGCTCATCGACAAAGAGGTCGATACAATCTTCTGCAATCCGCCATATTCGGAATACGAGGAGTGGATGAAGAGGATCATCCTCGAAAGCAACTGCGACGACATATTCCTCATCATCCCCAGTCGCTGGAAACAGAGCGAAACGATTCAGCTCGCGTTGAGGTCGCTGAAAGCCCCGTTCGGTACGAAACTCGTCAGTGTGCTTGGTCAAGCCGATTTCCTAAGCGCGGAACGCAATGCCCGTGCCAAGGTTGACATCCTGCACATCGACAAGAGTTGGCAGGGCCGTGATGCCGGATTCGATTACATGTTCGACGAACTGTTCCAGATGGACGATGCGCCAGACCGGGATATGATCCGATGGGCATGTGATGAAGAGGAAAAGAAACGGGAAGCCTTGCGAAAAGCCCTGACCACGGGAAAGAACAAGGTGGAAATCCTCTGCGACGGCTACGAGAACGCGCGTAAACAGTTGTACGAACACTTCAAGAAGATCGCGAGCCTTGACCCCGATCTTCTTGCCTCTGTCGGTGTCCACAAGGACAACGTCAAGGAAGCCCTGAAGCGGAAATACAAAGGTCTGAAGAATCTTTACTGGTCGGCAGCATTCGACTGTCTCGATGAGATTACTTCGCGTTTGACCTCGGAATCGCGTCGGAAAATCCTCAGCGACTTCTCCATGCTAAAGCAAGTTGACTTCACGCCGTCGAACCTATACGCGATGATCGTCTGGGTCATCAAGAACTACAACCGGTTCACCGAGCAGCAGATGATCGACCTTTTCATCGGGCTGTCATCCAAGGAGAACGTGCGGAACTACGTTTCCAATAAGCGCGTCTTCGAGGATTTCTGTTCGCGGTACAGCTCGGATGCGGAGAAGAACACGCATTACACGCTCGACTACCGGATCATCTGTACGGAATACGCCCTGCCGGGTGAAGGATGGCACAGCTGGGACAATCACATCGCGTACGCCTGCCGGACGAAGATCGAGGATGTCTGCGCTGTGGCGAACAGTCTTGGATTCCAGGCCGGTGAGATCCAGTTGCCGGAGAGCTGGGGAAAGCGTGGTGCGGTCTACATGGCCGATGAAAAGACCGTGCTCTTCGCCTTCCGTTGCTATCTGAATCGGAACGTTCACATCAAGTTCAACATTGAGCTAATGAAAGCATTGAACGTTGCTGTCGCCCGTAAGCTCGGCTGGATACGCAAGCCATCCGACATCGTGCAGGAGTTCACGCCTGAAATGGCCAAGGGCGCTGAGCGGTATTTCAACTGCTTCCGGCTGCTCGACGTCTCGACGGTGCCGTGCTTGCTCGGTATGCAGTCGACGGAATCCTGTTCCGGGGAAGAACAGGAAGAAATTGAGTTGCCGCTTTCCGTCTGAACGTAAAACCAATTCAACCGAGGTGAAGGCATCATAGTCTCCACCTCAATCAAACTCAAAACAAACTCAAAACTTACAGGAGGGAACACAAATCATGTTCAACACAGAAAACAAATCCACGCCCGAATCGACCGCGGATACACTGAAATGGATCGGGAAACTCATACTGACCGTCGCAGCAGGGATCATTCTCAGCAGGTACGGCATTCGAGTCTCCGATAACCTCAAACCTTGAACACGGAGGAACAAAATGTTTATTCCGCATCTCTATCCGTCGCCCACGATCGAAAGAATCTCGCTTGGCGTGATCGTCGCCGTTGGCATCGTCGGCCTTGCACTCTCGGCCCGGAAACCGTGGGTTATCATGTAACCCATCAAAAACGACGTAAAAAGAGCTGAATCTCAAAAAAAACGCTGGGGTCATGTTCCTTTTGGGGGCATGACTCCAGCAATTAAGACTTGAGACAGTGTTTTTCACGTTTTTTTCACGATTTGAGGCGAAAATCGTCCTGAAAAAGGATTTGGAACAGACGAAAAAGGGGAATTTTTGAGCAGGGACATGGAAAATGAGATGGATTCTTTTTCAAAAAAAACGCCAGACAGGATTCAAGGAGGGTTCTCATCCGGGGTGTTCCATGCCGTCTAAGCTCAAACAGCCATTATGGATTTTTCACGATTTTTTCACGATTTTTTCCGCAAATCGTGAAAAATCAGGAATTATCAGTTTCTATCAAATCTACCCTTTTTCACCTCAAATGAGGACATAAAAATGGTGCACCCGGAGGGATTTGAACCCCCAACCTTCTGATCCGTAGTCAGACGCTCTATCCAGTTGAGCTACGGGAGCATTATTGAGACGCAAATCAAATTACGTGATAATACTATACTCCGGTTTTGAAAAAAATCAAGCTGGTTTCCGTCAAAAAGACGGATTTTATTGCAAAAAAAACAGTTGCGCATGGCTTTTGCAGGGGATGGAACAGGGCTTCCTGTCACTTCCCGGAAGTGTGGCGGGGGTCCAGGGCGTCGCGCAGGGCGTCGCCGGTCAGGTTCAGCGCGAGCACGAGTACGAACATGAATCCCGTTGCGGTGGCGATCTCCCACCACGCGCCGCGCCAGAAAAGCGACTGGCCGTTGGAGATCATCAGTCCCCAGCTCGGCTCGAACTTTACGCCAAGCCCGAGATAGCTCACAATCACCTCGGTCATCACCGCGGACGCGAACCGCATGGTGAAATACACGATCACAAGGTGCATCAGGTTCGGCAGGATGTGGCGGAGCAGGATGCCCCGGTCGGACACGCCGAGCGAACGGGCGGCGGTCACGTAGGGGCGCGTCTTCAGCCGGAGCGTTTCCGCGCGAACCACGCGGCAGAGCTGCACCCAGCCGGTGAGGCCGATCCCGAGGTAGACGGCCATCATGCCCGGCTCGGTGTTCATGGCGCGGCTGAACGCCTGGAACGCGGATTCGAGAGGCGCGCTGAGGAAGCCTTTCGAAACGAGCAGGGCGAACGCCAGAATGAACAGCAGCGATGGGATGGACGCGAACGTGCTGTAAATCCAAAGGACGACCGCGTCCGTCTTGCCGCCGTAGTACCCGCCGATCAGCCCCAGCGCGACGCCGACCACCGACGAGATCAGCGATGCCACGATGCCGACTTTCACCGCGGTGCGCGTGGCGAAGACCGCCCGCAGCAGTACGTCGCGTCCGAGGTAGTCCGTGCCGAGGATGTGCCCCTTCATCGGGGCGTGGTTACGGAGTTCGGGATTCTGGATCTGATAGACTGGCGTCGCGCCGGTCTTCGCGCAATACACGGCGTAGCATTCCGAACCGAGCGCGAAGACGAAGAACAGCGCGCAGATCAGGATCGGCACGCGGGCATAGCGGATCGCCCAGAGGCGCGACCATGCGCCGGGCTCGCGGCGGACTTCGATTTCTTCGGTATGGACGGATTCTTCGCTCATGGCTGTTTATCCTTTTCCGAGTTCGTTTCCTGTTCGCGTTTCCTGCGGGCGAGCAGCACCTGCAGAAGCCCGATCTCCGCCGGGGTCATGCCATCGATGCGCGAAGCTTGCGCGAGCGTGGCGGGGCGGATGCGCGCGAGTTTGAGGCGGGTTTCGTTTTTGAGGCCGGGGAGCATTGCGTAATCAAGCTCGGCGGGAATCGTCCACGCCTCAAGTCCGTGCAGATGCCGGATGGAGTCCTCCTCCTGCCTCAAATACCCTTCGTAATGCGCCTGCACCGCGAGTTCGCGGAGCACGCGGCGGTCGGTGCGGTCGTTCAGATCGAGTCCGATCAGCTCCGGCTCGAACGGAAGTTCGTTCAAATTCAGGTCGCCCTGCGCGACACGGAGACGTTCCCAGGCAGTCCCGCCGCCCGGCATGGACGCGGCGCGCGCGGCGGCTTCGAGTTCGTGCAGACGGCTTTCATAGTGCATGAACTTGTCGAAATCCGCATTGGAGAGCAGGCCGAGCTCGTGAGCTTTTCGGCACAATCTGAGGTCGGCGTTGTCCTGCCTCAAACGCAGGCGGTATTCCGCACGGCTGGTGAACATCCGGTACGGCTCTTTAATCTCCTTGGTCACCAGATCGTCCGCCATCACGCCCAGATACGCTTCGTCGCGCCCGAACGCGACGCCGTCCAGCCCGGCGGCAAACCGCGCGGCGTTCAGTCCGGCTGCGAGTCCCTGCGCGGCGGCCTCCTCGTACCCGCTCGTGCCGTTGATCTGCCCTGCGTGGTACAGCCCTTTCCAGGCGCGCACGGCGAACGTGCGGTCCATCTGGGCGGGTTCCACGTAGTCGTATTCGATTGCATACGCGTACCGCAGGAAGCGGACGTGTTCGAGGCCGGGGATGGAACGGAGCATGCCCTCCTGCACTTCGGGCGGCAGACTTGTCGAAATCCCGTTCACGTAATATTCGTCGGTCGCCTCGCCCTCGGGTTCGAGGTAGATGAGGTGGCGTTCGTGGTCGGGGAACCGCACGACCTTGTCCTCGAACGAGGGACAGTAGCGCGTTCCGATGCCCTCGATCAGGCCGTTGTACATCGGGGCCTTGTCGAGGTTGGCGCGCACGAGGTCGGCCGTGGCGGCGGTGGTCCAGGTGATGCGGCAGTCCAGATTGTGTTCGTTCACCTGCGGCGTGACGTCCCCGATGCCGAAATGCGAGAAATGCTCCTCCAGGTCGGTATCCGACGGCTGCACGTCCATGCGGCTGAAGTCCACCGAACTGCCGAGCACACGCGGCGGCGTGCCGGTTTTGAGGCGGCCCATCTTCAGCCCGAGGCGGCCGCGGATGGCTTCCGGCAGAAGATCCGAGGCGGGATCGCCGGAACGTCCCCCGGAGAAATGCGTGAGGCCATAATGCAGAAGTCCATGCAGAAACGTCCCCGTGGCGATGACGACCGCCTTGCACCGATAGGTGTTGCCAAGGCGCGTCACGACGCCCACGACGGCGTCGCCGTCCGTGACGAAATCGACCGCCTCCTCCTGACGGATCGTGAGGTTCGGCGTCAGCTCCAGCATGTGCTTCATCGCGCGCTGATAGCAGGTCTTGTCACACTGGGCGCGCGGGGACCACACGGCGGGACCCTTTGCCCGGTTCAGCATGCGGAACTGAATGGACGCAGCGTCGGCGATCTTTCCCATGAGGCCGCCGAGGGCGTCGATCTCGCGCACGAGATGCCCCTTCGCGATGCCGCCGATGCACGGATTGCAGCTCATCTGCGCGATGTGATCCAGATTCATGGTGAGCATCAGAGTCGACGCGCCGAGCCGCGCGGATGCCGCGGCGGCTTCACAGGCGGCATGTCCTCCGCCGATCACGATGACGTCAAACGAGTTTTCCATAGATCCCGAATCAGGTTATAAAATATGGTTCAGCATACAATATACAGCATAATCCACGTTTTTTCATCTTTTTCATTCGATTTTTTTCGGTTTTTGTGCTATATTACCCCTGCGGACAGTGTAACTCCGTTCGCTTCATCTGTTCATATTTCAACAATGCTCCAAATGAATTCGAATCCCGACAATACATCCCGGCCCGCCGCTTCCAGCAAGACAAAATCGTTCTCCCCGCCCGGCAGCACTGGCGCGGCCGCCATGCGTCTCCGTGCCGAACTCCAGCACGAAGAGGCGAAACTCCGCATCTTCAAGATATTCATGGTGCTTTTCGTGCTTTGCGTGGGGGCGTTCCTCGTATACAGCGGGATTTCATACTACAGGGAATCGAAAGCGAAGGCGAAGGAACTCGCCTTAATAAAAGAAATAATCGCCATCAAGGAAAAAGTACTTGACGAAAATTCCACAGCGTCTCCGTACGTTCGTGCACGTTTGCTCGTCGAACTTATCGATCTCCGCACTGAGGATCTGATGCCGCTTCTGTTGCGTGAGGAGCTCCATGTCTCCGAACAGGCCAATCGCCGAAACGAGGAGGAAATCGCCAGGTTGGCAAAGGTGTCGCTGCCCCCCGCACCGGAACAGCCCGGCGAGGCCTTCATCGTACCGTCGGCGCACCTCGACATGATCGGAATCCCGGCCGGCAAGTTCAGGATGGGCGGGTCGCTGGACAACGAGATGCCGGTCCGCGAGGTTACGATCACGCATCCTTTCTGGATCGCCCGGACCGAGGTCACGAACCGTCAGATGCAGATGCTGATCCCCGGCTTCAACTCGCTCAAATGGGGCGATTTCCGCCTCAATCGACCGGATCAGCCGGCGGTCCGCGTGCGCTGGGACCAGGCCGTGATGTACTGCCGCAAGCTCACTGAGCTCGAACGCGCCGCCGGGCGTCTGCCGTCCGGCTACGAATACCGTCTGCCGACCGAGGCCGAGTGGGAATACGCCTGCCGCGCCGGGACATCGACCAATTATTACTGGGGGGACGAGTTCGGAAACGAGGGGGCGGAGCACGCGAACGGGCTGGATTTCAAATCAGCCGAACGGTTCCAGTGGCGGCTGCCGCCGATTTCCGGGGCTGCGGACGACGACGGATACCGTGTGACTGCGCCCGTAGGGAAATTCGGATGGAACCCATGGAGACTCTCCGACATGTCCGGCAACGCCGCCGAATGGTGCTACGACTGGTATGATCCGAAGGCGTATTCCGACCCGGCGATGGCAGGGCCTGATCCCGTCAAACGCGATCCGGTCAGCGTCGGGTTCACGCGCTACCGTCCGTTTGATGCCGGTACCTGGACCACCGAAGCGGCGTGCCGCGTGATCCGCGGCGGAGACTGGGGCATGGAACCGAAGAAACTGCGTTCCGCATACCGGTTTTTCATGCCGCCGAACGAAAGCGACACGGCTGTCGGGTTCCGCCCTGTGCTGGCGCGCGAAATCCGCTGAAAATCAAAGGATTGACGGCCTGCCCGTCATTTTTCTCCGTCAAACCGTCAGATTTGACGAATGAAATGACAAATCGCTGATTCCGAATCGGTTCTACGGACGAAAAGATCAGTTGTTCAGATCCAGTCTGGACGGGTCGTTCCGGTGCGCGTACACGCTCTGCGCGATGCCCAGATAACACAACATGGCCACCAGAAATGTGCCACCGTAACTGATAAACGGAAGCGGCAGTCCCGTCACGGGGACCAGCCGGATGCACATGCCGATGTTGATGAAGACGTGCGTCATGAGAATGGCGGCGATGCCGACGCACAAATATCGTCCGAAATAATCGGAAGCCAGCAGCGCCGTCCGCAGGATGGAGAACAGCAGCAGCCCGTAAAGCAGGATCAGGGAGAACGTGCCGGCGAATCCGGTTTCCTCGGCGATGACGGGAAAGATGAAGTCGGAGTCGGCGACTTTCGGCGGCAGGTAGCCGAGCATGGTGTGCGTGCCTTGGCGGTAGCCCTTGCCCGTCATGCCGCCCGTGCCGACCGCGATTTCCGCCTGGATCACGTTCCAGCCGCCGCCGTAACGCTCGCTTTCCGGGTCCAGGAACATTGCGATGCGTTTTTTCTGGTAGTTCTTCAGGATGGGGCTCTTGTAGGCGATAACGGGGCCGCCGATACAGAACACTGCAATGATGGCGATGTAGATCCAGCGCAGATTGGCTGCGAACAGGATGGCGGCGGTGAGCGGGATCAGCACGATGGCGGTTCCCAGGTCGGGTTCCTTGTAGATCAGGAAGAACGGGATCACGGTCAGGATTGCGACCAGCGCGAGCCACCATATCTTGTTGATGTTGAAGCGTTTCAGCGACGCCAGCCACGCGACGGCGAACAGCACGGCCATTTTGCCGAGTTCGGACGGCTGAAGACTGACCGGGCCGACGTCGATCCAGCGCCGGGTGTTGTTGCGGACCGGACCGAACAACAGTACGAGGATAAGTATGGCGACCACGGCCGGATAGAACAGCACGGAGGACAGTCCGATCCAGCGGTAATCCAGCATAATGAACGTGAACCAGAGCCCCAGGCCGACCGCCAGATAAACGCACTGGCGGCTGAAGAGTTCGACGTGATGTCCTCCGACCTGCTGGCCGGTACTGTGGACGAAGCACATGCCGATGGTCAGGAGAAGCGCCAGCGGAATGATCTGCATGAGATCGAACCGCGCGAAGAAACGGCCGATCGCGGCACGCAGGATCTGCGCGTTCGTTTCCTCGTTTTTCGGCTGCTTGTACTCGGTACCGGATAACCGGCGCCGTTTCTTCTTCTTTTCCGCCATGACGCCCCTCCTGCGGTATCGTCACCCTGCCGGCGCGCGGATCAGACGCGGAAGGTCTGATTGCGGTCGGGACCGACGGACACGATGCCGATCTTCGAGCCGGTGAGCTCGGCGATGCGCTTCAGATACTTCTGCGCGTTGGCCGGGAGGCTGTTCCAGTCGAGGATGCCGGTCGTGGAGGTCTCCCAGCCGGGCATGGTCTCGTAGACGGGCTCGACGCGGGCGAGGTCGTAGACGTCCTCGGGAAACGTGGTAACGGTCTTGTCGCCGATCTTGTAGGCGGTGCAGATCTTGATCTCTTTGAGCTTGTCAAGCACGTCCAGCTTCGTGATGGCGAGGAAATCCACGCCGTTTACCATGCAGCTGTGGCGGCACGCGACGGCGTCAAGCCAGCCGCAGCGCCGCGGACGGCCCGTGGTCGCTCCGAATTCGCCGCCCTGCTCGCGCAGGAATTCGCCCTGTTCGTCGAAGAGCTCGGTGGGGAACGGACCTTCGCCGACGCGCGTGGAGTAGGCCTTCAGGACACCCCAGACCTCGGTGATGGCGCGGGGCGGGAGGCCGGTGCCGGTGCATGCGCCGCCGCTGGTGGTGTTGCTGCTGGTCACGTAGGGATACGTGCCGTGGTCGATGTCGAGGAACGCGCCCTGCGCGCCTTCGAGCAGGACGTGCACGCCGTTGGCGTTGGCTTCGTTGATCGTGACCACGGTGTCGGCCAGGTGCGGGACCAGGACGTCGCGCGCGACGAGGACTTCCTTCCACGCGGCCTCGACGTCGAGCTGGGCGCCGCCCATCGGGACGTATTCGCGGTTATATGCTTCGGCGTTTTCGCGGAAATGCTTCTCGAAGCGGGCGAGGTCGCGCATTTCGCCGCCTCGGATGCCGGTGCGGTCGGCCTTGGAGGAATACGCCGGGCCGATGCCGCGCTTCGTGGTGCCGATCTTCTTGTCGCCCTTCGCGGAATCTTCCTTGAAGGCGTCGATGAGCTTATGCCACGGCATGATGAGATGGCAGCGCGTGCTGAGCTGAATCCCGGAGACGTCGATGTCACGGGATTTGAGCATGTTCATTTCCTTCACGAGCTCGACTGGGTCGACCACCACGCCGTTCGCGATCACGCACGGCACGCCGGCGCGCAGGATGCCGGACGGGATCAGATGGAGCACGAAATGCTGTCCGTTGATTTCGACGGTGTGGCCGGCGTTGTTGCCGCCCTGGAAACGGACCACCATTCCCGCGTCTTTCGTTAAAACATCAATGATCTTACCCTTGCCTTCATCGCCCCACTGGACGCCGACGAGCACGCTGACTGACATGTTGTTTAGTTCCTTATGTTAAAAGAAAAGTGTTAAGACATAGACAAATAAATATACTACGATTCCCCGGCAAATGCAAACTTTTCCGCGAAAAATCCGCGGAAAGACGGGGGCAGGGGACGGCGGTTGAGGCGGTTCATTCCGACGGGGCGTAGAGCATCCAGACACCCGATTCCATGACCGGACGCCGGAAGCCCTTGAGCGGATGGCGTTTCAACTCGTGTTTGGTGCTGACGAGGTAATGCGGACGGGACGCTTCTTCACTCATTTCCGCAGGTTCCTTTGCATGCGGGATCACACGGTCGCCAAGGTAGAAATACGCGGAATACGGCACCTTGCGGTAGAAATAGAAATATCCGTTCGGAACGGTCTCCGCGATGTCCTCGAAGAAATCGCCCGGCATCTTGTCGACCCAGCGGTCGCCCGCGATCCACAGCGAGGCGAACACCATCCCGGTCACGCACCAGATCACGGGAAGCCCTGCCCGGAGCGCCATTTTGAATCTCTCCTTGTCCGCGTAGTCCCAGGCGGTCAGGCGGTCCGCCAGCCAGACGGAGAAAAGCGGCACGGTCGGGAGCACGTAGGTGATGAGCACGCGGCTCGTGAGGCACCAGAACAGCGTGATGATGAGGAATCCGAGCAGCGGCAGGTCATCCGCGAGCGCGCTTTTCCGGAAGACCCCTGCCAGTTTGCCGCGCCCCTCCCGCGAAAACAACGGGATCAGCACCAGCAACACGCCCGGCAGGTTCGAGATCAGGAACCACAGGAACGCCATTCCTCGGAAGAATTCGCGTCCCGCGCCGTACTGGTCGCCGTATTCCTTGAACAGGAACCGCTTGAAATTCTCGTTCACGAAGAAGTAATACAGGAAATCCGGGTTTTCCCGCTGCATCAGGATATACCACGGGGCGGCGATCAGGAAGAACGCGGCGAATCCGAGCGTCCAGGCATGGTTTTTGAGGTCGTGCCAGCGGTTTCCGAGCAGGACGAAGAGGAAGACCGGAAGTCCCGCCATCACGAGCGCGACCGGCCCCTTTACGAGCATTCCGAGCGCGAGCGCGGCGAAGAACCCGATGCTCGCGAGCTTTTTGTTGCGGCGGACGGTCTCATGATCGAACAGCATGTACGCGAACACGGCCGAGCACACGCAGAACGCCAGCGCCATGTCCGTCATGCACATCCCGGCGTACATGAAAAACACCGGACTGCCGAGCGTGAGCAGCACGGCCAGCCGGGCGACGTCTTCCCCTTTGATCCGGCGGATCGCGCCGTACAGCACGGTCAGCAGTCCCGCCGCGAAGATTGTCGACGGCAGGCGCACCGCGAAGAGGTCAATGCCGAAAACATAACAGGCGACCGCTCCTGCCTGGAAATACAGGGGCGGTTTCCCCTCGAAGTTCATCAGGACGCCTTCGTGGATGAGTTTCGGCTCCAGGAAATTGCCGTTCTCGGTCATGATCTTGCAGATCAGTGCGTAACGCGCCTCCGAGGGGTCCATGAGCGGCACGACGATGTTCAGGATGATCCGGAGAACGACGAGCGCGGCGAGAAGCCACAGAAAACTTTTCCGGCTGAAAAGCGGGCCGGATGTGTCAGATTTTGAACTCATGATGTCAATCCTCCTTATTTCCTGCGGGAGTATCTTCGATCACCGGGATCGGTTCCACGCCCAGCGTTTCCCATGCGCCGCCCGATTCCTCGGCCTCGAACTCGTCCGCTGTGTCGACGTTCCGCCATTGTTCCAGCTCGGCGTCGCTCAGGCCGCCTTTCTGTTTGCCGGACAGGATTTCCAGCATCCACGGCTGGCGTTTGGACAGCAGGTCGCCGCGCGAGGAGAGCAGGACCACGGTGTCGGACGAGATCGGCCATTCGAGCTCGATCCTGCCGTGTTTTTTTCCGCTGTAGATGATTCGGGTCACGGGGTCGTTGTCCTGGATCATCTTCCGGTGGTTCTTTCCGAGGCGCAGGTTTTTGTTGGACGTGATGAAATTCTTGGCGTGCCAGATGATGCTTTCGGTCTCTTCCTTCGTGAGCATGTCGGCCTCGGTCGGCTGGAAGAACGGATCGGAGACCGTTTCGGTCGAGCGGCATGCGCCCAGGACTGCGGTCATGGAAAGAAATAAGATCAGGATGCGGAGTTTCATGGTTTTCTCCTGGTGATATTGGTTGGAACAGGATAATGCTTCTGAAGATAGG
>CACWOL010000059.1 GCA_902762495.1 uncultured bacterium | reverse complement strand
CGCGATGGAATTGCAAGTACCATATCGTATTTGCGCCGAAATTTCGTCGACAGGCTGTGTACGGTAAGATCAAAGTGAGCATCGGGAAAATCCTCCGGACGCTGTGCGAACAGAAGAAAGAGGAGATTCTGGAAGAAAGAATCCTCTAGTCCTCAATTCAGTTCATAACAACAAAAACAAACGCATGGGCCGTTTTTGCGGCGGCTCGTGAAGGGAATGCGACTGGCAGTCCGTTCAGGGCCCGTGTCGGGCCGCCAGTACTATCGCCTTCTAGGCGCAGTGCATACCACCAGTTCAGCTGGTGATTTTGATTATATCCAGACTTGACAAGCGTCCAAAGACTGCTATACTATTATAACGATTTTTTATAGCCAATTGTTACATCAAGCAGATTCCATGGTCAGGAGCAACCGCATCTGACCATGATCTGAACTCGACATGTCTTGTCATCGGAGGCATTTCCCCGCCTTCACCGACAGCACAATCCTCGGAATAAAGCACAATCATGCTGATCCTGCGTCAAAGTACCCGCGCTGAACTTGTGGTGCGGAAATCGCGTTTCCTCGCCGAAGCGACTCCGGTTGCCTCGGCGGATGCGGCGCGCGATCTTCAGCGCGAACGCAAGCGAGTCTACGCCGGATGCAGCCATGTCGTCTTCGCCTTTATCTGCGGGCCGCAGGGCGGCGTGATGGGATGTTCGGACGACGGAGAACCCTCCGGAACCGCCGGACGCCCCGTGATGGAGGTGCTGAAGGGCAGCGGGATCACGAATGTCCTGCTCACCGTGACCCGCTGGTTCGGCGGGACCCTGCTCGGCACGGGCGGACTAGTCCGCGCCTACACGGAAAGCGCGCAGTTGGCGCTCGCCGACGCTCCGACCGCCGAGCTTGTCTCGCTCACCCGGTTTGCGCTCGCATTGTCCTATCTCCAATACGAAAACGTGCGGCGCCGGTTCCCGGAATTCGCCGCGGAGATCACCGGAGAGGAGTTCGCCGCAGGCGTGACGCTTTCCGGTGTGATCCCGAGCGCAAACTTTGCCGCTTTTTCCGCCTTGGTCCGTGACCTTACCAACGGCGCGGCCGTTCCCCGCGAAGACGCATCCGATGCCTGATTTTTCCGCCTGCGTGCTCCGCCTGCGTCATCTTTGCAGGAAATCCAGCACGGCCCGGTTGAATTCCTCGGGATGCCTGTTCGCGATGAAATGGTTTCCCCTCACGAATACAAGTTCGGCATCCGGGATGCTATCCGCGATCATTCGGGTGTGTGTTTCCTTAATCATATCGCGAGTTCCGGCGATGACCAGCGTTTTTGCCTGAATCCCGCTCAGTTCCTCCGGGAGTACGTTCGGATCGTTCACCATCAATCCGAGCATCTCCGCGTTCCGTTTGGCGGAATCGCTTTTCCCGGCGAAACTCCTGGCGATCCTGTAGCCGATCTCAATCGGGATCTGCGTGCTTCTTTTCACGCCGCCCGCGTTCAGGTTTGCGCCGTTCAGGATCAGCCTGTCCACACGGTCGGGATGCTGAATGGCGAAGACCATCGCGATGTTTGCGCCGTCCGAAAAGCCGAGCAGATGGGCTTTTGCGATCCGATGCACGTCCATAAACCCCAGCAGATCGTCGGCGAACTGCCGGATCGTGAAGATCATTTCGCCCCGCGGCGTCCTGCCGTGTCCTCTGGTGTCGATCGCGTACACATGGTACTGCTTGGCGAACTCGTCGATCTGCCCCTTGAAATAATCCGAGTTCTCCCCGTTCCCGTGAAGCAGGATGAGCGCGTTTCCCGTTCCCTTTTCGATATAGAAATGCTTGATGTCCATAAGACCTTCGGGGCGGATGCGGTTAGTCGGCGGAGAACGTTTTTGAACGGAAAAAGCGCAGGATCGGGGCGAGGGTATACCTGGGATTGCGCAGGCCGGGATGCGTGCACGGCACAATGGTCCGTTCACACGGCAGGCCGTCCGGCAGGAGCGTACTGTTCAGCGATACCTTGCCGTCGTATCTGCCCGCGACGATGCCGACAGGAGGCAGAAAAGCCGGAGGCGGGATGTTCCGGACATAGGAATCGGGCGACGGCGTCATGTCCGCGAGCGAGGCATTGATGCCGCGGGCGGCCCTGCTGTCCCCGAAACAGGCGAGGACGGAACCCCGGTTCGGCGGCCCCAGCATGACGGCGGCTTCGATGCGCCGGCATTCGGCCTCGTCCATTTGTGCGAGAACCGCCCGGAGCAGGATGCCGCCCATGCTGTGCGTGATGAAGAAAACGGCCGCGGGCTTTTCCGTGTTCAGGACGCTGCGATACAACGAGAGGAAGATATCGGAATGCTCCCCGATATTCCGTTTCGAGGTTGGGTAGTCGTAGTTGTATACGGTGAACCCCTCGTCTGCCAGGGCGGACGCCAGACGCGCCATCGCGACGGCCCGCACGCCCCAGCCGTGGATGAGGAAAACGGCCTTTGCCTCCTGTTTGCGCGGCGTCGCGACCGATTCGAGCTTGTGAAACCGGTATCCGCGCTCAAAATAGTTTGTCAGAATATGCAGCAAGAGAAGGCGCCTTTCGTTCAAGTCTTGTTCCTGTAATATAGCATGGATGGTACGGGAATGCAAGCGCATCATCGCATCCCGTGCCGGTCGGTGGATTTTGTCCCGGAAAAAACACGGTGTTTTGGGGCAGGGGGGCTTGAAAAAAGCGATCCGGCTGTTATTGTATAGCAGGAAATGAATCGCAAGCGGCGGTTCTTGACAGTCATTAACCAAACTTCCTCTTGAAAACGAATTGCGGAAGCCCCTTTTCGGGGATAAAAACAGAAAGGATGAGTACCGGCCATGAAAATCGGATGCGTCAAAGAGATCAAGAACAATGAATTTCGCGTCGGACTCACGCCGGACAATGTCCGGGACTACGTTGCCGCCGGGCATCACGTCTATATGGAGAGAGGGGCCGGTGTGGGCTCCGGATTCTCCGACAACGAATACGTGGACGCCGGGGCGAGCATCATCGACAACGCCGCCGACGTGTGGCATCTGGTCGATATGATGGTGAAGGTCAAGGAGCCGCTCGCCGGCGAATATAAACTGTTCCACGAGGGCCTGATCCTCTACACCTATCTGCACCTCGCCGCCGACAAAGAGCAGACCGACGCCCTCCTGAAGGGCAAGGTGAAGGCCGTCGCGTACGAAACGATCCAGGAAGCCGACCGCTCCCTGCCGTGCCTCGCTCCGATGTCGCAGATCGCGGGCCGCCTCTCCATTCAGGAGGGCGCGAAGTATCTGGAAAAGAGATTCGGCGGCGAAGGCATCCTGCTGGCGGGCGTCCCCGGCACGCCGAAAGCCAACGTGGTGATCCTAGGCGGCGGCACGGTGGGCATGAACGCCTGCAAGATAGCGGTCGGCATGGGCGCGAACGTGACGATCCTGGACATCAACCTGAAGCGCCTCGAAGAGCTCGACAACATGTTCGGCGCGCACATCCAGACGCTGGTGAGTTCGGACAGCAACATCGAACGCGTGCTGAAGGACGCCGACCTGGTGATCGGCTCCGTGCTGATCCCCGGCGGCTCCACGCCGAAGCTCTTCAAGAAGCGCTACCTGCCCGAAATGAAGGACGGCGCGGTCTTCGTGGACGTGGCGATCGACCAGGGCGGCTGCGGCGAATCCTCCCGCGTGACCACGCACGACGATCCCGTGTACATCGAGGACGGCGTGGTGCATTACTGCGTGGGCAACATGCCCGGCGCGGTGCCGCGCACCAGCACGATCGCGCTTACGAACGCCACGCTGCGTTACGGCCTGCAGATCGCGAAGAACGGTCTGGAGGAGGCCTGCAAACAGAGCAAGGCCGTTGCTTCCGGCGTAAACTGCTATCTCGGCAAGCTCACGAACAAAAACGTCGCCGCCGCGCACGACTACGAGTTCACCGACCTTTCCACCCTGATCTGAGGACAGAATCCGACAAAACACGGACAGTCGTCTGGTTTTCAACGCCCCTTTTTTTTCTAAGGAAAAAGCCGCTATGAAAAAAAGAGTTTTCCCGAAACGCATCACAGGATTGCTGGCCGCGGCAATGATGTCCGCGGGCTCCGCGTTCGCCGCAGACGATGTGTTCGATACCATGATTTCACGTTCGACGCTCGAAGGCGGATTCCCGATCTTCGCCGACGGAAAGGCCGCAACGATTACCCTGAGCGAAGAAGATTTTCCGCAAGTCGTCCGCGCGGCGAAAGATTTGAGCGAAGACATGAAGCGCGTGACCGGAACAGCCTCGCCTGTTGAAACGGACGGCAAGGCGCGTCCGGGCGCGATCATTGTCGGGACCATCGGGAAAAGCCCGCTCATCGACGCCCTCGTGAAGGAGGGTAAGGTCAACGTCGATTCGATCCGCGGGAAATGGGAATCATACCTGATTCAGGTCAGGCCCGACTCCATGATCATCGCCGGCAGCGACAAACGCGGCACGATCTACGGTATCTACGAGCTTTCGAAGCGGATCGGCGTGTCCCCGTGGTACTGGTGGGCCGACGTGCCCGTGGTGCATTCGAACGTGCTCTACGCGAAGTCGAGCCTCTATACTCAGGGGCCGCCGAAGGTGAAATACCGCGGCATCTTCATCAACGACGAGGAACCGTCGTTCGGCAACTGGTCCCGCGCGAATTTCGGCGGCATCAATTCCAAGATGTACGCGCACATGTTCGAACTGATCCTCCGGTTGAAGGGAAACTACCTGTGGCCCGCGATGTGGGGCAAGGCGTTCAACGAGGACGATCCGCTGAACCCGGCCGTGGCGGACGAATACGGCGTCATCATGGGCACCAGCCATCACGAGCCGCTGATGCGGAATCAGGAGGAATGGACGAAGCGCAGCCGCGAGCTCGGCGAGTGGAACTACCGGCAGAACGGCGAAAACATGAGAAAGTTCTGGCTGGAGGGCCTGAAGCGCAACGCGAAGTACGACAATCTGCCGACCGTGGGGCTGCGCGGCGACGGCGACCTGCCGCTTGACCCGAACGCGCAGTTCGACAGCAACAAGGAGCTGCTGTACACGCTCTTCCGCGACCAGCGCGAACTCATCCGCGAGGCGTACGGACGCGACCCCGCCACCGTGCCGCAGATGTGGGTGGTCTTCAACGAGATCTGGACATTCTACAACAAGGGCGTGCGTCCGCCGGAGGACGTGATCGTCACGTTCAGCGACAGCAATTTCGGCTATCTGCTCCAGCTCCCGGACGCGGAGGCGCGGAAGCACCCCGACCAGCTCGGACTGTACTACCACATCGACATGAACGGCGGTCCGTGGAACGACCGCTGGATCAGCACGCGTCCGATTCCGCAGATCGCGCATCAGCTGTACATCGCGTACCAGTACGGCATCCGCGGCATGTGGATCGTGAACGTGGGCGACCTGAAGCCGAAAGAGGCGGAGATCGACTTCATCCTGGAATACGCCTGGGACCCCGACCGGATCCCGCTCGACAGGGTCAACAACTGGCTGAAACGCTGGTGCCGGGACATCTTCCCGGAGGACTGCTATGACGCCTGCGCCAATCTGATCCGCGATTACATCCGTCTGAACTACATCCGCAAGCCGGAACTCCAGCAGACGCGCATCTGGAGCGCCGTGAACTACGACGAGGCGGACGAATTCGCTCAAAAATGGCAGAACCTCGTCAATGTCGCCGAACAGATGAAGCAGAAGATGCCGCCCGAATACGCCGACGTGTTCTATCAGCTGGTGTATTATCCCGTCGTGGCGGGCGCGGGCACCGCGCAGATTTACCTTGCGCTGGCGAAGGCCGACCAGTTCGCGAAACAGGGCCGCGCCAGCGCCGCCGCCTCGCTCAAGAAGGCGCAGGAGCTTTTTGAAAAGGACAAGGAGTTGTCCGACTATTTCAACAGCGATGCGATGGCCGGAGGCAAGTGGAAGAACATGATGTCCGACAAGCACATCGGCTACACGCAGTGGAGTATGCCGGCGAATAACTCCCTGCCGAGGATTTCGCAGATGCCGACCCCGACGGAAACGCCGACGCTCGGCGTGGCGGTCGAGGGCAGCGAGAAGGCCGCGCCGCATCAGGCGGAGAGCCTCACGCTCCCGACGTTCGGATTCCTGTCCGGCGAGAAGTATCCGATCACCCTGTTCAACCGTTCGGACAAGGGCCGGATCGAATGCACCCTTTCCGCCGACCGGCCGTGGGTGGAGCTTTCACGGAACAAAGTCGTGGTCGACGGCGCAACAGACGAGACCGTCCTGGTCTCCGTCATCCCGAACGCCATCAAGGACGGTCCCGCGACCGTCACGGTGGAGGCCGAGGGCATGAAGCCCGTGAAGATCACCCTCAACGCGGTTTCCCCCGTTGCAGAGATTCCGGCGTTTTACGGGAATGGCGTAGGGCCTATCGTGATCCGGGCATCCGATTATGACGGAAAGCGCGACGCGAAGGGCGCGAAATGGACAAAGATCGATGGCCTGGGCCGCTGGCACGACGCTATGACCGGCTATCCGCTCCCGGCGGAGCCCGTCCTGCCGCCGGACACGGCTTCGACGTTGGAATACAACGTGTACATCCCGGAACCGGGCAAAGTGACGGTCGACGTGGAGATCATGCCGATCTTCCCGGACAACCCAACCGCGGGCGCGCTGAACGTCCGCGAGCTTCGCATCGGCACGGCGTTCGACGATGAACCGGTGAAGGTGACCGACGTGCTCGCCCGAGAATTCAAACGCCTGAACAACGAGGTGTTCGAGAATGTCCGCAAAGTACGCGTGACGCACGAGGTGAAGACCGCCGGACGCCATACGTTCAGGGTCGTGATGGTCGATCCCGTCGTCGCGGTCGAACGCATCGTGTTCTTCCCTGAACGCGTCCGCAGGAGCTACCTCGGCGCGCCGTTCAATGTGAACCCGGCAAAACAGACACGGGATTTCATCCTGAGGAAAGGCATAGACCTGACCCCCGAGGAAAGCGGGAGAATCCGGCGACTCAACGAGGCCCTCAAGCCGCAATGACCTGAAGAAAGATTTGATTTCATGAAACCGATTCGAACCGCATTGTTGTGTGCCGCGGTACTGCTCGGCTGGGGCGTCCTGTTCGCGCAGGGCGGCTTCGGCGGGCAGCAAGGCGCGCAGCAAGGCGGCTTCCGAGGCGTGCAGCGAGGCTTCGGCGCACGGCGGAACGAGGCCGGTGGCCGACAAGGGCAACAGGGGGCACGTCAGGGCGGTTTCGGAGGTCAGCAGGGCAACTTTGGCGGGCAAAACGGCTTCGGCGGAGTACCCGGAATGGGCGGATTCGGAGGGGGACAAGGCGGCTTCGGCGGCTTCCCGCCCGGGACTGATACGGCGGCGCGTCAGGAGACCACGAAGCTGAAACGTCCGTTCGGCGCGGGGCAGTACGACACCTCGGCGTTCATGGCGGGCGAAATCCGCGTCAACCTCGTGCTGTTCGAATGCAACGGCGCGATCGATGCCAAATCCGAGAGCTGGAGCAAGGACGAGATCGCGAAGGTGATCGGCCACGTCAAAAAAGCCTGCGCCTGGTGGGAGGAGATGTGGAAACGGAAGAACTACGTCGGCGACCTGAAATTCACGATCGGCATGGAGTTTGCGGACAAGCCGTTCCAGACTTCCTACGAACCGATTACGCATGGCGCGTACCGCGACGACCGGCTGTGGATCGGCGAATTCCTGAACGCGCAGGGGTATTCCGGCGACAAAAATCGGATGCTGTACCGGTATACAGCCGACACGATTGAGAAACACAACGCCGATTTCGCGTTCAACATCTTCGTCGTGAAGGCCGACAACGACAGCGACCATTATTTCCAGGACAGCTACCGTTCCTACACTCTGGGACGGCAGTACGAGGGCGTTTCTGATACCTACATCCTGACGGCGTATTCCAAACCCTACGACTGGTATTCCTCGCAGTCCTTCGCGCACGAAATGGCGCACATTTTCGGCGCGGCCGACGAGTATCCGGGGCAGGGCAGATACACGGACCGCACCGGGTATTACGGGGTGCAGAACACCAACGCACCGGACGGCAACCCGGACCGGAACAGCATCGTGCCCAGCCTGATGAACAGTTCGATCTCGACGGCGTTCGAACGGCACATCACCTCGCCGCAGTCGCTCGAAATGGTCGGCTGGCGGGATTCCGACGGAGACCGCATCATCGATGCACTGGACGCGCCGATCGCGGTCACGGATCTTTCTTCCAAACTGAATCTTTCCGATTCGATCTATTCGTTCTCCGGCACGTTCGCGGTGCAGAAGGTCCCCAATTACAACAACACGAAAGCGATCACGATCAATTCCGTCGACAGGCTGCTGTACCGGAACGGCGAGTCCGGCGAGTGGAAACAGGTCAACGACAAGGACTGGGGCGAGGAAAGCAAAACGATCTCCCACCAGTTCAAAATCCCCGCGGGGTCCGTGCTCCAGTGGAAAGTCGTCGACGCGAGCGGGACCGCCGAATCGAAGACGTACACGATCGGCGGCGTGCGCGATCCGAAGGCCGGGATCAACCGCGGAACGCATTCCGCCAAGTTCAGTTTCACCCCCGCCACGCCCGACACCGGGATCGTCAAGTACAAGCTCCGCGTGGACGACATGGTCTGCGACCTCGGCGAACAGAGCACCCATACGCTGTCCGGCATCGCCAACGGCAGACACACGTGGGCGGTCCAGGGCATCTATGCCGACGGGACCGTCACCGACTGGCTCCCCTGCGGCACGTTCACGATGCCGGCGAACTGACCTCGTCCCGGCGCTGACGACGGTACATAACTTTCACGACCATCTGAAAAACGCATTTTTATCGTTTTTTCAGTGCTTTCTCCCGTTTTTCCGCTTGTCTTTTCCCTCGACTTCGGGTATAATAATATTACAAAAAACATGTACGCATCAAGCAAAACCGCCAACTTAGACTGAAACAGGCCTCCGAACTCATGCCGAACGAAGAAGAAAAAGCCGCACCGCCCGCGGATACGAATCAGGCAGTCCCGCCCGAAAAACAAATCCCCTTGAAGAAGATGCGGAGAAGTTTTTCCCTGTGGCTGATCAACCTTATCCTGGGGCTTTTCGTCCCCGTCTGGTTTGGCGTCGGATTTGCGCTCATGGCTTTGTGGAAAGACTTTCCCCCGTTCGTCGTCGCGTGCATGTTCGCGGGCTCCTTCGTCGTCTGCGTGCTTGTTGCGCTGGTGTGGCTGATCCGGGCGAAAACGGACGACCCAACGCAGAAATCGGCACTCTTCGTTCTGCTTGTCGTGGATGTTTTCCTGGTATTTCCGATTTCCAATGCGCTCACAGCCCTTCAATTCAAAGTCGATCGCATCTATACCGTGGAAAACATGGCAAAGGTGCGCAATCGTCTGGAAGATTACATCATGGATCATGGATGTTTCCCGCCTCAACAGGATTTCGAGTCTCTGCTGAAAACACTGGATATCCAAAAGAGCGATTTCCGGAAAACGCTTTTCTATTCCATCGAGTCCGCGGAATACCATGCGCTGGAGGGCGCGGCTTTCCAGTTATTGTCTGATCATACGGAACATACAGTTCTTTCTCCTCAGGATTGGGAGGAGAAGGTTTTGACTCTGCCCATCAGAAGGGATTTGTTCAGCGGCTTTGACACTCTTCTCTTTTTGAGAAGGGACGGTTCCGTCGGCCAAGATTACGAATATCTGAAAAACAAAACTCAGCAGTCGGAACAGAAAACGGAAGCCGAACAGTCCACACCGGTTTCCAAGGAGGCAAAATGAAGAACGTATTCACGCGTATTCTGCAATTTCTGAAGGACCATTGTTTCGGCATCCTCCTGCTGCTCTACCTTCCCGGCTGGCTCATCGTGCTGGATTTGATCGCAAGCTTTTCGAAGGTGCATCATTCCCCGTATGTCATAGCGGCCCTGCTTACGGTTTCCCTGGTCGTTTGCTCGGTTGCAGAGGCGGTGCGCATGGCACGGGAGGACGACCTGAAGCTGTCCGTCTTCTGCCTGATCGCGCTGGACATTCTTTTCCTGGTGTTCGTTTTCCCGATGTGCGGCGAACTTTATCTGAAGCAGGATTACAACGATACCCTTTCGAACATGGTTCTCATATACAGGCGCATGGAAGCATATCAAATGGAACACGGGAATTATCCTCTGCAGCAGGATCTGAAATCCCTGCTGAAGACGCTGGACATCAAACAGAGCGATCTCAACGGAAAAGGCTTTTTCTACGACGTCGGTTCCGCGGAGTATCATGCGCCGGAGGATATCGAGGGGCCGAATGATCGTTACATGGATCCGGTTTTGTCTGTGCGCATCAGACAGACGCTGTTCGGCAAGTCCGACAAACTGCTTGTTCTGAGACGGGACGGCTCGGAAGGATACCTTGACGGAAAAAACGGAGAACCGCGCCATGCGTCGCAGGCTGCGGCCGCGGAACCGAAACCGGCAGACGTTCCATCCGATTCCATCCCGGAGGAGACGGAATGAAAAACTCGTTCTCAACGTTTTTATCGAAGCTTCGGATCAGGTATTTGATCTATCCGTTGGTGTTCATCGTTGCTGCGGCCGTTTTCCCGCTGCTGGGGCTCGTTGCCGCAATCGCGATCATCGCGGCGGAAACGCGTTTTCAATCCAAAGCGAAAAAAGAGGAAGAAGAGGCTCCGCCGGACCAGCCTTCTCGACAGATGGCGGGAAATGTCGCGAAACTGGTCCTCCTGCTGCTTCTTGGAGCCCTTTTGATCTTTATCGCCGCACATATCATCCTGTTCGTCGGAGAAGCCGTGCTCATATCAGACAATAATCTCACGACAGAGAACATGATACGCGTTTCATTACGCCTGGAAGCCTATAAGACGGAACACGGGAGTTATCCGCCTCAGCAGGACATGCGTTCCCTGCTGGAGACGCTGGGGATCCAAAAGAGCGATTTCCGGAAGACGTTTTTCTTTGACCTCTATTCCGCGACATATCATGCTCCTCCCGAGGATTCGACAGACCCCGAGGACAGGTTCATCACGATGCGCGTCAAATGGCATTTGTTCGAAGGATACGATCATCTTCTCTTTTTGAGAAGAGACGGCACTGTCGGCTCCGAGTATCTGAAAAATAAAACGCAGCCGCCGGAACAGAAACCGGCTGACGCCCCGCCCACATCAACCCCAAAGGAGGAGACAAAATGAAGAACACATTCACAACATTTTTATCGAAGCTTCGGACGAGGCATCTGGTCTATCTGCTGGTTTTTATCTTCGCATCGGGGTGCCGGACGGATGCGGATGTGCCGCAGGGGTTCGTGCATGTGGCCGAGGCTGTCCCGGACGCGGTCCTGGAGGTCCGCTACTACTCCACCTACAACTTCATCGGGGACCGCATCCGCGGCTACGAACGCCCGACCCCGATGCTCACCGTCGAGGCGGCCGAGGCGCTGAAGGCCGTGAGCGACGAGCTGATCCCGATGGGCTACCGCCTCAAGATATACGACACCTACCGCCCGCAGAGAGCCGTCGATCATTTCGTGGAATGGTCGAAGAAAGCGGACGACACGCGGATGAAACAGTATTTTTACCCCGATCTGGACAAATCCGTCCTGTTCCCGCGCGGATACATCGCCGCGAAATCGGGACACAGCCGCGGCAGCACAGTGGACCTGACGCTGTTTGACATGAGGACGGAAAAGGAGGTCGACATGGGCGGCACGTTCGACTGGTTCGGGCGGGAGAGCCATCCCGACTGGTGCGGAAACCCGGAAACAAAGCAATACACCGGCGAATTTCCCGGCAAGGCCACGCCGGCCGGACGCAAGATCAACGAGTTCCAATTCAACAACCGCATGCTGCTCCGTTCGGTCATGCTGAAACACGGGTTCAAGGCCATCGACGAGGAGTGGTGGCATTTCACGCTCGCCGATGAACCGTACCCGGACACCTATTTCGACCATCCGGTCAAGTGAGGCAGCAATGAGCTCGATCGAAACCGAAAGACTTCTTCTTCGTCCTTTCCGCGAGAGCGATGCCGCGGATGTCCTGGAGTATCTTGGCGGGCCGCTGCCGCACTGCTTCGCCCCCCTGAAACTCAGCACACTCGACGAGGTTCGGGCGGAGCTGGCAAAACGGGCCGAAGATACGGAATACTCTTTTGCCATCGTGCTGAAGGAATCCGGCAAGGTGATCGGGGAGATCGACGCCGAGCCATCGACCTATGTGCCGCCCAGGCTGCGCTCGAAGGAGACGCCATTGCCGCCCCCGGACACCTTCAGTCCGAGCCTGATCCTGAATGCCGCTTATCAGGGCAGGGGCTTCGCATACGAATCGACGTATGCCCTCTTCGACTATCTCTTTACGAGGAAGGGCGTTCGACGCATTTTTACCTATGTGGACGGCTACAATGCGCGCAGTCAGCATCTCTGTGAAAAACTCGGCCTGCGCTGCGAGGCGCGGTTCCCGGAGTTTGTCTCATTCGTCAAGGACGCCGAGGGGAACCCGGTCTACGAAGACACCTTTCAGTATGCCATTCTGAAAAAAGAATGGACTGCGAAAAAGACGAGCGGGAAATGAGCTCGAAAAACCTGGCATGAAAAAGCCCCCGGAACCATCATGAAGTGCACCCCAAAAGTTGGACACAACCTATGAGGTGCATTTTTTATGCCCAACACACAAAAAAAACGTCGTCGGTATGATGCAGAATTCAAGATCA
>CACWOL010000058.1 GCA_902762495.1 uncultured bacterium | reverse complement strand
TGATCTTGAATTCTGCATCATACCGACGACGTTTTTTTTGTGTGTTGGGCATAAAAAATGCACCTCATAGGTTGTGTCCAACTTTTGGGGTGCACTTCACATTCGGTTGCGGGGGCTAAATTGTATTTGAATTTAGCTGCTGTTCAGATGCGGAAGGCGTTGATGGCGTCGCGGAGCTTCAGCGCTTCGCGGCGGGCCGCCTCGGCGAAATCCTCGCCGTTCGAGGCGAAGATGATGCCGCGCGAGGAGTTGATGACGAGTCCGGTCTTGTCCGCGGTCAGGCCGTTGCGGAGCACGCCCTCCAGGTCGCCGCCCTGCGCACCGATGCCCGGCACGAGCAGCGCCACGGAGTCGCCGACGCGCTTGCGGATCTCGCCGAGTTCGGCGGGACAGGTGGCCCCGGTCACGAGCAGGACGTTGTGGTTGTAGTTCCACACGGTGGAGATTCGTTCGGCGAGGTACTGGTAGAGCAGTTCACCGTTCTGGAGCACGAGCTCCTGGATTTCCTTCGCGCCGCCGTTCGAGGTGCGGCAGAGGACCACGACGCCTTTGTCGACGCAGTCGAGGAACGGCTTGATCGCGTCCATGCCCATGTACGGATTCACGGTCACGGCGTCGGCCTGATAGCGCTCGAATGCCTCGGAGACGTACATGCGCGTGGTGTTGCCGATGTCCGCGCGCTTGGCGTCCAGGATGACCGGCACGGACGGCGCGACTTCGTGGATGTAGCGGATGGTCTCGGCGAGCTGGTCGTCGGCGTTCTGCGCGGCGTAGCAGGCGGCCTGCGGCTTGTACGCGCAGACCAGGTCCTTCGTGGCGTCGATGATGGCTTTGTTGAACGCGAATACGGGCTTGTCGAGACCGCGGACGCAGGCGGGGAGTTTGGCGGGGTCGGGGTCGAGTCCGACGCAGACCAGCGAATCGTTGTTGCGCCAGGCGGCGCGGAGTTTGTCGTAGAAGTTCATATTGATCTCCATTAATGTGTTATGTTGTTTTGAATCGTATTGAAGCCGGATGATGCCTCATTTGTTCTTCACTTTCACCACGCGGATCGCGATGAATTCCTTTCCGGGGAGATCAAGGTGGAACCGTCCCTTCATGATCCCGCGGTCGTCGATGGTCATGTTCCATGTGTCGATCACCTCCACATGGTAGGACGCGTTCGGGTCGAGCTTGTTGAAATCGCGGTATTTCGGCCGGTTGCGCCCGAAATAGAAGAGCAGATAATTGGGATTGCCCTCGGCGCAGCCGGCGAGATCGTCCCATTCCTGCGTGGTGCGGCGGAGTCCGAGGCCGGGCGTCTGGTACAGGATTTCCTTCAGAAACTTCAGACGCGGCGCGCTGTCGCCCCAGAGCTTTCCGCCATGGCTCCACCACAGGACGCCGTCGTGCCCGACGTAGGTCTCGCCGTGCGTGGCATAGCCGCCGCGGACCGCGGCTTCCCAGAAACGCCGCACGAGCTCAGGCCCGGCGATATTGCCCCACATGTACGGGATGTCGCCCTCGTACTGGATTTCGTCGAGCACAACAGGTTTGTTGTATTGGCGGCGGTACTGGTCGGTGAGCTCGGCGCAGACGTAGAAATCCTGCCGCTGGATGCTACAGTGCGTGATCCACGGCTTCGTGTAGTCGTAGAACGGCACGCAGTTGTGGATGCTCCGCAGGTGGTGGTACCAGTCCTTTTTCTGAATGAGCGCGGCGTAATGCTCCCAGTCGTCGACCGTCTTGTTTTTCATGATGTCGTACTCGTTGGCGAAGCTCCACCATACGTTGGCGTATGCGCTGTAGCGCGCCGCCATGTAGGTCAGGTAGAAGTCGTTTGCCTCGGCGGGCATCTTGCTGAATCCCCATTTGTCGTAGGGGTGGAACAGGATCAGGTCGCACTCGATCCCGAGCTTGCCGAGCGTCTCGACCGCCTCGTCGATGCGCGCGAAATATGCCGGATTCGGTTTCGTGTAGTCCCAGTCGTATTCCTTCTCGCTGTTTTCCTTCAGCAGGAACGGATACAGGTCGGGCTCCTTCTCGTTGAAGACATAGTGCTTCGGGAAGATGCAGAACCGGATCTTGTTGAAATAGCCCTTGGAGAGCGTTTCGATCGTTTGCTTACGAATCGGCTCCGGCTGGTTCAGCCACGCGTAGCACGTGGTGCCGACCGGATAGAACGGCGTGCCGTCCTCGTGCGCAAAATGGAACGTTTTTGCCTGATGCACCGGACCGTGGCTGCCGGGTTCCGGTTCTGTCACCTCGAAGCTGCCCCAGAGGTACCATTGATCCTTTTCTTCCCCGGACGCATCCCGGAAGTCGACGACCGGGCCGATTGAGAATCTGTATTTTCCCATCATACTCGGCATGAACCGTATGCGCCATTGATCGCCATCGCGGAATCCCTCGGCGATGCTGTCGACCACATCGCCGCGCATGATGGAACCGTCGATTCTTTCCGGGTTGCCGGGAAAGCCGGTGATCTTTACCTCGAACATCCCCCACCGCGGCACGGATGCCGGAGCCTCGACCTGAGCCTTGACATCGGCCGCGGGCTCTGTGCCGCGGGTCCAATGCGGCGCAGACGCGGCTGCCTCAGTCCGAGGTGCGGCGGCCCCGCCCTGCGCGAACGCCTGTGCGGCGAAGAAAAGTCCGAAAAGCGAGAAAGCGATGCGTCTGCGTGAGATCATGGTGAAACTGGCTCCTGTCTGGACGGTTGGGCGATTGACAATGGTATTTTGTTACTATACTCCCCTGCGGATATGTTTTCAAGAAATGTCCCGTTTTTTTCCCGGAAAAGTCCGGCAACACCGTGAAACCTTTGTCCGCGGACTTGCTTTTCCGGGGAAAGAATGTAAATTATAAGGTACTATTTTTTTCATTATCACGATCGAAAGGCGGCAGACATGCGTAAACGCGAACAAGTCAAGGTACTGATCATCACCGGCGCAGGGTTGAACTGCGAAAAAGAGACGGCGGCGGCTTTCGCCTCCTGCGGCGCGACCGCGGAACAGGTCCATCTGAACGATCTTCTGGCCGGGAAACGTACCCTCGGCGAATTCCATATCCTCGCCCTGATCGGCGGGTTCTCGTTCGGCGACCACCTCGGATCCGGCACGGTCTTCGCGAACAAGCTGAAATTCAAGCTGACCGACGACCTCCGCAAGTTCGTGTCCGACGGCAAGCTCGTGATCGGCATCTGCAACGGATTCCAGACGCTCACCCGTCTGGGCCTCGCGCCCGCGCTCGACGGACAGTACCTCACGCAGCAGGCCGCCCTGACCGAGAACGACAGCGGCGTGTTCCGCGACGACTGGATCACGCTGAAGGCCGATCCGGAGTCCCCGTGTGTCTTCACGCGCGGCATCGACGTGATCCGCATGCCCATCCGCCACGGCGAAGGCAAGTTCGTCGCCGATCCCGACGTGCTCGCGCGCATCGAATCCGGCCACCTCGCCGCGGTCCGCTACTGCGCTGCCGACGGATCGAAGGCGAAGGGATTCCCGGAGAACCCGAACGGTTCGCTGAACGACATCGCGGGCATCTGCGACGAGAGCGGCCGCATCTTCGGCCTCATGCCGCACCCCGAGGCGTTCCTGTCCCCGTTCAACGCCCCCGACTGGCAGAAACGGAAGCTCGAAGGCAAGCTCCCCGAGTGGGGCGAAGGCCGCGTGATCTTCGAGAACGCCGTGGAGTTCGCGGCTTCCTGCCTCTGATCCAGTAAGAAAGGACGTTTTCTTTCATCTTCAAAGCCGTCTTCTGCCGTCCCCGCGAACAAGCGAAAAAACGGGAAAAAACGGTCTGGAAAGCCCCATTTTTCGAAAAAAATGAGGAAAATGATTTGAAGATTTGGAAAATGGCGCTATATTAAATCGTTTATTTTTAGTCAAAAAACGCATACACATACAACCGCAACCCGGAGAAAAGACATGTACGCAGTAATCAAAACCGGCGGCAAACAGCTGAAAGTCCAGGAACAGGACGTCGTTGCCGTCGAACGCATTGAAGGCGAAGTCGGCGCGAAGATCACGTTTGACGAAGTTCTGGCCAAGGGCGAAGGCGCGGACCTCACGGTCGGCACCCCGCTGCTCGACGGCGCCAAAGTCGAAGCTGAGATCGTGGAACAGTTCCGCGGTCCGAAGCTGATCGCATTCAAGATGAAACGCCGCAAAGGCTGCCGCAAACGCAAAGGCCACCGCCAGGAACTCACCCAGGTGAAGATCCTGTCGATCGCGTGAAAGTGACACCGCCCTTATGAAATATGACTCGAACGGAGCTTTGCTCGAAACCGATATTCCCGAACTCCCGCGACCCCATCGGGGTAAAGTGAGAGACGTATACGATTTAGGGGATTCCCTGTTATTTGTAGCGACCGACCGCATCAGCGCGTTTGACTGCGTGATGCCGAACGGCATCCCGGACAAGGGACGCGTCCTGACGGCGATGTCGCTGTTCTGGTTCGATTATATTTCTTGGGCGCAGAATCATCTGCTCTGCTCGGAGGTGAGCGAAGGGCGTTCGATGATCGTCCGCAAGGTCAAGCCCATCCCGATGGAGTGCATCGTGCGCGGCTACCTGACGGGCAGCGCCTGGAAGGAATACAAGCGTTACGGCACCGTCGGCGGATATGAAGTCCGCGAGGATTACCGCCTGTCCGAAAAGCTCGACAAGGCGCTCTTCACCCCCTCGACGAAAGCCGAGGAGGGCCACGACGAAAACGTGACATTCGAGGAAGCCTGCGAGCTGATCGGCGAAGAGAAGGCGGAGTGCCTCTCCGATTTCTCCCTCCGCATCTACAAGGACGCCGCCCAGCACGCGGAACGCTGCGGGATCATCCTCGCGGATACCAAGTTCGAGTTCGGCGAACTCGACGACGGCGAGATCATCCTGATCGATGAGGTCCTGACGCCGGACTCCAGCCGTTTCTGGCCGAAAGCCGACTACGTGCTCGGCAGCAATCCGCCCAGCCTCGACAAGCAGTTTGTCCGCGACTACCTCGAATCCCTCGACTGGGACAAGACGCCCCCGGCGCCCGCCCTGCCGCAGGATGTGGTCGAGAAGACCCGTGAGAAGTATCTCGGCGCCCTCAGAGCGCTCAGCGGCCGTTCTTTATAATCACATAATCGCTGTTTCCGGAGCCGGCGTCCCGATTGACCCCGGCTCCGTTTTATCTAAAGTCAGTTCGTTTTCTCCGCCCCGGCGGAGGGAAGGGAGTTCATCATGGCACAGGAATCGTGCAGCAGTTCAGTCGGGATCGTACAGCCCTCCGACTATCTTTTCGAGGAAGAACTCCCCCTCGACTGCGGACGCAGCCTGAAAGGCGTCGTGATCCGCTACGAGACCTACGGCAAACTCTCCCCCGAGGCGGATAACGCCGTCCTGGTCGAACACGCCCTTTCCGGCGACGCGCACCTGGCGGGCTACCATTCCCCCGAGGACAAAAAGCCCGGCTGGTGGGACGACATGGTCGGACCCGGCAAGCCGTTCGACACCAACAAGCTTTTCATCGTCTGCTCCAACATCATCGGCGGGTGTTCCGGTTCGACCGGCCCCCGCAGCATCGACCCGGACACCGGACGCCGCTACGACATGAATTTCCCGATTATCACGATCGCTGACATGGTGCGCGCGCAGGAACGCCTGATGCGCCACCTCGGGATCAAAAAATGGTTCTGCGTGGCGGGCGGCTCCATGGGCGGCATGCTGGCGCTCCAGTGGGGCGTCTCCTATCCGGAGGCGGTGAACGGCACAATCGCCATCGCCACCACGGCGCGCGTGTCTTCCCAGGGCATCTCGTTCAACTGGGTCAGCCGCGAGGCGATCATGAACGACCAGCACTGGCTCGACGGCAACTACGAGGAGCAGCCGCAGCGCGGATTGGCGACGGCGCGCATGCTCGCGCACATCACCTACCTGAGCGACGAGTCCATGAACCACAAGTTCGGGCGCGCGCTTCAGGAGTCGCCCGCGTCCGACTATGATTTCGCGTTCTCGAAGGACTTCCGCATCGAAAGCTACCTGGCGCACCAGGGCTCGAAATTCGTGGAGCGGTTCGACGCCAATTCCTACCTGTACATCACGCGTGCGATCGACTATTTCGACCTCTCCGACTGCGCCGACGGCAACCTCGCCGGCGCGCTGAAGCCGGTCGAAACGCCGTTCCTCATCGTGTCGTTCTCCAGCGACTGGCTCTTCCCCGCCTACCAGTCCAAGGAGCTCGTCCGCGCGCTGCTCGACAACGGCAACGACGTGACCTACTGCAACATCCAGTCGTCGTACGGGCACGATGCCTTCCTGCTGGAGACGGAGGCGCTCGGCTCGTTGATCTCCAGCTACCTGACCAATCTGCCGTGGGAGCCGCCGGTATGAACGTGAAATTCAACAACAACGAGATACAGCTCCAGCGTTCCGACCTGGCCGCCATCCGCGACATGATCCCGGAGGGCGCTCACATCCTGGACCTCGGCTGCGGGTCCGGGCGGCTCCTTTACGCCCTGAAGACGCTCAAGCGCGCCAAGGTCATGGGCGTGGAAAACGACCAGCAGAAGATCCTCGAATGCGCCGCGCGCGGCATCCCGGTCATCCACGCCAGCCTCGACGCCGCCCTGACCGATTTCCGCGACGGCTCCTACGACTACGTGATCCTGAGCCGCACGATCCAGTCCGTGCAGCGCCCCGACATCATCCTGAATGAAATGCTCCGCATCGGCGAGCGCGGCATCGTGTCCTACATGAACTTCGGCCACATCAACGCCCGCATCCAGATGCTCTTCGGCCACATGCCGGTGAACCGCAACCTGCCGCTGCCGTGGTACAATACCCCGACCATCCGCCCCGGCACGGCATCCGATTTCAAGGACCTGTGCAAGACGCTCAAGATCAAAATCTGTCGCGAGATACCGCTGACGAACGAAGGCGACTATCTGCGCCGTCTCGCCGTTCTCTGGCCCAACCTTTTCGCATCCAACAGCATTTTCGTCATATCCAAGTGAGGACGCATCATGAATCCCGCACCCGTCATCTACTGCGTTACGGTCGAAGACACCTCGGACAACCCGGAAGGCGCCGCCGAACTCTTCAACGCGCTCGAACTCGATTTCAGCTCCTGGCGCGATGAGGAGACGAAGCACGTCCGCCACACCGTGTACTGCGCCGACGAAGCCGAGGCCGCCGCGTTCTGCGAACGCCTGAAGACCGAGCTCATTCCCATGTGGCGCGAGTTCGGCGTGATGCTGGAGGACCCGCGCACCGCCGAGATCAAGAAGGAGGACTGGGCGGAATCATGGAAGATCCATTTCAAGACCATGGTCATCTCCCCGCGCATCGTGGTGCGTCCCTCTTGGGAACAGTACACGCCGGAACCCGGTCAGCATGTCATCGTGCTCGACCCCGGCATGAGCTTCGGCACCGGCCAGCACGCCACCACGAAATCCTGCATCGCGGCCATCGACCGGTTCGCGGCGGAATTTCCGATGGGCAAGACGCCGTCCTTCCTGGACGCGGGCTGCGGCTCCGGCATCCTCGCCATCGCGGCGCACGCGCTCGGCTGCGCCCCGATCGACGCGTTCGACATCGATCCGGACGTGATCCCGATCGCCCGAGAGAACGCGCAGATCAACGGCGTGCCGGATTCCGAGTTCGCGCTGTCCGTCTCCTCCCTGCTTGATTTCAAGCCCGGCAGGACCTACGACATCGTGGCGGCGAACATCCTCCCCTCCGCGCTCATCGAGGGCCGCGAACATCTCGTTTCGCTGGTCAAGCCCGGCGGCATCCTGATCCTCGCGGGCATCCTCACTACGGAATATTCCACGGTCCGCGACGCCTTCGCCGCCCTCGGCTGCGTCGAACTCGGCAACTCCACGGAACGCGAATGGACCGGCGGCAGCTTCCGTGTGCCCGCCGCTTCCTGATCTCCGCATGATGAACCGGGGCAGCGCAGAGGACGAACGGACGGAACCGGCGCGGGACGGCGTTCCTGTGTCCGTTGAATCAACCGTTATGCCGTCTTCCGCGCGGCGTCGGCTCTCCCTGTTTCTGTTCCTGACCGCGCTGCTTTTCTGCGCGTGGTTTTTCCAGGTCGGAAACGTGAACCAGATCGCGCGCTACGACGCGATCTTCGCTTTCTTCGAGAATACCGGCGACGACGCGCATACGTTCCGCATCGACCGCTACCTGTACTCCGAGGGAAAGGTGCTGAACACCTCCGACTGGTCGGAATACGGCGGGCATTACTACTCGAACAAATCGCCCGGCACGACCTGGTTCGGCGTGGCGCTCCTCGCGCCGATCTATCCGCTCCAGCGCCATTTCTGGCCGGAGGGCAACGGCATTTCTCCGCGCGCGGAGATATTCGACGCCTGGTACCTGAACTTCATGATGGGGGTGCTGCCGACGGCGTTCTCCGTGCTGGCGCTCGTCGGGATCCTCCTGAAACTCGGCGCGAGCGAGGCGAGGGCGTATCCCGGCGCGCTGCTGATCGTGCTCGGCACCGCCGTCTTTCCGTTCTCCACCACCCTGATGGCGCACTCCACCGTGGCGGCGTGCCTGGTGTTCAGTCTGTGGTCGTATCTGCGCGGCGGACGATTCTCTCTCTTCGCGAGCGGGGTGTGGTTCGGCGCGGCGGTCCTGCTCGATTATTCCGCCGGGCTGCTCCTGCCGCTGGCGCTGGCCGGCATCGTATGGCGCGACAAAGCCCGCATCTGGCAGTTCATTGCGGGGGGAATCCCGTTCGCCGTGCTCTATTGCGTCTACAACGCCATGTGCTTCGGCGGGCCGTTCTCGTTCGCCGCGCAGTATATCAATCCGGTCTACCGCACCGAGGGCAATGCCGCGGGCGGCCTGCTGGCCCTGCCGAATGCCTGGCTGATCCTGGAACTCCTCGTCGGGGCGCGGCGCGGCGTGCTGATTTCGTCGCCGTTTTTCTTCTTTGCCATCCCGGGATTCCTGTGCCTCTGGAAACAGGGCGGCCTCCGGCGCGGCGTGGCGCTGCTGTGCGCGCTGTCGTTCGCGGTGCTTCTGCTGATGAACGCGTCGTTCAACGGCTGGCATTCCGGCGCGAGCTTCACGGCCCGGTACATCGTCCCGGTGTATCCGCTGATCGGAATCCTGGCGGTGATGGCGCCGCTGAAGCCGGGCTGGCGGCGCGGACTGTTCGGCCTGCTTGTCGCGGTCTCCCTGTTGAACATGTTTGCCGTGGCGTCGCTCAGCGTGACGCCGCCGGAAAATGACCCGTCGCCGATCTATGTGACCTCGTACCGGCACTTGCTGGACACAACGCCGCCGATCGTGCTGGTTTCTCAGCTGGGGCTTCAGTCGCTCCGCCCGGACGCGGCCGAGCTGCGCGATGCCGCCCGGTTCACGATCGGAAGCCTCGCCGGGCTGTCCTACGGTGCGTCGCGTCTGTTCCTTTTCCTTGCCGGACTTGCCGCATGGATATTGAGCTTATTGGTCCTTTTTAACTCTGCCCCTGAGTGTAACCCGGGGGGAGACAGGACCTCCACAGATGTAATGCTGGGCTTCGCTCCGATAGAGAGAATAGAAATAGACTTCCGTTCTCTTCTGCTGAAACGTCAGGTCGGCTTGTGGGGCGTTCTGGCGTGTTGTGCAGTGGCCGCCGCGCTGCTGCTGCCGGGCGATATCCCGTTCACGTACCGGGGCGAACTGCAGGTCCATTCGGCCGCGGTCGATGCGGTCGAAGAACATGTCTTTGCGAACCCGTTCGAAAAATGGGGGTTCGCGGCGCTGTTCTATCAGATGCTGTATCTTTTCTCGAAAGACATCGTCCTGATCGCGTTTCTGAAGACCGCGCTGTCGGTGACTGCGTGTTTCCTGCTGCTGACCGAGGCCGCAAAACGCTCGAAACTTTCCGCTCCGCTTCTGTTCCTGTTCGTCGTGCTGTCCCCGTATTATCTGCTCGCTCACAGATCCCTGCGCGGGGATTCCCTGCTGCTTCCGGCGGGCGCGTTCGTCCTGTATGCGCTGGTCCGCCTGTCCGAACGTGACGGCGGCTCGCGCAGGCAACGCCGCCTGCTTCTGATCTTTTCGGTCCTGATTTGGGCCATGCTCTGGCTGCGGACGCCCGCGGGGCGTGTTTCCCTGCTCGGACCGTTCGCCGTGCTTCAGGCTACGTTCGGCGGGTTCGCCGACGTGTTTCACCCCGGGCTGGGCGAGATCGACAGGGAGGCGGGCACGTTTCTGGCGCTGATGACCGTGGTTTCGGTCATTTTGATCGGGGCGCTGATCCTGACCGGGACCGTGCTCGTCCTTGCCCGGCGCGACCGTGCCGGGATCGTTTCATTCGTCCTGGTCCTGCTCGCCTCACTGTCGTTCCTTGTGCTGAGGCAGCCGTACCATCCGTTCCACTACCTCTATGCCGCGCCGTTCGCCGCGTACCTGGAGGCGACGGGCGCGTCGTGGTTCCTGACCGGCCGTCCTGCGCGCGCCGCGAAGATCGTGCTCGGCGTGTATTTCGCGCTGTGCATCTGCGGATGGCTGGTGTTTCTCGGCGCGATCCACCGCGATGCCGGAAACCGCGCGGACACGTTCGGCGTGACGCTTTCCGAACAGCAGGCGGGCGCGGCGAAGATCAATTCCGAGCTCCGCTATTATGCGCCCGGCGAAATCTCGGTCTCCGCCCGAAATGAGGACGAACGCCGTACGTTCTACCCCGTCGGCTGGCTGGCCGCGCTCGACCGCCTCCGCGATCCGTACATTCAGCTGCCGAGCGCCGATCCCGCGCCCGGATTCTTCATCGCCTACCGCGACGGGACGCGCGCGCCGACCGGTTACCTGCGGATCATGTCCCGGTTCAAGGACGACAACGGTCTGCTGGAACGCATGCCGAAAGTCCCCGCCAATGCGACGCCCGCCGACTGACGCGCCGCTTCCCGAAAAAAAAGCTGTCTTTTTTCCGAAACCGCTTGAAAATTAGGCGGCGGAGTGTAAATTAAGAGAAACGCGGACGCGCGCGGCTCCGTTCAGTCCGAATCCTGCCGCATCCGCACTCAATCCCGTTCAACTTCTACTTTTTGTATTTGGAGGCATCTTATGCATTTGGGACCCATGGAAATCGCGCTGATCCTCATCGTCATTCTTCTGCTTTTCGGCGCCAAGAGGATTCCGGAAATCGCGCGCTCCCTCGGACGCGCCTCGCAGGAGTACAAGAAGGCCAAAGAAGATTTCCTCGCCGAGGTGAACAAGCCCGCCGAGGACGCGAAGGACGCCGTCGAAGACAAGTCCGCTCCGGCGGTGAACGCCGCGAAGGAAGACAAGGACTCCGGCGAATCCGCGAAGTCCTGACGCGCCCGGACGCGTCCCCATTCACGCGGGAAGGAAGCCGGACCGATGGCCGAACCCCAAGCCCAAAGCGGTGTGCTGGAGCATATCGACGCCCTGCGCGCGACGCTCCTGAAGATCATCGCCACATACGCCGTGCTGTGCGTTCCGGCGTGGTTTCTCGCCTCGCCGCTCCTCGACTACCTGCTGACCCACGCGGTTCCCGGCGGCTTCAAGATCCACTATTTCACGCTGCTGGAGCCGTTCTTCGTGATGATCAAGCTCACGCTGACGCTGGCGGCGGGGATGTCCCTGCCGTTCACGCTGTTCTATATCTGGCAGTTCGTCGCGCCCGCCCTGCACGACGATGAAAAGAAGTTCATCCGTCCGCTCGTGCTGGCATCGTACCTGCTTTCCTGCGCGGGCGCGGCGGCGGCGTATTTTCTGCTGATGCCGTGCGTGATCGCGTTCTCGCAGTCGTTCTCCGGCCCGAACATGGACGCCGTGATCGGGGTGGACAGCTTCATCTCGATGCTGCTCATCCTGGTGACTGCGGGCGCGCTGGTCTTCCAGTTCCCCGTTGTCCTCTTCACGCTCCTCACGCTCGGCGTCATCAGCGTCGAATCCATGCGGAAGAAACGTCCCGTCGTCATCATCGGCCTGCTGGTCCTCGCCGGATTCCTGACCCCGCCCGACATCGTGAGCCAGATCGCGCTCGCGCTCCCCTGCTGGCTCTTTTATGAACTCAGCATCCTGATCTTCTCGCACTACAAACGCAAAGAACGTCCCGAAGCAAACAACGAGGTGCGCCCATGAAGCAGAAACACCTGAAATCCATCCGTATCGCCGTCGCCGCCGTCATGTTCGTTCTGTTCTTCGGCGTAGGGATCGGCATCCGCCAGCTGAACGCCGTCCTCGTCACGCAGTTCGGTCCGGGGCTCCTGCGCCTGACGTCCGGGCTGTTCCTCGGCACGCTCGCCGCCGTGCTCATGATTGCAGTCGTCACGCTCCTTTTCGGGCGCATCTACTGTTCGGTCCTGTGCCCGCTCGGCATCCTTCAGGACGGCATCGCGTTCCTGGCGCAGCGGATCAAGGGGAAAACGCACCGCCGCTACCGTTTCCTCGACACGCGCCCGGTGAAATACGGCGTGTTTCTTTTCGTGCTGATCCTGGGTGCAGCGGGCGTGATGCTCCCGCTCATCGCCCTGCTGCCGTCGTCCAATTTCTTCACATTCGTTTCGAACGTGTTTCTTCGGTTTTTCTGCACGACCGACCCGGATGTCGGAACGCCCTCGTATTACTGCGTGAACCCGCCCGCCGCCGCGTTCGGTTTCTCGCTCGGCGTCTTCCTCGTCGTGGCGGCGCTTGCGGCGTGGCGCGGCAGGATCTACTGCAATACGCTGTGCCCGGTCGGCGCGGTGCTGTCCCTGATCGGACGGAAACCGCTGTACCGGATCGTGCTGTCGCAGGAGATGTGCGTGTGCTGCGGCATGTGCGAGGCGGCTTGCAAGGGCGGCGCGATTGATTCGAAAAAGAAGAGCGTGCTCGCCGAAAACTGCGTGATGTGCTTCAACTGCATCCCGGCGTGCAAACGCGGCGGCGTGAGGCTGGAGAAACACCCGAAGATGGCTTCGTTCAGCCTCTCCCGGCGGCATTTCATCGGCGCTGCGGGCGGAGTCGTCGCCGGAGCTGGCGTCGCCGTGATCGCCCGTAAGCTCGAAAACGCCCTGTCGCCCAAACCTTCGCGCGAACCCGCCATGCCGCCCGGAGCGGGCAGCGCCGAACGCTTCCATTTGAAGTGTGTGGGCTGCGGCATCTGCATCCGCGAATGCGAGGGGCGCGTGCTCGCGCCGTCCATCGGGCAGTACGGTCTGGCGGGATTCATGCAGCCCGTGCTGGACTATTCGCGCGGGTCGTGCGTCTATGATTGCAACCGCTGTTCGAACATCTGTCCGGCAGGCGCGCTTCTGCCGTTGACGCTTGAGGTCAAGCAGACCACGCGCATCGGCATCGCGTCCGTGAATGCGAAAAAGTGCGTGGGCTGCGGCATTTGCGCCGAGAAATGCCCCGCGTATGCGATCGAAATCGTGTCCGGACCGGACGGACGAAAAGCCGTCGTGAGCGAGGATCATTGCATCGGCTGCGGCGCGTGTCAGCACGTCTGCCCGCTGCCGGACGCTCCCGCCATCGGCGTTTCAGGCGTCGCCGAACAGATCCGCGTGAAGAAGGCCGAACCCCGAAATGAGGTCAATCAGAACGAAGCCGGGGAGGAGCAGCCCTCACAGGAGGAAACGCCGTCAGCGCCCGCGAAGAAAGTCGCGGTCGTGAACACGAATGAGTGTTTCAGCTGCGGGCTCTGCGCCGAGGAGTGTCCCCTCTCCGCGATCACCATGGTGGACGGCCTGCCGAACGTGAACGCTGCCGCGTGTGTAGGGTGCGGCCTCTGCGCCGAGAACTGCCCCGCAGGGGCCATCGAGATCCGCGGCGGCTGAAAGATTATTTGCCGGGCAAATACGGCATCAGCACGTCGCGCCACGCCACGAGCTTCTGTTCGTAGGTGTAGCGCGCGGCGGCGGGACTTGTCGAGGGTAAACGCACCGCCGGGACCGGCAGGCGCGGGAAGAACTTCCGCAGGCAGTTGAACGACGCGGAGCCGTTGCAGCAGATGAGCTCAGTTTTCGGACAACGCGCCAGCAATCCGGGAATGTCGTTCGGTTCCGGCGACCGGATCGCCGTGTCGAGGCTCCCCTCGCGTTCGCATTCGCACAGTACGTCCCACAGCGCCACGCCCGCCCCGCGCAGCTTCGCGAGGCGTTCCTCATAGGGTGCGTCATACGGAAAATCGAACAGCGTCCCCGTGATGCGCCAGAAGACGTTGTGCGGGAACGCGTAGTATTGCTGGCGGCGGAGCGATTCGCCGCCGGGCATGGACCCGAGGATCAGGACGCGCGCGTCGGGCGATTCGCTCGGCGGGAAGGAACGGCAGAGATCGGCCACGGGGAAGGGGGAGGAGGCTTCGGTTGTTTTTACTTCAAGATCCAGCCGTCAGCGTCTGCGTCCGAAGATGCGGAGCAGATAGAGGAAGAGGTTGATGAAGTCGAGGTAGAGGCTCAGCGCGAAGATGATCGCCACCTTGCGCATGGCGTTGGTCTGCGCTTCCTCGCCAGCCTGTTCGCCGATCATGCGGACCTTCTGCGTGTCCCAGGCGGTGAGTCCGACGAAGATCGCGATGCCTGCGTAGCTGATGATGTAGTCGAGTGCGGCGCTGTGGAGGAAGAAGTTCACGATGGAGGCGATGACGATGCCGATCAGGCCCATGAAGCAATAGGAGCCGACCGTGTCAAGCTTCATCCCGGTCATGTAGCCGAACGTGCTGGTGGCGGCGAACATGAGCGCGCAGGATCCGAACGCCAGGAAGATGGTCGTCTGCGTGTAGGCAAGGAAGATCGGGCTGAGCGTGAAGCCGTTCAGGGCGGAGTACGCGATAAAGAGGACGCCCGCGGTCGCGGCCGACATTTTTCTGACGGCAGCCGAGAGGACGATGACGAGCACGAGCTCGACGATCATCAGGGGAAGGGCGAGTCCCATGACCTGGCGCATCGCCGCTTCGCTGCTGACCGCGTATTTTGCCGTGGCCCACGCGAGGACCGTGGTAATCATGAGACCGCAGAACATCCAGTTGTAAACGCGGTTGACGAAGACGCGCGCGCCGGCCTCCTGGTCCATCGGCAGGGCGTCGTCGCGTTCGATGGTCCGGTAGTCGCCGTAGCTTGTTTTCTGGTATTCGTTTCTTTCGCTTTGATTCATGGTGGTATTTCCTTTCTGTAAAACTGTATCGTTAGACAATCCGTGTCTGTGTTTTGTTCCGTGCCGGAGCGTTAGCCCGGCACTACTGCAGTGGAGGGCTTGCCCTCCTCACATGATCTTGAAGCGCGGGAGGTCCTGGATGTCGATCAGACCGACCACCTTGCGGGCGTCGTCGACCACGATGATGTCGTCGATGTGACGGCGTTCGAGGATGCGCAGGGCTTCGATGGCGAGGGCGTCCTGCCGGACGCATTCCGGCTGCGGGGTCATGACCTCGCGGACCTTGCGCGTGAGGATGGAGAGGTCGTTGTCGATGCGGCGGCGGAAGTCACCGTCGGTGAAGATGCCGAGCAGGGAGCCGTCGGCATCCGCCACGATCGCGCAGCCGCAGCGCGCCGCGGTCATGTGCAGAAGCGCGGACTTCACGTCGTCGTCCGGGGAGACGATCGCGACGTGTTCGCCGGTACGCATCAGGTCGCCGATGCGGAGCGTCACGGCGCGTCCGATGGCGCCGCCCGGGTGCCGCATGCCGTAGTCTTCCTTCGTGAAATTGCGCGCCTCCAGCAGGACCATGGCGAGGGCGTCGCCGACGGCGAGCTGGGTGGTGGACGTGGTGGTCGGGGCGAGGTTGAAGGGGCAGGCTTCGCGTTCCACGTGGGCGACGACCACGATATCGGAGAGCTGGGCGAGCGAGGAATCCGGCATGCCGGTGATGCACGCCACGGGGACGCCGAGGCGTTTGGCGGGCACGATGATGCGCGTAAGCTCATTCGTCTCGCCGCTGTAGCTCAGCGCCAGCATCAGGTCGCCGTCCTGAAGCACGCCCAGGTCGCCGTGCATGGCTTCCACCGGGTGCATGAAGATGGACGGGGAACCGGTGCTGGAGAGCGTGGCGGCGATCTTCTGCCCCACATGTCCGCTCTTGCCGACTCCGGTCACCACGATCTTGCCGTTGCAGTCCAGCGTGCTCATGCAGGCGGAAACGAGCTTGACGAATCCATCGCCGAGCTGGTCGCGCACCGCGGCGAGCCCTTCGATCTCGATATCGAACACCTGCCGCGCCTTTTCGATCACGGCCTTCGCGTCCATTTCCATAGTCGTTTCCCCTGATTTGCGGTTATCTTTTTTTTAATATGTCATCTTTCCAATATACATTGAGAACGGAAAAACGCAAGCATACTTCGTTTTTTTTTGTGAAGTTTTCCGGCCGGACGCGTCCGATGCGCAAAAGAGAAGCCCTCGCAGTCATTCCTGATTGCGGGGGCTGAATTATGTATTTGATATGTGTCGTTGCGAAGCAAGGCACTATATCAGCACCGCTTGCGGTGTTACGCGATGACGGTCCAGTTCATGTCGACGCCGCGTCCGAGTTCGACCCACTGCGTGGTGTCGCCCGCGCTGTAGTAGCCGAGCATGCCGCTGGAGTACTGGCGGACAAGGAGGTCGTCCTTCTTGTCGCCGTTGTAGTCGCCCGCGCCCGCCACGAACCAGTCGGTCGGGTCAAGCTGTCCGATGGACTGGTAGTTGTCGGCGTTGCCGTCGACAAGCATAGTCATCGCGCCGAGGGTGCTGTGGAACAGAACGATGTCGTCCTTGCCGTCGCCGGAGAAGTCGCCGATCGCACGGAGTTCCCAGCCGGACCAGTTGGCACTGCCGAGGCTCGTGGGAGCTTCGTCGCCGATGCCGACGGTATAGAGGAACTGGCCGCCGTTATAGCTCATAACAACGGTGTCCTTACCGTCGCCGGAGAAGTCGCCCATGCCGGCCAGCGTCCAACCTTCCATGAACGCGCCATTGAGCTGGACCCAGTTGTCCGTGCCATCAGTCCAGACGCCGACTGAGCCGAGTTCCGGCGCGTACCATGCGATGGAGTTCACACCGGAAGCGTTTCCAGTCATATTGCCAACCTTGTTCTGCCATGCGATGCCTGCGGCGTTCGACAGGAAGCCGATCGTCACCCAGTTGTCGTCGGTGTCGATGCCGTCCTTGTAGAATCCGATGTAGGCGGACGGGACCTCGTACGCGTCCACGTTGCCGAACATGACGGAGTCGGCTTTGCCGTCGCCGGTCATGTCGTAGTTGCCGAGGTTGTCCCAGCTGGCCGGATGGCCGCAGTTGGCGGACTGCCATTCGGACGTGCCGTTCATCCAGTAACCGTGCTGGAAGTTGCCTTCGCCGTGCTCTCCGGTCCACACGAACATCACGTCGGACA
>CACWOL010000057.1:5236-18301 GCA_902762495.1 uncultured bacterium | reverse complement strand
CTCCGGATACGACAACACAGACTTGACGGCTCCGCTCTTTTCCGTGTTTTTGGGCGGGGCCGTCTTTTTTAACTTTTTTTTAACGTTCCAGACAGAGATTTTTACGGATAATAACGGATAATTACGGACATCCGTTTGACTTTATTCTTAACGCATGATAAGGTTATGCAAAACGATAAAACATCGACTCAAATCAAGCTCAAAACAAGTCAACTTTCCATGAAAGGAGCCAGATTCCGTATGACGTTCCGTAAAAAACAACATGTGCCCATGCCCGGATTCGTCCGCATGCACACGGCCGCGTTCTTGTGCGCGTTTGCCGCTCTCGTCACGGGGACCGTGTCCGCCGACGACGCATTCGAGTACAAGGCCACCGACGCCGGACTTCAGATCAAGGCCGGAAACCTCACGAAGAACATCGAGGTCTTCGGCGACAAGGGGCAAACGCTCCGCGTGACCTCGAACCTGAACGGCGTTTCCCACGCGAAACACCCGAGCATCTCCGTCATCGCGAAACCCGTCAAGGCGGATTTCAAGCTCAAGCAGGACGCGGCCGATTCCGCCACGTTCACATCTCCGTCCATCACGGTCAAGGTCGAGAAGAGCACCGGATCGCTGACGTTCACGCGTCCGGACGGCAAGGTCATCCTCGCCGAGAAGTCCGGCGTCCGCCCCGAGATCAAGGAAGTCACGATCTCCGACGCCCCGACATATGAGGTCAAGCAGACCTTCACGCTCCAGCCGGATGAGGCGATCTACGGCCTCGGCCAGGCGATCCGCCCGTTCCTGAACTACCGCGGGAAGGAGATCCTCATCGTCCAGGCGAACATCCCCGCCTACTCGAACGTGCTTACCTCGTCCAACGACTACGGCATCCTGTGGGACATCTGCTCGCAGTCCGTCTTCAAGGACGACCGGAACGGCATGTCCATCTGGTCGGAAAGCGCGCCCGCGGGCGTCGACTACTACCTCATGACCGGCAAGGACCTCGACGAGGTCATCACGCAGTATCGCGAACTCACCGGCGACGCCCCGATGTTCCCTCGCCAGGCCTACGGCTTCTTCATGAGCAAGGAGCGCTACAGCACGCAGAAGGAACTGATCGGAATGGTCGAGACCTTCCGCAACAACCATTATCCGCTCGACTTCATCGTGCAGGACTGGCAGTACTGGACCGACAGGCCCGGCAACTGGACCAGCATGACCTGGGACCCGGAGCGCTACCCCGATCCGAAGGCCATGTGCGACACTATCCACAACGACCTCCACGCGAAGGTCCTGATCTCCATCTGGCCTACCGTCGGACTGGACTGCGATGTGGGGCGCGAGCTTAAATCGAAGAACCTCCTGTTCGACCCGCCGCACTGGATCCGCCAGGGCCGCGTGTACGACGCTTACAGCCAGGAAGGCCGCGAAATCTACTTCAAGCACGTCAAGAAGGGCCTCCTCGACGTCGGCGTCGACGCCACCTGGATGGACGGCACCGAGGTCGAGACGCGTTCCGCCTGCCACGACCAGCGCGCCATGATCCGCGACATCAAGGAAAACGGCATCAACGCCATGGGCGACTTCACGCGCTACCTGAATTCCTATTCCCTCATGACCACCATGGGCTGCTACGAGGGCCAGCGCGCCTCCTCCGACAAGCGCGTCCTCACGCTCACGCGTTCCGCCTGGGCCGGACAGCAGCGCTACGCCGCCCTCTCCTGGTCCGGCGACACCACCTCCAGCTGGGCACGCCTCAAGGAAGACATCGTCGGCGGCCTCTCCGCCTCGCTCTCCGGCCTGCCCTACTGGACGCAGGACACCGGCGGGTTCTTCTCCGGCGGATTCCGCGGCATCGACAACCCCGAATACCAGGAGCTGCTCGCCCGCTGGAACCAGTTCGCGATCTTCAACCCCGTCTACCGCTGGCACGGCACCGGCTTCAGCAAGGAGCCGTGGCGGTTCAAAGACATCGCGCCCGAAGCCTACAATTCCTACCTCTCCGGCGCGAAGCTCCGCTACCGCATGATGCCCTACGTCTACAGCCTCGCCTGGATGACCACGCAGGACCACTACACCATGACCCGCCCGATCGTCATGGACTTCCCGGACACCCCCGGCGCGACCACGAATGAATCCCAGTTCATGTTCGGTCCGTCCATGCTCGTCCAGCCGGTCACGCGTTCCCTGCGCCAGGCCACGCGCCCGCGTCCCGCAGTCATCGACGCCTCCGCGCTCACCACGCCCGACGGCGAGCCCGGCGTGAAGATCGAATACTTCAACGACGAACGCCTGCGCCGCAAGGTCAGCGAAGCCGTCGAAAAGGTCGTCGACCTCTCCTGGCCCGGACCGCCCCTCGTCGAATGGCCCGAAGGACTCCGCAACGGCGACCACTTCTCCGCCCGCCTCACCGGCTTCATCACCGCCCCCGAGGACGGCAAGTACGAGATCGGCGTCTCCGGCGACGACGGATTCCGCCTCTGGCTCGACGGCAAGCTGGTCGTTGAGGACTGGAATTCCGCGGACGCCCGTTACAAATCCACCGACATCGAGCTGAAGAAGGGCCAGAAGGTCCAATTCCGCCTCGACTACTACCAGAACCTCTATACGCGTGAACTCAAGCTCTGCTGGAGGACGCCGGACGAACTGAAGAAGTATTCCGCGGACCACAACGACGCGGCGGTCGACGTCAGCCTCCCCGTCGGCGCAAAGTGGTACGACTTCTTCACCAACGAGCTCATCGACGGCGGCACGACCGTCAGCCGCGCCTGCCCGATGGACCAGTTCCCGTTCTTCATCAAGGCGGGCAGCATCATCCCGTTCAACGGCGAGGACACCGAGTACGCCACGCAGAAGACCACGGCCCCGATGGAAATCCGCGTCTACCCCGGCAAGGATGCGACGTTCACGCTGCATGAGGACGACAACGAGACCTACGCCTACGAAAAAGGCCAGTTCTCCGACATCGCGTTCTCCTGGGACGATGCCTCCTCCACGCTGAAGATCGGAAAGCGTAACGGTTCCTACCCCGGCATGGAGCAGACCCGCACGTTCCGCGTCACCGTCGTGCGCGACGGCAAGATCTCCGAGGGCAAGACCGTGAACTACAGCGGCACCGAGATCTCCGTGAAACTCTGACGTCTATGTGCGAAAACGTGCGCGAGCGAAAGCCGCGCACAACGACAATGGAGGACTTGTCCTCCTCCCGGTCCGGGTTGTCATTGATCCAATGATGCCCGGACCGCTTTATCTAACGTTGTCCCGGTTTTCCCTCGAACGGAGTTTGAGCAAATAGTATATATTTTTGAACAAATAAAACATACCATTCCCGCGCACGCAGATTATATTATTCTCAAAATTAGTTTCGCTTTTTCACTTTTCATAACCTCAACAATAAACAGAAAGGTTCGTTATGAAACACACCTTCGCACTCCTGGCTCTCGCAGCCGTCTGCTGCTGCTCCGCGGCATGCGCCACGGCCGACGACGCCCCGGCCGCCGCCGACAACGGCAAGCAGGCCCCCCTCAACCCCATCATCTGGGCGGACGTCCCCGACGTCTCCGTCCTCCGCGTGGGCGACACCTACTACATGACCAGCACCACCATGCACATGAATCCGGGCGTGCCCGTGATGATGTCCAAGGACCTGGTGAACTGGGAGATCGTCAGCTACTGCTACGACGACCTGCTCGACAACGACCTGCCGCAGAACGTGAAGGACCGCCTCACGCTCTCCAACGGCCAGAACGAATACGGCAACGGCACATGGGCGAGCTGCATCCGCTACAAGGACGGCACGTTCTACGTCTCCTCCTTCTCCCAGCCCACCAACCGCACGTACATCTGGACCAGCAAGGACCCGACGAAGGGCGACTGGAAACGCATCGCCACGCTCCCGCGCTTCCACGACCACTCCCTCGTGCTTGACAAGGACGGCCGCAACTACATCGTCTGGGACGGCGGCGACCGCAAGATCGTCGAGCTGACCTCCGACCTCACCGCCGTCAAGAAAGGCGGCCTCGGCGTCGACGCCAACGGACGCATCCAGAACAAGGTCCTCGTCTCCCGCGCCGACACCAACCGCGACGCCGGAAACACCGGCAGCCTGCTCGAAGGCTCCCAGATGCACCTGATCAACGGCAAGTACTACCTGATCAACATCGGCTGGCCGAACGTCCGCAGCGTCTTCTGCGCCCGCGCCGACAAGATCGAAGGCCCCTACGAATCCAAAATGATCTACTCCTGCGAAGGCATCGCCCAGGGCGGCCTCGTCGACACCCCGGACGGGAAATGGTACGCCATGCTCTTCGGCGACCGCGGCGGCGTCGGACGCATCCCGTTCCTCGTCCCCGTGACCTGGAAGGACGGCTGGCCGATGATCGGCACCGACGGCGACGGCAAGACCCTGCCCGCCCTCCCGATCAACGTGAAGCACCCCGCCATCCCGAAGTGCGTCGCCTCCGACGAGTTCAACCGCAAGTCCGGCGACCGCGACCTCCCGCTCGTCTGGCAGTGGAACCACATCCCGGTCAACTCCCTCTGGAGCCTCAAGGACCGCCCCGGCTGGATCCGCTTCAAGACCGGCGACGTCGTGAACTCCCTGGAAAAGGCGAAAAACACCCTCACGCAGCGCACGTTCGGCCCGACCTCCACCGCCGAGATCAAGATCGACACGAAGAACATGAAGGACGGCGACTATGCCGGCCTCTCCTCCTTCCAGGCGCAGTGGGGCTTCGTCGGCGTCAAGATGGCCGACGGCAAGAAGACCATCGTCATGTGCACCCCGGCTGGCGGCGGCGGTCGCGGCCGCGGCGGCCGTCCCGGCGGATTCGGCGGTCCCCAGCAGGGACAGCAGCCCCAGCAGCCGCAGCAGGCCATGAACGAAATCGCGTCCGTCCCGCTGGAAGGCGACATCGCCTACCTCCGCGTGGAAGTCGACGTGGCTCCGGTCAACGCCCCCGCGGAAGACGAATACAAGCTCAACGCCCGCAGAAAAGACCAGTCGTTCTTCTACTACAGCAACGACGGCAAGACCTGGACGCGCATCGGCAACGCCATCAACATGCCCTACAGCATGCCCCACTTCATGGGCTACCGTTTCGGCATCTTCAACTTCGCCACGAAGACCGCCGGCGGCTATGTCGACGTCGACTACTTCCGCCTCGGCACCGACCTCTCCCCCGAGAGCAAGTGACCTGAAGCTGAACGAATCCAGCTTGTGACTTTGGCCGGGCTCCCTCGCGGAGTCCGGCCTTTTTGCTGCCGAAAAATGATCGATCCTGTTTGTTTTTCGGAAAAGAAGATATATATTAGGGGAAAAGACGTGAATCAACAGAAGGAAACGTGCGCGAGCGAAAGCCGCGCACAACCGCAGTGGAGGACTTGTCCTCCGAAGGAAACGAGCTGAACATGAGCAAAGACGAGAAAAACGCGCGTCGTTTGGTATACCGGTCGTTCTGGCTTATGGCTGTGCCGCTGGTCCTTTCGATTGCGTTCATCTGTGTCCGGGCGTCCTCGAACGGACGCTGGCTCTGTTACTCCGTGTTTTTCCTGATCTTTCTCGCGCGCCGTTTTTTCATCATCCTGCTGAGGATCATGTCCCGCCTGGAGTCGGAACTTCGCAACAATGCCGAGAACGATCCGACGCGTCTGTCTTATTTTTGCGCGGTCATATACAACCTCGTGATCGAACTTCTGATCCTCGGTTTCCTCAATGTGTTTTTGTTTTATCTGAAGGTTCCGCTGTTAGGATGGGATTATTTTGCGCTTCTGTTCCTGATCGTCCTGCTTCAGGTCGGGATACGGTGTTTCCAGCAGGCGACGGAGTGTCTGTATCACGTCCGCCGTCTGCATCGTGCCGCTTACAACCGCGACAACTGGATCGTTTACAAAACGTCTTTTGCGGGACATGTCAAGGCGTCGACCTACAGCATCCCGTACGGCAGGGATTATCAGGAAGTCGGGATCGTGCTGATCGAAAAACGGGAAAAAGAGCGCTACAATAGCGAAGAGGATTATTTATCTTCAGGGGTAAGCGACTTTCTGTTCCTGCCCGTGTTCCTGATCAAATCTTCATGCGAGGTTCAGCCGCCTGTGATCCAATATGATCGGGAACAGAAAGGGCCGCTCACCCTGCGATTCCCGGACGGCGGCGCCATACTTGTGAAACACTATTCCGTCAACCGGAGCTTCAATCGGCTGGTGTACTTTTTCAAGTTCCGCAAGGTCCTGCAACGCCCGTCCGGCTACCGGAAAAGCCCCCTTCCCCGCCTGACATTTTACGGGTTCCGTCCCGTCTTCGTACCGAAGAAATACTTGAAAAATCCAGAAATGCCGCTAATTTAAACGATGCGTTTAAATTGGAGGACCGGGATTCAGGATTCTTTCCGGTCTCAAAAGAACCACCCTCAAGCATGAAATGAAAGAATGCTTCTCATGCCGAACAGGAATCACAGCTTGCGTCTTTTCCTCGTCGTCTGCCTGGCGGTCCTCTGCGCCGTCTGGACGACCGGATGCTACGGCATCAACGGCATCGTCGTGGATGAAACAGGCGCTCCCATGAAAGATGTCAGACTTCGAGTCTCGTACAATTACCCGCCCTCGCTGCTCTTCGACAAGAACTGGGAAGGTCTCAGCGAAGCCAAGCGGCTGACGGTCGACGGGGAGTTCAGCGTCAGGAAGATACGCTGGCATTGGCTCCGGAAAGGGGCCGCAACCCGCCTGAGTTTTTATAAGGAAGGCTATTACGAGGTGAACCACAATCGCTATACGGATTTCAAGACGGAGGAGGACAGGCAAAACACGCCGGGCTGGCGCAATATGCGGGTCGTGATGCGTCGGATCCATCCGCCCGCGCATCCGCCGATCCGGCTGCGGACTCTGCAGCACCTTTATGAAGCTACTGATCTGCGATACGATATGAAGAGGAAAGAACGCCGTGTTCTGGCATTCCGCAGCTCAAAACCCGTCATGCCGGAATATACCTTCGTCCCCTTCGGTCAGAAACCGGATGAATCCCAATATCTGGAGCTGGATTTCCTGCGGGACGAAAACGGCGAAATCGTCACGAAGGAGTTCCCCGGCGCCGTCGATTCCAGGGGGGAAACCGTGAAATATCCCGCGATCTTCCTCATCCGGCTCCACTCCGACGACCCGAACGACGGCTTCGTCCTGTTCGAAGAGGGGAAATCCCTGGCGGAACAGAACCATTTCGACGGAAAAATTCGGAAGTGGAATGACTACTCCGGGGAGATGCACGAGGTCCACGACCTGCACAAGCAGATCATAAGGGATTGCAGCGCCGCACAAAGTCGTATGCAGGACCATTTCATGGAGCTGGCCCCGGAGGACGGCTATACGCGCCGGGAGATCGCGATTCCCATTGAGGAGATCGTCCGCATCTGGGACTACGGCGAAACGATCAAAACGACATGGTATTCGCCTTACCGGTTTGCGTTCCTGCGGGTCGGCGGACGATATGCCAAGATTCTTTTTATGTTTGGCGGCACGATAGACGGCCGGGCGAAGGAAGTCGACTCCGGCGAACTCGGCGACGATTTCCGGGCGTTTATTTACTATAACGTGTACCTGAACCCCGAGAAGGGCGACCGGGAACTGAAGGAATTCTATTGAACAAAGGAAACAAGCCCGTTATGAGCAGCAACAAACCGCAAACCGAACTTGCCGGGGCACAGGCGAAAGACGAAGCGCCACGCGAATCGCTCATCGACAGGATCAGGCCGTTTATCCTGATCTTCCTGCTGTTGTTTCTCCCCACTGCTCTGTTTCACGCGTTCACGGACTATATGTATGTGTACCGGGTCCCGGCAGGGACAAAGGTCGTCGGGACGCCGACCGGACCGTCGCGCTCGCGTCTGGGGGAATATATTTACGGTTCGGTCCTGATCAAAAAATGGCATTGGGACTGGCTTATCCCGTACCTGGGCTACCGGCACTGCATCATCCCCGAGGGCGCGGAGGAAATCGGCATAAATGCGTTTTGCAATAGCGGTATCCGCGACGACCTCCGCAGCGTCCGGATCCCCGGCAGCGTGAAGAAGATCGGCGACGGCGCGTTCGGGAGTTGCGGCAAACTGACGGATATCAATATTCCCGGCTCCGTGGAACAGATAGGCAACGGCTTAGCCAACGGCGTCGGCGTGTTCAGGGAATGTCGCAGTCTGCGCAGGATCGTGATCCCGGGGAGCGTGAAGTGGATCGGCGGCCTCACGTTCGAAAACTGCACCGGGCTGCGCGAGGTCGTGATCCTGGACGGGGTGAAAGTAATCGGAAACAGCGCTTTCAGCGGCTGTACCGCGTTGCGGGCCGTGGACATTCCCGACTCCGTGGAGTGGATCGGTGATGGAGTCTTCAAGAATTGCGCCTTGCTTGAAGAAATCCGGCTCCCGGCGGGGATGGCGAAGCATCTGCCCGGAGAGGAAGAACAACGCCTGCTGTCCGCAGGTTCGATCGTTCCGTCGCCGAACGTCAGCTCGGGCCTGTTTGCCGACTGCACCAGCTTGAAAAAGGTCACGCTCCCGGACGGAATCGAAACGATCGGCGAGAAGGCATTTCTGAATTGCGCCAACTTGTCCGAACTCAACCTACCGGACAGCTTGACACGCATAGGAAGTCGCGCGTTTCAAGGCTGCCGCAGTCTGCCGCCCCTTACGATCGGCAAACGCCTTCAAACCATCTCCGGCAATGCGTTCAGCGGGACCCGATGCGCCCTCATCGTGCCGGACGATTATCCCTTCTTCCGCTTCGAGGACGGAATCCTTTATTCGAAGGACGGTTCCAAACTCATTTCCTGCGTATCGCCGCCGGATGGCCCGTGCGAGATCGCCCCGGATGTGAAGATTATCGTGCCCCATGCCTTTGAGGGTTGCGACAGCATCACGGAGATCTGTCTGCCGGATGGTCTCGATGTGATCGATACGGAGGCGTTTTTTGAATGCTTCAACCTGAAGCACGTGGAATTGCCGGACTCTCTGCGGATAATCAAATATGGCGCCTTTTACGGCTGCAAGGGGCTGACAGGCACACTCACGATTCCGCCGAACGTCACGCTCATCAACGGAAGTGCATTTAAGGGCTGCTCCGGCTTGACAGGGCTCACGATCCCGCCGAGCGTCACGTCCATCGGCGACAACGCGTTTGAGAACTGCTCCGGCTTGACAGGCACGCTCGCGATTCCCCCGAGCGTCACAGCCATCGGCAAAATGGCGTTTGAGAACTGCTCCGGCTTGACTGAGCTCACGATCCCCCCAAGCGTGGAAGTGATTCCTTTCGGCGCGTTCAGGAGATGCTCCAGCCTGACAGGGCTCACGATCCCCCCGGGCGTCACGCTCATCAACGGAAGTGCCTTTTACGGCTGCAAGGGGCTGACAGGCACACTCGCGATTCCCCCGAGCGTCACAACCATCGGCAACAATGCGTTTGCGTACTGCTCCGGCTTGACAGGCACGCTCGCGATTCCCCCGAGCGTCACGTCAATCGGCAACAATGCGTTTGCGAACTGCTCCGGCCTGACTGAGCTCACGATCCCCCCAAGCGTGGAAGTGATCCCTTCCGGCGCGTTCAGTAGATGCTCCAATCTGAAACACGTGACATTCCCGGACAGTCTGGAAACCATCGAAGACGGCGCCTTTTCCGGTTGCAAATCGCTGGATCAGGAAACAGTGGAACGCCTGAACGCCGTGAATCCCAATGCGTGCAGACAAAACAATATGTCCGCATTGAATGACCGGCTCGCCCCGTCGGATCTATTGATGCCGCGGCATTAACACATCATTCAGAAGGTTTCGCTCCGAAAAAACGCGTGCGCGTTTGATTGTTGCGGATTCAGGATGTATATTAATCCGAACGACAACGAAACAAACTCATTTTTCAGGAGGAAAATCATGCAGGAAGCACTTAGAAAACGCATCGAAGCCGCCGGTCAGGCGCATCTGCTCGCGCATTACGACGCCGCCGACGCCGCGGCGCAGGCCAAACTCGAAGCCCAGTTCAGCGTGATCGACTGGGAAGCCCTCCCCGGCCTCATCGCCGGATACGTCCTCAAACGCCCGGAGACCGCCATCCCCGCCGACCTCGCGCCCGCTCCGTTCTTCCCGTTCCCGGCGAAGACCGCCGAACAGGAGAAGCTGTACGCCGAGGCGACAGCGAAGGGCGTGGAAGTCCTCCGCGCGGGCAAAGTCGCGGCGCTCACGGTCGCGGGCGGACAGGGCACGCGCCTCGGATTCGACGGTCCGAAGGGCACCTACCCGATCACGCCCGTCCTGCATAAGACGCTCTTCCAGTATTTCGCCGAATCCATCGGCCGCATCTCGGAAAAATACGGCGCGCCGCTCACCTGGTACATCATGTGCAGCGAGCTGAACGCCGCCCCGACGAAGGAGTTCTTCGAGAAGAACAAGTTCTTCGGGCTTGCCGACGGCCAGGTCCGATTCTTCGTGCAGGGCACCATGCCCGCCATCGGGCTTGACGGCAAGCTCATCATCGGCGCGAAGGATTCCCTCGCGCTCTCCCCGAACGGGCACGGCGGCACGCTGCTGGCGCTCCGGGCGTCCGGCTGCCTCGACCGCATGGCCGCCGACGGCGTGGAGTACCTCTCGTATTTCCAGGTGGACAATCCGCTCGTGCCGATCGCCGATCCGCTGTTCATCGGCCTGCACATCCTGGAAGGCTCGCAGATCAGCAGCCGCATGCTGCCGAAGACCTGCCCGACCGAAAAACTCGGCAACTTCTGCCTCTCCGGCGGCCGCCTGCACGTGATCGAATACAGCGACATGCCGCTGGAGCTCGCCGAACGCCTCAACCCGGACGGGACGCTTGCGTTCCTCTCCGGCAGCCCCGCCATCCACATCATCAGCCGTTCGTTCGTCGAATCGCTCACGCAGGACGGCACGCTGAAACTCCCGTGGCACCGCGCGGACAAGAAGGTCCCGTTCCTCGCCGCCGACGGCACGGTCGTGAAACCCGAATCCACGAACGCGGTCAAGCTCGAATCGTTCATCTTCGACGCGCTCCCGATGGCGGAACGCGCCATCGTGGTGGAGGGCTCCCGCAAGGAGATGTTCGGCCCGACCAAGAACGCCACCGGCGTGGACTCCGCCGAATCCTGCCGCGCCATGCTCGTGGAACGCGACGCGCGCCGTCTCGGCCTCGCAGGAGTCCAGGTCCCGCGCAACGCGGACGGCACGCCCGCCGCGCTCGTCGAGATCTCACCCCGCCGCGTCGTCGACGATGCCGACGCGGTGGAATATTTCCGCGCGAATCCCGTAACGGAACCCATTCAACCCGGTCAAACGAAAGCGTTCGGAAAATGATCAAGATCGTACCGCTCAGCGAAGACGACATCCTGTTCGACGAGGAGGCCGCAGGCAAGGCGCTCGAAAAGGCGGCGCACCGCCTGAAACCGGTTCGCTTCACCGGGGTCTGCCCCATCGGACGCCAGATCCTCTTCGTGTTCAACGAATGCCCCGCGGAAGAGGACGACTCGGCCGCGAAATTCGTGTTCTCCAAGCTCCCGTCCCGCGATTTCAACGAGGTCACGGCGGTCCTTCTCAGCCGGTTCACCGGCGGATTCGACACGCTCGGCACGTTCTTCATCGGCGACGACCTCTGGGGGCTCTTCAAGCGCCTCCCGAAAGATGCCTGACGACGGAACAGACGCATCCGCGCCCCGGCAGTCCGCTCGGAAACGCTCCTGGCGGAAACGTCTCGGCGCGGCCGGAGAACGCGACGCCGCACGGCTGCTCGGGCAACTGGGATACACGGTCCTGCTGCGCGACTGCCGCACGCCATATGGCGAACTCGACCTGGTCTGCCTCGACGGCGCGGCGTTCGTGTTCGTCGAGGTGAAGACTCGGTACTGCCACCTGCGCCAGTTCGGCAGACGGCCCGAACCGTGGCGCGAACTCTCCGACGCCCAGAAACGCCGCAATTTCCGTGCCGCGATCTCGTTCCTGCACGACCTCGGCGACGCCGCCGCGAACCGCCGTTACCGGTTCGACTTCGTCGAAGTCCTGCGCGGTCCGTTCGGTCCGCTCGCCATCCGAAACCACGTCAATTTCATGGGCCGTCCGACCTACTCGAAACAGGGCATTCCGGGCCGCGTCTTCCGCCGCAGGACGAACGCCGCCACGCAGTCCATGTTCTTTCCCGTAGAATAAGCCATCTGTCTCTTTTCAGCTTTTTTGCACCCGTTTTCCGCTCCCTTTTTCGGAAAAGGCGAAAAAGATTCCGCGTCTTCCGGTTGAAAAAAGGAAAAAGAGTGTTACAGTATATAGATACATACGCGACGCACGCACACTGCGCTGGCATTTCATTTTTTGGAGCTTTTTCGTTTTATGGCATCGGATCGTCTCGCTTTCATCATCGGCGCATCCCGCGGGATCGGGTATGCGACCGCATTGCGTCTGGCTCAGGACGGCTTCGACGTCGCGGCGACCTGCCGCGGCGACACGGCGCGTCTCGACGGCCTGCGCGCGCAGATCGAGGCGCTCGGACACTCCTTCCTGCCGGTCTCGCTCGACGTGACCGACCGAGCGGAAAGCATCCGCGTCATCACGGAGCTTTTCGCCGACAAACCGCCGTTCGCGGTGGTCTACAACGCCGGAATCTCCCGCGACGATCTTTTCGCCTGGATGACCTCGGCGGAGTGGGACGACGTGATCCGGACCGGGCTCGACGGCTTCTACAACTGCGTCCAGCCGCTGGTCCAGCCGCTCATCTCCGCCAAGAAAGGCCGCATCATCGTGATCAGCAGCGCGTCCGGCCAGGTCGGGCGTCCCGGCCAGGTCAATTACTCCGCCGCGAAAGCAGGCCTCATCGGCGCGGTGAAGGCGCTCGCCGGAGAGCTCGGCCGCAGAAACATCCTCGTGAACGCGGTCGCGCCCGGCGTGATCGACACGGAAATGACACGCGATCTGGATATGACCAAGCTCCTGCCGCTCATCCCGCTCGGTCGCAAAGGCGCGCCGGAGGAAGTCGCCTCCGTCGTGTCCTTCCTCGCCGGACCGTATTCGGACTACATCACCGGACAGGTCATCGGCGTGAACGGAGGTCTCGTATGCT